>JAZKCP010000074.1:0-7571 GCA_040388035.1 Bacteroidota bacterium | reverse complement strand
TAATGTGTTCTTTGTAATTATTCCGGGACAAAAGGAAATGGTGCGGTGTGCCAAATTAGGAATTCCGTTAGATCCGAGTTTAGGTAAAAAAGCCTTAGCGCGTTCGTTACACAATAATTATTTTACGTTACCTGTGTTATTCGTGATGGTTAGTAATCACTTTCCGTCTACCTTTGGGTATGAATATCCGTGGTTGATGCTGGCGATAATTTCATTAGGTGCAGCCGGAGTAAAACACTATCTGAACCTAAAGGAACAAAAGCAGCTGAACGTATGGATACTTCCTGTTTCTGTAGTGATTCTTTTGGCGGCCTGTTTTATTTCTGCGCCAAGTACGAATCCGTATGAATGCAAAAAAGAAGTTAGCTTTACAGAAGTAAATGAAATTATCCAAAAGCGTTGCGTAGCATGTCACTCTTCCACTCCAACGGATGAGGCAAATAAAGTGGCTCCAAACGGAGTGAAATATGATACACCACAGGATATTTACAATAAAAGAGATTTGATTATGCAGCGCGTTGTAATTACCAAAACCATGCCTCAGAATAATAAAACCAACATGACCGAAGAAGAACGAAACGCAATTCGGTGCTGGATTGAACAAGGCGCAAGCCTAAAATAATGACGATATGAATTTATTAGCATTTAATACGTTACCCGAAGAAACCGCATGGAAAGAATTATTCAACTGCTGTGGTTCAACAGAATGGACAGATTTGATGATGGAACATTTTCCTTTTGCCTCCGAAAAGCAGTTGGTGGATTTGTCGTCTAAAATATGGTATGAGCAATGCAATGAGGTAGACTGGTGCGAGTCTTTTACTCACCACCCTAAAATTGGCGATATAAAAAGCCTGACTGAAAAGTTTGCAGGGAAAGAACAAGCCGGCGTAGCAGTAGCGACGCAGGAAACTATTCAACATCTGGCGAAAGCCAACACCGATTACGAAACCAAAAACGGTTTCATCTTTATTGTTTGTGCCACCGGGAAATCGGCAACGGAAATGTTGGCGTTACTGAATGACCGTTTGCAAAACACCGCTGAAGAAGAACTGCATATCGCTATGGGAGAACAGCAAAAAATATCCATTATCCGTTTCAAAAAGATGCTGCCTGATGGCGATTTTAGTTTCCTGAAAGTAAGCCAGATTACCACTCACGTGTTAGACACCTCGACAGGAATTCCCGGAAAAGATATCTCGATAAGATTACAGGCGTTTAGAAATAATGTTTGGCAAACCATTGCTCAGGGAATTACAAATCCTGACGGGAGGATTCCGGATTTATTGGCACAGGAAAGAAACTTAAAACCTGATACATATAAAATGGTTTTCGACACCGGAGGCTATTATTCGAAAGCAAATACCAAAACCTTTTATCCAAAAGTGGAAATCATTTTCAGCACTTTTGATGAAAGCCATTATCACGTTCCTTTGTTGGTCAATCCTTTTGGATATAGTACTTACCGCGGAAGTTAAATGCCCTAGCCCCGATTGCAGCTAGCTACCATGTAGCGCGGAAAGCGGGAACAGCTCCTAAAAATAACTCATAATTTATAACTCATAATTCATAACTCAAATGACAATTCCTTCCAATAAAAAAGAACAATTGTTCAACAGTTTAAGCAAAGCCAATTCGACTTTCAATGAAATATATCCGGGTGACCGAAGCGAGCGCCAGCCTGTCCATACATTATATGGTGGTGCAAACCTATTTAAGTCGGATGCGCCGATTGCATTGGGACATCGCGCTTTGGAAATATTAGAAACCTACGCACCCAACCATGAAGTTTTCGGAAAAGCTTTTGGCCTGACGGGCGGAAGTGATTTCAGCAAACGCATTTATGATAAGGTTGTGGCCAAATTAAAATCGGAAGCGATTGAGGATTTCCGTATTGATTTTGAAGACGGTTACGGAAACCGCAGCAATGAAGAAGAAGATGCAACTGCTGAAAGTACGGCCAAAGAAGTTGCCAAGGGAATGAAAGACAACACGCTTTCGCCGTTTATCGGAATTCGAATCAAGCCGTTTACCGAAGAAATGAAGGAAAGAGGTTTGCGGACTTTAGACATTTTTGTTTCCACATTAATAAAAGAAACCGGCGGAAAACTACCGGACAATTTTGTGGTTATGTTGCCAAAAGTTACTATTCCGGAACAACCTGAAACCTTAGCAGACTTCATGACGATTCTGGAAGAAGAACTGGGTTTAGAAACGGGAACGCTCAAAATGGAAATGATGGTGGAAACTACACAGGCTATTATGGACATTCATGGAACTAATCCATTATACCGTTTTATAAAAGCGGCGCAAGGAAGATGTATCGCAATGCATTTCGGGACTTATGATTATACGGCAAGCTGCAGTATCACGGCTAAATACCAGGAAATGGATCATCCGGTTTGTGATTTTGCGCATCATGTTACCAAAGTGGCGCTGGCCCACACCGGAATCTGGCTGAGCGATGGTGCTACGAATACAATGCCTATAGGTCCGCACCGTGGCGATTTGACTCCACAACAGGAAAAAGAAAATATGGAAGTCGTTCACAGAGCCTGGAAAAAAGGCTACGATCATATCCGTCATTCGTTGTGGAATGGCTATTACCAAGGATGGGATTTGAACCCGGCGCAATTCCCAATGCGTTACGCGGCAGTATATGCGTTCTTTTTGGAAAGCTATGACGATGCAGTTGACCGTTTGAAAACCTTTGTGGATAAAGCGGCGCGTGCGACTTTGATTGGTGACGTATTTGACGATGCCGCAACCGGACAGGGATTGTTGAATTATTTCCTTCGTGCGCTGAACAGTGGAGCAATTACCGAAGAAGAGGTTTTGGCAACAGGACTGACGTTAGATGAAATCAGAGGCCGTTCGTTTAAGAAGATTTTGGAAAACAGGGCTGGAAAATAGTTGGCAATGGGCGGAAGGTAGTGAACAGTTTGATTATTTAATCGGAATAGCCACTTTATTCGAATAGTTAGGTTACATTTGATTATCCGCAACAAATTAAAATACGGACCCATCACTATGAATAACCCTTCAGCACCAAAGAAAATTACCTGGATTATTGGATTGATTTGCGGTATACTTGGAATTATTGGACATTATGCCGATGTTCAGGTATTAAAAGAATATGACTACACGCTATTGCTTGTTGGTTTTATTGTTTTGGCATTAGGAACTACTGTAAAAGGAATCTAATTAAGTAGTTTTATTTTTCGTTTTATTTTTCTATTCCTTTTTGGCTTCTGTTATACATTCGTGTCAACATTATATATAACATTACAGTAATGAGAAGTGCACTAATTTCTACTTTCCTGATTGTCAGGAAACCTAGGCCTTTTGAAATAAGGCCTCCTAAAAAGATACTAATAATAAGTCTTTTCCACCGTTCATCTAATATATTCATTTGATTAAAATTTATTGATTAGTAAGTCATAGCTATTTTATCCATCAAACTCTTAACGCTCCACGAAATCCTCGGGCAGCATAATACGAATCCGCACCGTTGTGATAAAGAAAAACCTTGTCATAACGTCTGTCACAAAAGAGCGCACCACCCAGTTTCCTGATATCGTCAGGGGTTTTTACCCAACTCGAAGTTTTTAAATCAAAATTCCCTAATTGCTGTAGTTCACGATATTGTTCTTCGGTTAAAAGTTCGACACCTATTTCAGCTGCCACATTTATGGCGCTGTCTTTTGGCTTGTGCTCCTTCCTTGCTTCCAATGCTTTGTGGTCATAGCAAAAACTTCTGCGTTCTTTAGGGCTTTCGACTGAACAATCATAAAAAATGAATTCCTTTGTCTTAGCGTTCTGACCGACAACATCTGGTTCACCGCCGGTTACTTCCATTTCGTTGAGTGACCAAAGTTTTTCAGGATTTGCTTCCAGTTTTACCTGTATTTTAGACCAGTCAATGCCTTTATGGCGATTCATGTTTTTCTCAAAACGGGCCTTCAATATTTTGAGAAGTGCTGAAGATTGTTCCTGTGACAATTGCTTTTTAGTTCCCATAACTATAAAATTACTTTCGATATAAATCCATTAAAACTTTCTCTGGTGTATAAGGTGCATTAATCGCCAAATCCGCATCGGGATTAAAGGCTTTTATTGCGTTTCGAATGGCAAAATAAGCGCCTATTCCGTACATTAATGGTGGCTCGCCTACTGCTTTTGATTTCTTTATTGCCAAATCGTGCCCTTCGGTTTCCAGATGTTTGATATTAATAACTTTTGGCACCGAATAAATATCAGGAACCTTATAAGTCGACAATGCATTGGATAGCAGTCTTCCCTGATCGTTGTAGACAATTTCCTCGAGCGTCATCCAGCCAATTCCCTGCACTAGTCCGCCTTCAATCTGACCGTTGTCGATATCGGTATTCATGCTTTTTCCGAAATCGTGTACAATATTGATGCAGTCAAATTCGTAAGTTCCTTTCAGGCAATCAACAGTTACTTCGTGAATTGAAGTCCCGTAAACATGGTAGGCAAATGGATGCCCTTTTTCCTTGGTTTTATCGTAATTGATTATTGGCGTCGCATAGTGTGAATGCTCGCTTAATGCTACTCTCAGTACAAATGCCTTCATTACCAAATCGGTCCAGCTGATTTCTGTAGCTTTATCATTGGCAAAAACAAATTCATCATTAAGTTGGATTTTCTCAATATTCAGTTCCTTTTGGGCAACCGCAATCAGTCTTCCCAACAAAGCTTTGCATGCCATTTCCAAAGCTTTTCCATTAAGGTCTGCTCCTGCACTTGCTGCTGTTGGTGAGGTATTCGCAATACGAAGCGTATTTGTAGATTCGATACGGACACGTGATGACTTTATTCCGAAAGCCTGTGTAACTATCTGGAGCATTTTGGTGTTGACTCCTTGCCCCATTTCTACGGCACCCGTACTCACGACAACACTTCCGTCGTGGTAAATATGTACTAGAGCACGTGCCTGGTTCATCATCGTATTGGTAAAAGAAATTCCGAAACAAATCGGCTGAATTGCCAATCCTTTTTTGAAACGTTTATTGGTTTTATTGAATTCGGCTACTCTTGTTTTTTGGGCATCATAGTCGTAATTTTTCATACAGGTTTCCCAACTGTTTGTTGCTTCGACCTGTTGCAATATTTGTCCATAAGACAATTCATCGCCATCGACAACCAGGTTTGCTTTTTGGATTACCGACGGATTTATTCCTAACGATTCAGCAGCTTTTACAATGGCGGCTTCAATGGCAAACTTTCCCTGTGGCCCACCAAATCCACGGAAAGCAGTATTTGGAGGCAGATTGGTTTTACAGCTATACGCTTTCGCAATCACATTCGGAATAAAATAAGCGTTGGTCGAATGGAATAACGTTCGCTCCATAACGGCGGGCGATAAATCGGCTGCCGCTCCGGCGTTTTGGTAATGCGTTACTTCGTAGGCAATGATTTTATATTCCTTATTCAGTCCAATTTTAAAATCTGCGGAATACGGATGACGTTTTCCTGTCATTCGCATGTCGTCCATCCGATGCATCGCCATTTTTACTGGTTTGTTTAAAAGCTGTGTTGCAAGCGCAACCATCACAGCCCAAGGTGTTGCCTGATCTTCCTTTCCGCCAAAACCGCCACCCAAACGAACAGTGTCGATTTCAACTTTGTGCATTGGAATTCCAAGTACTCTTGCTACCATTCTTTGAACGGCTGTCGGACCTTGTGTAGATGAAGATATGAGAATACTTCCATCTTCTTTTGGACGTGCGTACGCGCCTTGTGTTTCTATGTATAAATGTTCCTGTCCGTTGACATCGCTTCTTCCTTCAAAAATATGATCACATTGCGACCATGCAGATTCCGTGTCACCAAGTTTAAATTGTCGCGGTGGCATTATAAGTTTGCCTTGCGCCTGTGCTACTCTTGGATCAACAATTACAGGAAGCTCTTCGTAATCAACCTTAATCAGCTTCGAAGCCTGACGGCAATGATGTTCCGATGTTCCTACGATTATTGCGATAACCTGTCCACGGAAGTGTACTTCGCCATCTGCCAATAAAGGTTCGTCGGGAATGATTCCACCAATTTGGTTTTCTCCCGGAATATCCTTTGCAGTGATAACGGAAACGATTCCGTGAGCGTTCATGGCTGCATCAAGATCAATGCTTTTTATTTTGGCATGAGCCACAGCTGAATCAAACGGAAGTGCATATAAAGTCCCTTGCAGTTCCTGAATATCATCCAGATAAATGGACTTTCCTTTTACGTGATTATGTGCGTCTATATTAATCATATCAGGTCTTCCATTTTAATGGTTTCAGGAAAAAGTGTGATAAAATGGGCGAAGAACAACTGGCGTCCCAATAATCTTTTATAGGCTTCGGTACCACGCGCATCGCTGATTGGTGACAATTCTGTTTGCAAAATTGCTTCAGCTTCTTTTATTATTGATATCGATGTTGATTTGTTTGCCAAAAACTCGCAGGTCTTTGACAGATATTTCGGTATTGGTCCTACTCCACCCATAGATGCATGTGCTTCGATGATATTATTTCCATCAGTTGCAATTGAGATTGCAGAATTCACGCTCGCAATGTCAAGATACTGTCTTTTACAGACTTTTTCGAAATTGAATTTGATTCCATTTAATGGCAATTCAAATACAATCTCTGTTATGATTTCGTCCGCGGCCTTATTAAAGGTTTTATAACCTGTATAAAAATCCTTCAGCATCAACTGGCGGCTTTCTTTGGCTTTATTGGTCAATGTCAGTTTTGCTTTCATTGCCAAAAGGATAATCGTGAAATCACCAATTGGTGAACCGTTGGCGATGTTTCCGGCTATGGTTGCGATGTTTCGGATTGGTGTTGAGGAAAGTAATTTTAGATGTTTATACCAATTTGGAATGGTTTCCAACAATCGTTCATTCTCCATCAAATCAGTAACCGTAGCAGATGATTTCAGAATGCAGGTATTTACATCAAATGAAATTCCGTTTAATTCACTTTTATCGAATAAATAACCCAAATCGTACTCGTGCAAATCGTCATGTTTCTGAACATACAAATCAGTTCCGCCACCAATTGGAATCATACCATTTGAATTGTATTCATCGGTTTTGATTGCTTTTACCCTTTCTTCGATATCTAAAAAATAATCCGGCACAAACTCATTTGCAACAAGCCATGACATGGAATTGTTTTTGTCTTTGGTTTGCAGTTTTTCAGCCAATCTTGCCGATGCTCTTTCGATAGTTTTGTAACCAGTACAACGGCAAATATTACCATCAATAGCGCTGATTGCATTTTCCAAAGTTGGTTCCGAACAGGTTAATGCAAACCCACACATCGAATTGACAAAACCCGGTGTACAAAATCCGCATTGTGTTCCCGAACAATCGACCATCGCTTGTTGTGCCTGGTTTAATTTGTTTGGCAGATTCAAACCTTCGACGGTAACAACGTGTTTTCCATGAATGTTTGGCAATGGCGTCAGGCAGGAAGTGGCACTCATGTATTCGAGTTTTCCGTTTTTCATTGAGCCAATCAAAACGGTACAGGCTCCGCAATCGCCTTCGCGGCAGCCGA
>JAZKCP010000073.1:0-5244 GCA_040388035.1 Bacteroidota bacterium | reverse complement strand
GGATATCCTGTCTTTGGATTTAGATACGATGGAATACCGTCCGGCAAAGAAAGCGTCATTCGCCACATTGGAACTAACCAAAACCATTGACAAGCCAATTGACAGATTCAAAGTTCTGGTAAAAGGAAAAGACAAGGCTGGCGATTTCTACAGAAAGAATTTCTCAGCGATGTTTGCCTATGTTTCCAACCGTGTTCCCGAAATCACAGACGACTTCTACAAAATTGACGATGCTATGAAAGCAGGTTTCGGTTGGGAAAACGGTCCGTTTGAGATATGGGACGCCATTGGCGTTCAAAAAGGAATCGAGCTGATGGAAGACGAAGGCTACAAACCCGCTGCCTGGGTAAATGAAATGTTAGCTTCAGGTATAGCTAGTTTTTATATTGTAAAAGAAGGTGCTACTTACTATTATAATATTCCAACAAAATCAGAAGTCAAAGTTCCGGGACAGGACAGCTTTATTATACTGAACAACATCCGCGAAAGCAAGAAAGTCTGGAGCAACAGCGGCGCGGTTCTGCACGATTTAGGCGACGGAATCCTAAATTTAGAATTCCAGTCTAAAATGAATACGATTGGCGGTGATGTTTTAGTCGGAATCAACAAAGCGATCGACATTGCCGAAAAAGAATACAGTGGTTTGGTTATCGGAAACCAGGGAGCGAATTTCTCGGTCGGTGCCAATATCGGGATGATATTCATGATGGCGGTCGAACAGGAATACGAAGAACTGAATATGGCCATCAAGATGTTCCAGGATACGATGATGCGTGTTCGTTATTCATCAATTCCTGTGATTGTCGCACCTCACGGAATGACCTTGGGTGGCGGTTGCGAAATGACTTTACACGCTGATAAAGTTGTGGCTGCTGCCGAGAGTTATATTGGACTTGTTGAATTCGGAGTCGGCGTAATTCCGGGCGGTGGCGGTTCTAAGGAAATGGCGTTGCGTGCTTCCGATTTGTTCCGTAAGAACGATGTGGAGCTGAATGTGCTGCAGGAGTATTTCTTAACCGTGGCTATGGCGAAAGTGTCGACATCTGCTTATGAAGCCTTCGATACCGGAATCCTTCAAAAAGGAAAAGACGTTGTTGTAGTCAGCAAAGACAGGCAAATCGCAGAAGCCAAGAAACACGCACTCATAATGGCAGAAGCCGGTTATACACAACCTATCAGAAGAACCGATGTAAAAGTGTTGGGCAAACAGGCCATGGGAATGTTCTTAGTCGGAACCGATCAAATGGTAGCCGGAAAATACATATCGGAGCATGACCAAAAGATAGCCAACAAACTGGCTTACGTAATGGCTGGTGGTGATTTATCAGAAGAATCATTAGTATCAGAACAATACTTATTGGATATCGAAAGGGAAGCCTTTTTGAGTTTGTGCACAGAAAGAAAAACATTGGAACGTATTCAGTTTATGTTAACCAAAGGGAAACCACTTAGGAATTAGATAATAGATAATAGACGAGGAGAAAATAGAGAAAGAGTCTATCATCTATCATCTCTCCATCTACCATCTTAAAAAGAAAAATATGAAAACAGCATATATAGTAAAGGCATACAGAACAGCAGTTGGGAAAGCTCCTAAAGGGGTTTTTCGTTTCAAGCGTCCCGATGAATTGGCTGCCGAAACCATACAGTTTATGATGAATGAACTGCCTGATTTTGACAAAACAAGAATCGATGATGTCATGGTAGGAAATGCCATGCCCGAAGCCGAACAGGGATTAAACGTAGCACGGTTGATTTCGCTAATGGGATTAAAAGTAACCGATGTTCCGGGTGTAACGGTGAACCGATACTGCGCTTCCGGACTGGAAACCATTGCAATGGCAACGGCCAAAATACAAAGCGGCATGGCAGATTGTATTATCGCCGGCGGCGCCGAAAGCATGTCTTTCATTCCGATGGGCGGTTACAAACCCACTCCGGATTATGCTGTCGCTGCCGAAGGCCATGAAGACTACTATTGGGGAATGGGATTGACTGCTGAAGCGGTTGCCAAACAATTCAACGTTTCGCGTGAAGACCAGGATGCCTTTGCCTTAAACTCACATCTAAAAGCCATCAAAGCACAAGCCGAAGGTAAATTTGACAAACAGATTGTTCCGATTACGATTGAGCAAACATTCATTAATGAAAATGGAAAAAAAGAAACCAAGTCTTATACAGTAACTAAAGACGAAGGCCCAAGAGCCGATACAAATTTGGAGGCGTTGGCTAAACTAAAACCTGTTTTTGCAGCAGATGGCAGTGTGACCGCCGGAAGTTCTTCACAAATGAGTGACGGCGCAGCCTTTGTATTAATCATGAGTGAAGACATGGTAAAGGAATTGAACCTCGCTCCCATCGCTCGCATGGTGAGTTATGCCGCAGCTGGGGTCGAACCAAGAATCATGGGAATCGGACCGGTAAAAGCCATTCCAAAAGCTTTGGCTCAGGCAGGTTTAAAACTAAACGACATTAACTTAATTGAATTAAATGAAGCGTTTGCTTCACAGGCACTAGCCGTAACAAGAGAATTGGGATTGAATCCTGATATCGTAAACGTTAACGGTGGCGCAATTGCCTTAGGACATCCATTGGGTTGTACAGGAGCAAAACTATCGGTACAATTATTTGACGAAATGAAACGACGTGGCGATAAATACGGATTAGTCTCCATGTGTGTCGGAACAGGACAAGGTGCAGCGGGTGTCTATGAGCTATTATAAGTTAACTGAAACGAAATGAAAAAAACCATCTTCATTACAGCAATTGCCTTAAGTTCTTTAACAGCGAAAGCACAAGAGAGCGGTTCTAAAATTAAATTACATGCAGCAAACGTCGGTTTGGGAACATTCCATTTTCAGAAGGATATTAATGGTAGAGATGGACTCTCCTTTTTCACAGACCTTACAGTTTCTTTAGGGAAAAACTTAATTACCGCATCTTATCTAGGTGGTGCAAGTGTTAAACTCCTCGACGGGCCAACGTACACTTTTGAGGAATTTAACTTGTTATACGGAAGGGAATGGAAAGCAGTCAATTGGCTGCGTTTTGAAGGATTTGCTGGTATAGGCTATTATGATCAAAACAGTAAAGATCCCAATATTGGACATGATAACGCCATCTCATTTCCGTTGAGGGTAAACACCAAATTTTATTTCACCAAGAAATTCGGAATGGGATTAAATACCAATTACAGTATTAATTCGGTAAACAATAATTTTTCAAACAATGTAATTTTTCATTACAGATTTAATTAAAATAATAAATTCAAAAATCAAAATAATAAAGCCATGAGCGATATAACAAGAGGAGGTCAATTCCTAGTAAAAGAAACCAAATGTGAAGACGTCTTCACTCCTGAAGATTTCTCAGAAGAGCAAATCATGATGCGTGATTCTGTGAAAGAGTTCGTTGACAAAGAAATTTGGCCAAACAAGAACCGCTTTGAGGCAAAAGATTATGCGTTTACTGAAGAAGTAATGAAGAAAGCTGGTGACATGGGTTTCCTGAGTGTTTCTGTTCCCGAAGCTTATGGCGGGATGGGAATGGGATTCGTAGATACTTGTCTCGTTTGTGATTATATTTCTGGAGCTACGGGTTCGTTTTCGACAGCTTTTGGAGCACATACCGGAATCGGAACGATGCCAATTACCTTATACGGTACCGAAGAACAAAAGCAAAAATACGTTCCTAAATTAGCTTCCGGCGAGTGGTTTGGCGCCTACTGTTTGACAGAACCCGGAGCAGGTTCGGATGCCAACTCAGGAAAAACAAAAGCCGTGCTGTCTGCTGATGGAAAATATTACAGCATTACCGGAGGCAAAATGTGGATATCAAATGCCGGGTTTTGTTCATTGTTTATCGTGTTTGCCCGAATCGAAGATGATAAGAACATTACCGGTTTTATTATTGAGAATGACCCAACCAATGGAATCAGCATGAATGAGGAAGAACACAAATTGGGAATCAGAGCTTCCTCAACCCGTCAGGTATTTTTTAACGAAACAAAAGTTCCTGTAGAAAATATGCTTGCCGGACGTGGTGAAGGTTTCAAAATCGCCATGAATGCGTTGAATGTTGGTCGTATTAAATTAGCTGCCGCCTGTTTGGATGCCCAACGCCGTGTAACTTCTAACGCTGTGAATTACGCTAACGAAAGAATTCAGTTTAATGTTCCAATCTCGACCTTTGGTGCTATAAGATATAAATTGGCAGAAATGGCAACTTCAGCTTATGCCGGAGAAAGTGCAACCTACCGTGCAGCAAAAGATATTGAAACCCGAATAAAATTACGCGAACAGGAAGGTGCTTCACATCAGGAAGCGGAATTAAAAGGTGTTGAGGAATTTGCTATCGAATGTTCTATTTTGAAAGTAGCAGTCTCGGAAGATATTCAAAACTGTGCTGACGAAGGAATACAGATTTACGGTGGAATGGGATTCTCAGAAGACACACCTATGGAAAGCGCGTGGCGTGATGCGCGTATTGCCCGCATTTATGAAGGCACAAACGAAATAAACCGAATGTTGTCTGTTGGAATGCTAATCAAAAAAGCGATGAAAGGGCATGTCGATTTATTAGGCCCGGCTTCAAAAGTGCAGGAAGAACTGATGGGCATACCATCATTTGATGTTCCGGATTATTCTGAATTGTTTTCAGAAGAAAAAGAACTCATAGGCAAATTGAAAAAAGCATTCCTAATGGTTGCCGGTGGCGCAGTTCAGAAATACGGACCTGATTTAGATGGGCACCAACAATTATTAACCGCTGCAGCTGACATCTTAATTGAAATCTACATGGCAGAAAGTACCATTCTGCGAACCGAAAAGCTAGCTAAAAAAGAAGGCGAAGCTAATGTGAAAGAACAGATTGCGATGGCCAAATTATACTTATACAAAGCCGTTGACGTCGTAACCCAAAAAGGAAAGGAAAGCATTATTTCTTTTGCTGAAGGCGATGAACAGCGTATGATGCTTATGGGATTGCGCCGTTTTACAAAATATACCAACATGCCTAATATTGTGGGATTGAGAGAAACAATCACAACAAAATTAGTAGCGAAAAATAGTTATTGTTTTTAGTTAGAACTTAATTGTTAGTTTGAAAAGCCATTCGTTTATTCGGGTGGCTTTTTTTCGTACATTAGCGAAGCTTTCTTTTCAAACACATTTAATCAATCCTTATGAAGTCTACAACAAAGATTGTCTCATTAATACTATTCATTTTTTGTTTGTTAGGTACCAA
>JAZKCP010000072.1:3068-3554 GCA_040388035.1 Bacteroidota bacterium | reverse complement strand
GGTATTTACGCCTTCATATTGCACCGGCATATTGTATCCTGCAAACGGAACCATTTTGGCACCTAAACTTTCGTGTACGTGTGTCAACGCTGTATTTTTCATTTTAATTTAGTTGTATTGTAATCTGTTGTATTGAAGTATTTATTTTCTAACGAATGGCGGCAATAATTTACTGCAAACCTCACCAAAACCAATTCGCACCGAACTATTTTCGCAATAGCCTTTCATAGTAACGGAATCATTGTCATTGATAAATTTGCGCTCGCTTCCGTCATTCATTTTGATTGGATTTTTTCCGCCCCAGGTTAATTCGAGCATCGAGCCAAAACTATCAGGCGTTGGACCGGAAATGGTTCCCGAACCCATCATGTCGCCAGAATTTATACGGCATCCATTGGATGTATGGTGTGTAAGCTGTTGTGCCATTGACCAATACATATATTTGAAGTTGGATTTTGAAACCAATGTAGGCTCTACATTTTCAGG
>JAZKCP010000072.1:0-3058 GCA_040388035.1 Bacteroidota bacterium | reverse complement strand
GTTCGATATATACCTCTAAATTGATATCATAAGTGTTTTTTCCTTTTTGCTGCAGATAAGGCAAAGGCGTTGGTTCCTGTTTTGGACCTTTAATCCTAAATGGTTCCAGAGCATCCATAGTTACTATCCACGGAGAAATTGATGAAGCAAAGTTTTTTGCCAAAAATGGCCCAAGTGGTACATATTCCCATTTCTGGATATCGCGCGCGCTCCAGTCATTCAATAAAACCATCCCGAAAATATAATCTTCGGCTTCGCTTATTGGGATATTTTCTCCCATCACGTTGGCATCTGTCGTAACAAAAGCGGTTTCCAATTCAAAATCTATCAAACGGGAAGGTCCAAAAACAGGAGTGCTTTCTCCATTTGGCAAGGTTTGTCCCATAGGGCGATGAACAGGAATTCCTGATGGGACAATGGTCGAGCTTCTTCCATGATAACCTACGGGAATATGAAGCCAGTTTGGCAACAAAGCATTCTCAGGATCGCGGAACATTTTCCCCACGTTAGTAGCGTGTTCTTTACTCGAATAAAAATCGGTATAGTCGCCAATTAGAACTGGAAGCTGCATTTCCACATCTTCCATTTTGAAAATAACAATTTCGCGATGTTCCGTATTATCCCTTAGCGTTGCATTGTTGTGGTCAAAAATATCACCAATTCGATTGCGGACTAACCGCCAGGTTTTTTTTCCGTCTGAAATGAAATCATTCAAAGTATCCTGCATGAACATATCATCAGTCAGATCAATTCCGTCAAAATAATTTAATTGTTGCAAAGCACCCAAATCGATAGCATAATCACCAATCCTTGTTCCGATTGTGATGACATCGTCTTTGGTTAAGAAAACACCAAACGGAATATTCTGAATTGGGAAGTCGCTGTCTTTGGGGACAGTAAGCCAGGATTTTCGTTTGGGATTGTTGGTAGTAGAAGGCATGTTGTGTTGAATTAGTTGTTGAAAAATTAGTAATCAAATATATCATTAACTATTAATTTACCAAACGATTTTCGTAATTTTGAACACAATTAATCGAAATATTTTCAAATGCAACGCGACAAACAAATTTTTGACCTTATTCTTGAGGAACAAGACAGACAAATACACGGAATTGAACTTATTGCCTCTGAGAACTTTGTAAGCGACCAAGTGATGGAAGCAGCTGGTTCAGTACTTACCAATAAATATGCAGAAGGTTATCCCGGAAGAAGATATTATGGTGGATGCGAAGTAGTAGATGTAATTGAACAGATTGCCATTGACAGAGCCAAGGAGCTTTTTGGTGCTGATTATGTAAACGTTCAGCCTCATTCAGGTTCACAGGCAAATACTGCTGTTTATGCAGCTTGTTTAAAACCTGGTGATAAAATCCTTGGATTTGATTTATCGCATGGCGGACATTTGACGCATGGTTCTCCGGTTAATTTCTCAGGAAAATTGTATAGCCCTGTTTTTTATGGTGTTGACCAGGAAACAGGTGTGTTGAATTATGATAAAATTCAGGAAGTGGCGACAAGGGAAATGCCAAAAATGATAATCGCCGGAGCTTCTGCTTATTCACGCGATATGGATTTTAAACGTTTCCGTGAAATTGCAGACAGCGTTGGCGCACTTTTATTAGCCGATATTTCACATCCTGCAGGTTTAATTGCCAAAGGTTTGATGAATGACCCAATTCCACATTGCCATATTGTTACGACTACAACACACAAAACGTTACGCGGACCAAGAGGCGGAATTATCATGATGGGGAAAGATTTCGAAAATCCATGGGGTTTGAAAACTCCAAAAGGAGAAATCAGAATGATGTCACATGTTTTGGATATGTCAGTTTTCCCAGGAAATCAAGGTGGTCCATTGGAACATATCATTGCAGCGAAAGCAGTGGCTTTTGGTGAATGTTTATCAGATGAGTTTTTTACGTATGCAATGCAGGTGCAAAAAAATGCCAAAGCAATGGCGGCAGCGTTTGTAAAAAGAGGATATAACATAATCTCTGGCGGAACAGATAATCACATGATGTTAATCGACCTAAGAAACAAAAATATTTCAGGTAAGGATGCCGAAATTGCTTTAGGCAAAGCCGAAATCACAGTAAATAAAAACATGGTTCCGTTTGATGATAAATCACCATTTGTAACTTCCGGAATCAGAGTTGGAACTCCGGCAATCACTACACGTGGAATGGTAGAAAGTGATATGGAAGCAATCGTTGATTTAATCGACAGGGCAATAACAAATGCTGCGAACGATGAATTGTTAGAAGAAATGGCAGACGAAGTAAACGACATGATGAGCGAAAGGGCCATCTTTGTTTACTAAAAAATAAGTCAAAAGTCATAAAGTCGAAAGTCACAAAGAAGCATCAATTTCTATGACTTTCGACTTTCGACTTTCAAACTTTAAGACTAAAAAAAATGGGAGTACTACGTTTAGAATTGCCAACCGATCCAAGATGGGTAAACATCGTTGAGAAAAATATAGAAGAGATCCTGACTGATCACGCCTGGTGCGAACAAAAAGCGGCAACGAATGCAATAACAATTATTACCAACAATTCTGAATACGAAGATTTGGTTACCGATTTATTGGCGTTGGCCAAAGAAGAACTGGATCATTTTGAGCAGGTTCACGACATTATAAAAAAGCGTGGATTGAAACTCGGTCGTGAACGCAAGGACGATTATGTAAACGAGTTGGCGCAATACATGAAACGAAGCAATAACGGAAGCCGTGTTTCCGGTTTGGTAGAAAGACTACTTTTTTCAGCTATGATTGAAGCCAGGAGCTGTGAACGCTTTAAAGTGCTTTCAGAAAATATTCAGGATGAAGAACTGTCAAAATTCTACAGGGAATTGATGGAAAGCGAAGCTGGGCATTATACCACTTTTATAACATATGCCCGAAAATACGGCAAAGGCATTGATGTTGAAAAACGCTGGCGCGAATGGATTGCGTTCGAAGCTCAAGTAATTGCTAATTATGGCAATAAGGAAACAATACATGGATAATAAGTTCAAATAAAAAAGAAGATATTGCATCCTCCTTTGTTTTAGT
>JAZKCP010000071.1:6410-10793 GCA_040388035.1 Bacteroidota bacterium | reverse complement strand
CAGCTGTTCCGGGAAAGGCGACATATACGACGACTACTACACCTACTCCAACTTCAACGTCAACAACCCAACCATCTAGTGCTCCGGCAATACTAAGCACCGATGCGCCCGCTGCGACAGCGCCTGGTATGAACCCGCCACACGGACAGCCAGGACACGTATGCGGTACGCCTGTTGGATCGCCATTACCTAAATAATAATTATAATAATCTAAATAATAAAAAGCCCTGAATTATCAGGGCTTTTTATTATTCGATTGTCTATTTTTTGCTAATTCGGTAAAGTCTTCCACTATCGGTAATGGCATAGAGTGCTCCGTCTTTTCCTTGCGCCACGTCCCTGAAACGTTCTCCCTCATTGGCCAGAAGTCTTTCTTCGCCGGTAACTTTATTGTTTTCTATGACTAATCGTACAATGTGTTGGCTACTCAATCCACCTATGAAGAGGTTATTTTCCCATTCTGGGATAGAATTTCCACTGTAGAATGTCATTCCACTTGGAGACACTACCGGATCCCAATAATAAACTGGTTGTTCCATTCCGTTCATTTGGGTTTTACTTTCTCCGATAGAATTCCCGTCGTATTCGATTCCGTAAGTCATGGTTGGCCAGCCATAATTTTTCCCTGCGATAATTCGATTTATTTCATCACCACCACGTGGACCCATTTCACCTTCCCATAAATCTCCTGTAACGGGATGAAGTGCCAAACCCTGCACATTTCGGTGTCCATAAGAATATAATTCCGGTCTTGCTTTTGAATCGCTTTCAAACGGATTGCCCGGAGCAGGCTTACCATCAACAGTTATACGAATTATTTTGCCTAACGCTGAATTCAGAAACTGCGCCTGAGGCCGCGTTTCAGGATCCGAGCGCTCACCTGTACTGAAAATAAGGTTTCCTGTTTTGTCAAAAAGTATTCGGGAACCATAATGCAGCACGCCATTATAAGCTGGCGTAGCCCGATAAATTACTGTAGCGTTTTCAATAGTCCGTTCGTCATTTGCCAGACGGCCTTTGGCCACCGCCGTAAGATTTCCTTGTTTTAGCTTCTCTGAAAATGTCCAATATAGCATACGGTTTTGAGCAAAATTGGGATCAATGGCTATGTCTAAAAGTCCGCCCTGGCCTTTATCATTTACTTCGGGAAACCCGGTGATTTCTTCACTTATAACTCCTGAATTATTTGCTATGAGAAGTGTTCCTCCTTTTTGAGTAATCAATAAACGCCCATCAGGAAGTGGCGTTATTCCCCATGGCTTCTCCAGTTTTTTGGTCAGCACTTTAAATTCAATAGGTGTTTTGGATTTTACACCCTGAATACGTGTTTGGCCTTCAAAGGCAGGTTTATAATCAGCATTTGGCGCCAAGGTTTCAACAGGAACACCTGTGGCTGCTTTCGTTTTTAACGGCTGCTGTTTTTTATTACATGCAGTAACCAAAACGGATAAGCAGAAGCTTAAGATTAGAATAGCTGTTTTCATCTCTATATTTTTTGAAGTCTAAAGATATTTCACCTATTACAGAAAAAGTTATATTTTTTTTAAAAGTTATTGTAAAATTTCGAATTACAATTTGACGGAATTTAAAAACTCCTCAGTTTCCTGAAGAGTTTTTAAATTGTTTTTTCTAATTCCTATTCCAAAACGAACGTCACGCTTACATTCGTATTTATTTCTAATTCCCCAACTGCTAAAGTATCCCTTGACTGAGCAGCTTCGGTGGCCATTGCCATCATTCCTTTATACAGTGGCTGTGGTGGATTATAGGGTTGTGAATTATCTGTAATCAATAGTGCCTTTCCGATTTTTTGGTTCAAAACTGAAACATAATCCTGCGCTTTTTGCTTGGCATCTAAAATGGCTTTTTTTCTCGCGTCTCTTTCGTACTCTTCCATTTTAGAGGATTTGAATTCTACACCACTAATTGAATTCACTCCCGCGTCATTCAATCCCATCATTATTTCATCGTATTTGGATAGATCCTTAAGTGTAATTGTTAACGATTGACTTGCCTGAAAATTATACTTCTTTTTTTCATAATCATAGCTCTTGTATAAGCTTACGTTGTTTGTTTTGTAATCGGTGGCAGGAATGCCTGATTTCTTTAAAAACTTTATTACCCTGTCTACAACTTCATCGTTAAGGTTTTTTACTTCCTTAGCGTCTTTGCCAGTGTTTTGAAACCCAACACTTACTACCGCCTGGTCCGGAACTATTTTTACTTTACCTTCACCTGTTACCGTAATTTGTGGCACTTGCGGTTTTTGGTCCTGTGCTTGTGCCTGCAATGCAATAGCACAAAAAATTGCTGTAATTAAAAATGCTTTTCTCATAATACTCTTTTTTATTTGGTTGTTGTTTTATTCCGCTGCGCTCCGATTAATTAATTTTCTTAATATCAAATGCCTTCGTGTGTGTTTTTCAAAAGTTATGCCAACTATAGCTTTCCCATTTTGGCCATTACAAAAAGAATGATAATTGGAATTGCTAAAAGAATAACCATAAAAGTACTTTGTTCAAAAAGTATTGGTTCTTTTATCAACGTAATCGCGTAACCGCCAATTGCACCACCAAAGTGTGCAGTGTGTCCAATGTTATCCCTACGTGATTTCATTCCATAAATGGAGTATAGCAAATAGGCAATTCCGAAGATATAAGCCGGCATAGGTATAATTCCGAAGATTCCAATTGTCATATCCGGATACAATAAAATAGCGGAATAAATGATTCCGGTAACGGCACCTGAAGCTCCAACAGCGCGATAGCTATATTCATTACCATGAAAAACCATGGTTAATAAACTTCCAAAAATCAAACTTCCAGCATAGATTAACAGGAATGTGGGATTTCCCAAAGTTTGAGTTACGACCGGAGCAAATGAATAAAGCGCAATCATGTTGAATGCTAAATGGACAAAATCAGCATGAAGAAATGCGGAGGAAATCATCCGTATTTGTTCTCCTGCACGAATGCTTCCGACGTGAAACTCATACTTTCTAAAAAAGGATTCGTCATTGAATCCCTTCATGCTTATTAGCACATTAGCCGCAATTATAACCAATAAAAAAATGTTATCCATCTTTGAATATTTCAGTAAAAATAAGACTTCTTTAGCAATTGTTAAATAGAACACGTTAAAATAACTTTAAACTTTATATTTGCATAAAATTATAGTACATGCAGTTACTTATTTATCTTATAGCTTACCCAATTATTTGGCTTATTTCGATACTTCCGTTTCCGTTGCTTTATCTGTTTTCTGATTTTGTCTGTTTTTTGGTTTACAATGTTTTTGGCTATCGGAAAAAAGTAGTCCGCGATAACATTGCTATGACCTTACCACATTTATCGGAAAAGGAAAGATTAAGTATTGAGAAAAAATTTTATCACCACATGTGTGATATGTTTCTGGAAATGGTAAAAACAATGACAATTTCCGAAAAACAAATAGACAAACGATTTGTCTTTACTAATTTAGAACTCTATCAGGAATTAGAAAAAAAAGGGAAAAGCATTGCATTGCTTTGTGCCCATTATGCTTCCTATGAATGGGCCGTTTCAATGAACAGGCATATTACTTTTGAGGGTTATGGTATTTATAAAAAATTGTCTAATAAATATTTTGACAAACTGGTAAGGAATATCCGTTCGCGATTCAAAGCAACCTTGATTACTACTAGAGAAACGATTCCAACCATCGAACGAAACTCCAGAACAAACCATTTGGGAGTTTATGGCCTCGCCAGCGATCAGTCTCCACAAGCTAGCAAAGCACATCATTGGGCTCCATTTATGGGAATAGAAGTTCCCGTTCATACTGGTGCCGAAATGTTAGCTAAGCGTTTTGATATGAATGTGATTTTTTTGAAAAACAAAAGGGTAAAACGCGGGTATTACGAAGCTACGTTTGAGCTTATGTCAGATAATCCGAAAGAAGTTCCCAATTATAATATCTCAGACGACTTTTTGAGAAGAGTTGAAAAACAAATATTAGAAGCGCCTGAATTTTATTTGTGGACACACAAGCGTTGGAAGCATAGAAAAAATAAAGAGGCTTAAAATTTGAACCATCCTTTTACCATTTCTTTTTCCTGAAGTTTGGCATTTTCATGCACAAATTCATTCGTTTTGAAATTGTATTCGTAGTCTGTAGCCCATTCCTTGTGATTTTCTGCCAGTGCTTTAATACTTTCACAAACGATTTGAATTTCTTCTGTTGTCGTTGTTGGATGAATGGACATTCTAATCCAACCCGGTTTTTTGATTAAATCTCCCGAAGTGATTTGGCAAACTAAATCATGTGACGTTTCCTGGTCGACGTGCAATAAGTAATGTCCATAAGTTCCGGCACAACTGCAGCCGCCACGAGTTTGAATCCCAA
>JAZKCP010000071.1:0-6400 GCA_040388035.1 Bacteroidota bacterium | reverse complement strand
TTACGCCAAGGTTGAAATGCAATTCATCAATATAAAAAGAAATTACGCCGAGTCTCTCCTGATGTTGATTGGCCAAAATATGGATGTTGCCAATATTATTCAGTTCCGAAAAAACATATTCCACGATTTCATGTTCTCTGTCTAAGATGCTTTTCACGCCCATTTGTTCTTTCAACTGAATCGCTAAAGCCGTTTTAATCACCTGAAGAAAACCCGGAGTCCCACCATCTTCCCTATCCTCAATATTATCAATATATTTGTGTTCTCCCCAAGGATTGGTCCAACTTACAGTTCCGCCGCCCGGACAATCGGGCACATTATTATGATACAGATTTTTGTTGAAAATCAAAACTCCCGAAGTTCCTGGCCCACCCAAAAACTTATGTGGCGAAAAGAAAATAGCGTCCAAATAACTCTCATCGTCAGGATGCATATCAATTTCAACATAAGGTCCTGAACAAGCAAAATCCACAAAACAAACACCATTATTTTGATGCATGATTTTAGCTACTTCGTGATAAGGCGTTCTGATTCCGGTAACATTCGAACAAGATGTAATTGAGGCAATCTTAAAACTACGGTCTTTGTATTTTTGCAGCGATTCCTTAAATTTTTCAAGACAAAATAGTCCTTCTTCGTTCGCAGGAAGTACAACAACATCGGCAATTGTCTCTAACCATGAAGTTTGATTGGAATGATGCTCCATATGCGAAATAAATACAACCGGTTTTAATTCCTTTGGAATGGCAATGAATTCTCTAAGGTTTTCCGGAATTTTAAGTCCGAGTATGCGTTGGAATTTATTGACAACACCTGTCATTCCGGTTCCCGTATTGATCAAAACATCATTATCATTAGCGTTCACATGTCGCTTTATGATGTGTTTTGCTTCATGATATGCCATTGTCATAGCGGTTCCTGAAACTGTAGTCTCCGTATGGGTATTGGCCACAAAAGGACCAAATTCGTTCATTATTTTTTCTTCAATCGGTCGATATAATCTACCACTGGCAGTCCAATCTGTGTAAATAATTTTCTTTTGCCCAAAAGGTGTTTCAAACTCTTGGTCAATCCCAATAATATTTTGACGAAATTGCTGGAAATAGTGTTCTAATTTGGTCTTGGTTTCAGTGGTAATCATACTATAACAATTTGATTTGCTAGCCGTTCGTTTTATTCGGGTCAAAGATACATTATTTTTAATTTTAGTAATGAACATTTGGATTCGCTTTGTCAAATTCATATTTTCTAGTATTTTTCGTAAAAAAAATATGAAAATCACCACTAGTGGTGATTTTTTTTATAATTTAAACTCCGATTTTTGACAACTAACCCCTTAAAACAAACATATTATGGAAATATATGATTCATCTGGAACTTTTGATGACCAAACACTAGAATTCAGCCTAGATATTCAGCTCACAAATATCGACCCTGACGTATACGCGATTACAGACTGTTATGATATTTGCAACGCGACCCGTTATGCCATTCTGGCTATTCTTCAGACAAAGAATGGGAATGACAAAGATCTGAGCACTTACCCTGCCGATTATTCTTATGTGGTAAGTAACATTAAGTTTGCAGATTTAAATCAAAGTTATTTAAATGCAGGTGACAAAGACATATTTGAGGTTATCAAGGGAGATGTCATTGACGTAATTGTCCATCATGGAATTGGTTTTGATCCTCTAACCAATCCTGAAGATGATTTATATATACAAAACTATAAAGCCGGCACTTATACCTATTATTCAAAAGGATCACCTCCCGGAGCAAGAGGTACAGGTGTATTATCTTAAAGCTATTAATGAATAAACATTTGAAATTAAAAATGATAACCAAGACAGTGATATTCCTTTTTATCACTGTCTTTGCTATGGGCCAAAACAAAAGCTTGAAAAGTGTTGAAACCAATTTTGAAGATTTAGACTTTAACGAGAGAATGGCGGGTTTACAACAAGTAAATCCAAATCAATTATCTAATGACGATAAGGCACTTTTTAATTATTTATACGGTCAAACCTATTATACAAATAGCAATGGTGGCAAGGCATTACCCTATTTCATGAAAGCCAAAGATATTTATAAAGCACAAAAAAATTATGATAAGGTTATTGACATTAACCTTATCATAGTAGAAATGAAAGGACTAACCGATTATAAATACGAGGATTACAAACCTCTTATTGACGAAGCCATTGATTATGCTACAAAAAGAAACAACATTCCCATATTGTGTAAAACCTATAAAGAAATTGGCAATAATTTATTTGATTCTGATCCATTAAAAGCGATAAACTATTATAAAAAAGCTATAGTTGAAAGTAAAAAAATTAAAGATTCATTATTCGAAGCAAGGGTAAATTCAAACATTGGATTGGTTTACACCGAAAAACTTCATGACTATAAGATAGCGCGAAAATATAATGCTTTAGCATATAATTATTTTAAAAAACACAATTCCAGTTTTTATTTTTCTATATATTATATTAATCAAGCTGATATTTTTTTAAAGGAAAAAAAATATGATTCAGCTATGATAATGTATCAAAAAGCAGATGCTTTAAAGATAAAAGACAACAATACAACTACCAGAATCTTGTTGTATGGTCTTATGTCAGACTTATACAAAGAAATGAAGAATTATAAAAAAGCTATAGAATATACAGATAAACAAAAAGTATATCAAAGCATAAATGACGATAACCAACAAGTAAAAGCGATAAGGGATATTGATGCTAAATACCAAACCAAGGAACACAAAAACGAAATAGAATGGTTAAAAAGCCTTACGAAGAAAGGTGGTGCTGTAATTGTTTTTTTGCTGATTCTTCTGATTTTGATTTTTTTAGGGTACAAAAATCTTAGCAAAAAGAAAAAAATAGTCGAGCAGGAAAAACTAATCGAAACCCAAAAACTGGAAAATGTCCTTCAGGAACAAGAACTGCACGAAATTGACAAATTATTAGAAGGCCAGGAAAAGGAACGAATCAAAATTGCAAATGACTTACACGATAACCTGGGAAGCTTACTGGCCACACTAAAGCTCAATTTTCAAAATCTGAAAAAACAGGATTTGAAACATGATTCTGATAATTTATTCAACAAAACTGATGAATTAATTGATGAAGCCTATCAAAAAGTACGCACTATTGCCCATACTAAAAATGCAGGTGTGATCGCTAATCAAGGTTTGCTTCCGGCTGTTAGAAATATTGCAAAAAAAATGCATATTCCAGGAAAGCTTACTGTCGAAGTTATTCCGTTCGGACTTGAAGAGCGTTTGGAAAATACAGTCGAAGTAACTATTTTCAGAATGATACAAGAGATACTCACCAATGCTATCAAACATGCTAATGCTACAGAAATTAATGTTCATCTCACCCAACATGATGATAGTTTAAACATTATTGTGGAAGACAACGGCGACGGATTCAATCCGAAAAAAGTAGATAAGAAAGAAGGCATGGGATTAACCAATATTGAAAAGAAAGTTGAGCAAATGGGAGGTGTTTTTACTATTGACAGTAGTGAAAAAAGAGGAACTTCTATTTTAATTGATATACCATTATGATAACATTAGCAATTGCCGAAGACCATCAGGCACTGATTGATGGCATGAAGTTGTTTTTTAAAGACGAATCTGATATCATGGTTGTTGGAGAATCCAATGATGGTGAAGGGTTGATTGAACTAGTCAAAAACAAAAGACCAAGTGTAGTTATAACTGATATACGGATGCCAAAATGTGATGGAATTATGGCAACACGAATCATTAAAAGCAGCTATCCTGAAACCAAAGTGATTGCCTTTAGTATGTTTGACCAAGACGAAGCCATAGAGCAAATGAAAGCAGCCGGTGCATCGGGTTATATCATGAAAAATTCTTCGTTGCAAACCGTACTGGATGCAATCAGGACAGTTTCACGAAACGAAACTTTTTTTGACGACGCGATTACCGCTAAAGATTCTCAGACAAAAGAATCCATTATCTTAAGTTCGCGCGAAAAAGAAATCCTCCGATTGGTTGGTGAAGGCAAATCTTCTCAAGAAATAGCCGACATGCTAAATATAGGTAAATCAACTGTCGACACACATCGTAAGAATATTATAAAGAAGTTTAACATTACAGGAAAAAATGATTTTCTGCGATTCGCTGTAGAAAGGAAGTACGATTTTTAGCATAAAAATATTTTATAAAAATAATTGCAAAATCCCCTCTAGTGGGGATTTTTTTGTGCTTTTCGTTTTGGAACTTTGACCTGTTATAACATTATAAATAACAAAATCAGGTTAAATTAGAAATCCTGCCCAAACAATCTCATAGTGGTATTTGAAATTTGAAAATGGGCAGGTTTTTTTCCTGATAGAAAAAATGAGTATTTGTAAAATTTGCATCTATGAAACTTTTAAAAATTGATAACGAAAACATACTGACTCCAGTTGATAAAAACACAAAAGTTCTTATCAAAATCCTTCTGGCATGTAGTGTAGCCGTTATAGGATGTGAACTATATATACTATTGAATTTATAAATAACACTCCCTCAACCCTCTTGCTTTTTTAATCTGAGACGTTATTACAAGAGGGCTTGGGAGAATAACTAAAAAAACAAGCAAGTATAGAAATTATGAGTTGGAATAAAGTAGAAAACAACTGTAAAGCACTTTATGAATATACATTCATTAACGGTACCAAGCCAATGGAACGAAGAATTCTGATACAAGTCATAGCCGAAGAATTTCCCGAACTACCACGAGTTCGTATTGCTTATGCAGTCGACAGATGTATCACCACTGTTGCCGCACCGATGAAACCCAGCACCTTTTTGACATTTGTACAGAGTTATCTGAAATAAATACCTCAAACTATTTGGCATCCAAAACACAATGGCAACTCGTGATTTATTTCAATTCGCTACATACAATTAGCGTTTTACGCTCCGGTCATATTTTGTAATTAATTATATTTGCTAAAAAATATAATCCAATGCAACATATTATCGACCGCTTTGTAAGTTATGTCACTATAGATACCGAGTCAGACCCAAATTCTGATACTACACCAAGCACAAAAAAACAATTTGACCTTGCCAACAAACTGGCAGATGAACTAAAAACCATTGGCCTGAAGGAAGTCACTATTGACAAACATGGTTATATCATGGCAACCTTGCCTTCGAACGTTGATCACGAAGTACCAACCATTGGCTTCATCTCCCATTTTGACACGACACCGGATTTTACCGGTAAAGATGTAAAACCACAAATAATCCCTAATTATGACGGTGGTGACATTGTACTTAACAAGGAGCAAAATATCGTTTTGTCACCTAATTATTTCAAAGACTTATTGCTATACAAGGGACAAACCTTAATCACAACAAACGGTTTGACATTACTTGGCGCCGATGACAAAGCCGGTATCACCGAGATTGTTACTGCAATGGAATATTTGATTAAAAACTCTCAAATCAAACACGGTAAAATTCGTGTAGGCTTTACTCCCGATGAAGAAATTGGCCGAGGTGCCGATTTATTTGATGTCAAAAAATTTGGTGCAGATTGGGCTTATACTATGGATGGAAGCCAGATTGGTGAATTGGAGTATGAAAACTTTAATGCGGCCGGAGTCAAAATTACCTTCAAAGGGAAAAGCGTTCATCCCGGTTATGCCAAAGGAAAAATGATAAACTCCATGCTTATCGCTAACGATTTCATCAATGAATTACCCAAAGGCGAAACACCACAAGAAACTAAAGGTTACGAAGGTTTTTTCCACGTAACGCAATTGTCAGGAAGTATTGAAGAAACAAAATTGGAGTTAATCATTCGTGACCACGATATGAAAAAATTCAAAAAACGCAAAGAGTTGGTTCATGATATCACAAAGAAATTCAATAAAAAATTCGCAAAACAATTCGGTGAAGATATTGTAATTACAACTATCAAAGATCAGTATTACAACATGAAAGAAAAGGTCGAACCCGTAATGTTTATTGTTGATTTGGCAGAAAAAGCGATGAAGTCTTTAGACATCAAACCACTTATAAAACCTATTCGTGGCGGAACTGATGGCTGCCGATTGTCGTATATGGGATTGCCGTGCCCGAATATCTTTGCGGGTGGACACAACTTCCACGGAAAATATGAATATGTTCCCGTAGAAAGCATGCAAAAGGCAATTGATGTGATTATCAAAATTGCCGAACTTACCGCTACAACTGATTTTTCGAAAACAGAAAAGAAGAAGTCTAAAAAGAAGAAATAGTATTGAGCCACGAATACAGGAATATTTTCTGAAAATTAAAAAATTCGTGCATTCGTGGCAAGATTCATAATGCCATGGAAGAAAAGAAAAACTGGAACAGACCACATCAATGGGAAAAAGAACTGGA
>JAZKCP010000070.1:0-11266 GCA_040388035.1 Bacteroidota bacterium | reverse complement strand
TAATGCCATACGTGGCCGATTTATTAAAATAATATAAACTCAGTTGTTGGTTTCCCAAGCGGAACCTAACTTCTCTAATAAGGACAACAACATGGAATTGATCTTAAAACAAGACGTTCAAAATTTAGGTTTTAAAGATGACGTAGTAAACGTGAAAAACGGATACGGTCGTAATTTCTTAATCCCACAAGGATTTGCTTCATTGGCAACTCCTTCTGCTAAAAAAGTTTTAGCCGAAAACCTAAAACAAAGAGCACATAAAGAAGCTAAAGTTGTTAACGATGCGCAGGCATTGGCCGACAAATTGAAAGCTCTTGAAATTAAAATAACAGCAAAAGCTGGCGGTGAAAAATTATTCGGTTCTATTTCTAACATTGATATCGCTGCTGCTTTAGAAGCGCAAGGTCAAACTGTTGATAGAAAATTCATCACTAGTGGTGTTGTAAAACGTACAGGTAAATACACTGCAAGTGTAAGACTTCACAGAGATGTGGTAGTTGAATTGCCATATGAAATCGTAGCTGAAGTTTAATATTTCTCTACATTAATAAGAATCCCGACTCACCTCGGGATTTTTTTTTATTTGATATTAAGAGGAGAATGTCCAGTGGACATTCGGTTTTTTATAAGTTTTGCTAAAGCAAAATACCTGACAGCCACTGGCTGTCCTCCTTTTAATTTCAAATAATCGGGGCTAGAATACAGATTAACATTAAGACTAATGAAATACAAAAGACTAACAAAAGAACAATTTGAGGAATTGCACAAGGAATTTACAAACTTCCTGGCAACACAATCTATTGACAAAGCCGAATGGGATAAAATAAAAACCGAAAAGCCTGAAGTTGCTGAACAGGAGCTCGATGTTTTTTCCGATTTGATTTGGGAAGGCGTTTTGTCCAAAGCAAATTATTTAGAGCATTTTTCAAAAAACCATATTTTTCTTTTTCACTGCCAGGAAAAATTTATCCAATCTATTGTCTTAAAAGCGTTGGAACCACAGGTCGATTTTATGGGAAGAGATGGCTTGCAATGGTTAAGCGACAATATATTTACCGATACCGTTGAAATTCACTTAGGAAAAAAAGAATATCAGGATGAACGAAACAAAGCCATTTTTGATTTAATTAAGGAAGGCGCTATTTTGAGCGACGGACAATTATACCTTCAAATCAACGGAATAATTCAGTCATAAAGTTTATTTCTTTTTCAAAAATATTGGCTATTTTAGTGCACACAATTTGCAACTAAAATAGCCAATTCCTTTTTATGGACATTCAGAAAACGATTCAGGATTTACGTGACGAACTCAATCAGCATAACCACAATTATTATGTGTTAGATACTCCAACGATAACCGATTTTGAATTTGACCAAAAACTAAAACAGCTTCAGGAATTAGAAAACCAACATCCTGAATTCTTTGATGATAATTCTCCGACACAACGCATTGGCGGAACGATTACCAAAAACTTTCAAACGGTTGTCCACGATTACAGAATGTATTCTTTAGACAATTCGTATTCCAAAGAAGATTTAATCGATTGGGAAGGCAGAATTCATAGAGCACTCGGAAATGCTCCTTTGCAATATACCTGCGAACTAAAATACGATGGCGCATCAATTTCCATAACCTATGAAAATGGAAAACTCACGCGAGCGATTACACGAGGCGATGGTTTCCAGGGCGATGATGTGACTAATAATATCAAAACCATAAAATCCATTCCGTTAAAATTAAAAGGGGAATTTCCGGCACGATTTGATATTCGTGGTGAAATCATTTTGCCGTTGGAAGGATTTGCAAAAATGAACCAGGAATTAATTGAGATTGGAGAAACGCCGTATTCCAACCCAAGAAATACAGCTTCAGGAAGTTTAAAACTGCAGGATAGCAGCGAAGTTGCCAGACGACCATTGGAATGTTTACTCTATTTTATTGTAGGCAATAATCTGAATTTCAACTCTCAATTTGAAGGGTTGGAAACCGCAAGAAATTGGGGTTTTAAAGTTCCTAATGAAGCCAAACTGGCCAATAATCTTGAAGAAGTTTTTGAATATATTAATTATTGGGACAAACATCGCCATGATTTGCCTTATGAAACTGATGGTGTTGTTATAAAAGTAAATAACCTGCACCAACAGGATGAACTAGGATATACTGCTAAATCACCACGTTGGGCAATCGCCTATAAATTCAAGTCCGAACAAGTATCGACAACCTTAAATTCAATTTCGTATCAGGTAGGAAGAACCGGTTCTATAACTCCGGTTGCCAATCTGAAACCGGTTCAATTAGCTGGAACTATTGTAAAACGTGCTTCCTTGCATAATGCAGATCAGATAGAAAAACTCGACATTCGAGTTGGCGATACTGTTTTTGTTGAAAAAGGCGGCGAAATTATTCCAAAGATTATAGGTGTAGATTTTGCCAAGAGAAATCCAGAATCGGAAAAGACTCAATATATCACTCATTGCACTGAATGCAATTCGGAATTAGTCAGGATTCCGGGTGAAGCCAATCATTATTGCCCAAATTTTTATGGTTGTCCGCCACAAATCATCGGCAGGATTCAGCATTTCATTTCTCGTAAAGCAATGGATATTGAAGGCCTCGGCGGAGAAACAGTCGCATTATTGTTCAATAACGGTTTAGTTAAAGACTATTCCGATTTATATGAATTAATGGTGGAAGATATTTTGCCTTTGGAAAGAATGGCACAAAAATCGGCCGAGAATTTGGTTAATGGCGTTCAGAAATCCAAAGAAGTTAGTTTTGACAGGGCTTTGTATGCATTGGGAATTCGATATGTTGGCGAAACCGTAGCCAAAAAATTGGCTAAACATTATAAAAATATTGACGCATTGCAAAATGCTTCTTTATTGGATTTGATTTTAGTAGATGAAATAGGAGAGAAGATTGCACAAAGCGTAATTGAGTTTTTTGAAAATAAGGAGAATGTCAAAATAATTGAGCGGTTAAAGCACTTTGGTGTTCAAATGGAATTGGTTGAAAAATTCAATCCAAATGCTACTGATAAATTAACAGGCAAAACTTTTGTAGTTTCAGGCGTTTTTGGGAAATTCTCCCGTGATGATTTGAAGAAGGCAATTGAGGATAATGGAGGTAAAGTAGGAAGTTCAATTTCTGCAAAAACTGATTTTGTTGTTGCAGGAGAAAATATGGGTCCGGCAAAACTCGAAAAAGCGAATCAGCTAAAAATTGCAATCATTACAGAGGATGATTTTTTGGCTATGGTTGCTGATTGAATAGAGATAGTTAATTTTAACCATAATAATTACTGCTTTTAAAAATATTAGAGTAATTTTATTTAAGTTTTTTAATTAAAATGAAATCATTAAACTGCCCTCAATTTAAAAAATGAACCTGGACAATTCTTTTAACAAGTATAGAAAACATATTTCGAGCACTTTTTTATTGGCTGCTTTTTTCATTGTTTCACTTTTGGAAATCATGGCAGAGTATAATGAGAATAAGCTTTTGATATGGATTACAAAGCCTTTCATCCTTCCATTTTTATTGGCCTATTATTTACACCTGACCAAAAAACGTAGCAATTATTTTATAGCAGCATTGTTTTGCAGCTGGATTGCTAATTTGCTTTTTATAGTAAATACTATTGAATGGATAGTTTATGCGTCTGTGTTTTTTTTGATATATAGAATTTTAGTTATTCAAATAGTAATGAATAGAGTGAAAATGCCAAGTTTAGTTCCTCTACTTATAGGCTCTATTCCTTTTGTTTTTATTTATGCAACTATTAGCTTTTTATCTTTTGATGAAATGGGCGATAATATCTATTTGTTTTTGATTCATGGAATATTCACCATCTATTTGGGAGGATTGAGCCTTGGAAATTATATTATGGTTTCAAATAAGGCAACCTTTTTATTATTTTTAAGTACAATGCTTTTTGCTTTGACGCAGTTTAGTTTCGTGCTAAAAGTATATTATGAAAACGGCAATCTATTTCAGGCAATAGCAATGGTGATGTTTGTAATTGGACAATATTTATTGACAAAATTTATCTTTTTGACTGAAGATAAAAGTAAATATGCTACAATTAATAAGTTAAATTAGAATTTTGAAAACGGGTATGATGCAAAAAAAAGAAAACATAGTAAAGTCATTAACAATATGTTATTTCATGATCGCTTTTTTCGAAATTTTAGCCGAGTATTTTATTAATCGGCCTCTAATATGTATTTTGAAACCTATCATTCCGCTGGTTTTAATTATAATTTATTATATCGATTCGGATAAAAAAAATGGGCTGTTTATTACGGCGTTAGTTTTATCGATAATTACCAATATTCTCTTTATCCCAGACACTCCCGATTTTTTATTTTACGGCTTGCTGGTTTTTACGGTACATCGTATTGTTGTAATTTATTTGATATTCAGCCTTCAGAAAGTCAATGATTCGATTCCTTTAATAATTGCTACAGCACCATTTTTACTAATATTCTTTTATTTGTTTTTAGAAACTGTTGAAATTCCCGCCAATAGCGTTTACCTGATAATATTTCACAATTTATTAATATCAATGTTCGCCGGAATCGCGCTTTCGAGTTATTTCATGAATGACAATAAGCAAAATTCAGTACTATTGATCAGTGCTTTGCTTTTTGTGATGCTGCAATTTGTGGTATTTGTAGAAAAATATTTCTTGATGGGCGAGTATGAGGAATTATTAAGACCATTAGCAATGACATTCAACGCTTTGGCCTTCTTTTCGTTTTACAAATATATTATCATTGCTGAAAAAAAATTAAATCACAATTGACTTTCCTGATGCAAGTTTTGAAACATCATTATCAAAATAAAAATCAATTCTGCCAAGATTTACACCATAACAGCCAACCTGGTTAACCAACACATCTTTTCCATCAGCATTTTTTAAAACAGTTGGCTTATCCAGAAACGTGTGGGTATGGCCGCCAATAATCAAATCAATATCTTTAGTCAACGCGGCTAATTTAATATCACTTATTTTATCCGGTTCGTTTTTGTACTGATAGCCAATATGCGAAAGGCAAACTACCAAGTCGCATTTTTGTTCCTGTTTTAAAATACGAGTCATATCCTGGGAAATGGCAACAGGATCATGATAGACCGTTTCTTTATAATTCTTCTTGTCTACCAAACCTGCGAGTTCCACACCAATTCCGAAAATGCCAACTTTAATTCCGTCTTTGTGGATTATTTTATATGGATTTACATGACCGTTCATGATCGTATTTTTGAAATCGTAATTTGCATTTACAAATTCAAAGGTCGCATTAGGCAATTGATTATATAAACCTTCAATTCCGTTATCAAAATCATGGTTTCCAATGGTAGCCAAATCATATTTCATCATGCTCATCAGCTTAAATTCGAGTTCACCTCCATAATAATTGAAATAAGGCGTTCCCTGGAAAATATCGCCTGCATCAAGCAATAAAACATTTGGATTTTCTTTTTTGATAGTTTCAATCAAAGCAGCTCTTCTCGCAACACCGCCCATATTTGGATTCTTTGGATGCGTTGGCGGAAAAGGATCAATATAACTGTGTACATCGTTAGTATGAAGTATTGTCAGATGTTTAGTGCTGACAGTTTTAAAGCTGCTCAACGACAAGCCTCCAAGTCCTAGCAATGCAGAACTTAAAGCAGTATTTTGTATAAAATCCCTTCTTTTCATAATGCTATTCTTTAGAAATTCTAATGTCTTTGTTAGCTATAATAGTTTTGTTCTCCTTGAAGTAATCAATGATTATATTTCGCAGTTTATAATTTAAATCATACTGCGCAACTCCTTTTTTAAAGAAAAGCATATTGTCGCCACCATTCGATAAATAGTCGGAAGTCACAACATAATATACTTTGTCATTTTCCAACGGATTTCCTTTAATCAAAATGTTTTTTGGCTGATTGTCTTTAGAGATAGTAAACGTCAAACCTTTGAGCGGATGTGGTTTTTTCTCGGAAATAATATAATTTACCAATTCCAATAGCTGCTCTCTTTTGAGCCCAATTACTATGGCGCTATTTTCAAAAGGCATCACTTCATAAGCAGTTCGTGCGGTTACATTTCCTTTTGGGATGATACTCCGGATTCCACCATGATTGAGCAAACAGATATCAATGGATTTCTTTTCACGGATTTGAAAAACCTTATCCGATTTTTCAAAAGTTATATCAGCTAAAAAGTTTCCCATTGGCGTTTGCCATTCGCCGGATTTGTCAATAGTTTCAGGAGCATTTGCCAAAACAGTATTCAAATCGGCATCGATTCTGTCGCGATAGGGTTTGATAAAGTTTTCAATTTCAGCAACTTCAGAATTCTGGTCAGTGATTCCAATTTCCCGTCCTTCAATCCTGGTGACAGCATATTTTTTTTCGGCACAGGAAATAAAGGCTGCAAATGTTAATAATAAAACAAAATGCTTTACTACACCGTTATAGTTTTTTAGTTTTACCATCGATTTTGGCACTAATTTGAGTAAATTTGTAATTCAAGTAAAAGTAGTATGTTTTTAAATTACTTCAAGGATTTTTCAACAAAAAAAATAGTTAAAAATAGCCTCTCAAACGTCAAACATTTGCCGACTGATAATGTAATTAAAACTGTTGGGATTATTTTTGACGAAAGCTATTTTTATGAAAGGGAAGACTTAGTCAAAGAATTAATTCAGCAAGGAATTGATGAAAAGGATATTAAGGTTCTGGTTTTCAAAAACAAAATAAAAAAGAATGAAGTTTTTGATTATCCTGTTTTTAGCCATAAGGATTTGAGTTGGCATGGAACAGTAGATAAAAAAGAGGTAAAGGAATTTATCGCTGAACCTTTTGATTTATTGATTAATTATTACGATACCGAAAAAGTGGCATTGTTGCTGGTTTCTCATTTATCTAAGGCAAGTTTCAAAGTTGGTTTTGCTTCTATAGACAAGAGATTAAATCATTTTATGATTAATACCAATGCCGAAAACTATAAAGTTTTTATGTCCGAATTATTCAAGTATTTAAAAATCCTAAACAAAATATAAAATGCAATCATTAATTGGAACCGGCGTTGCGCTTGTTACACCATTCAAAAAAGATTTTTCGGTAGATGTTGATGCTTTAAAAGCCATTGTCAATTTTCAAATCGATAACGGAATAGATTATCTCGTAGTGTTGGGAACTACTGCAGAAACTGCGACATTGTCAAAGGCTGAAAAGGAATTGGTTATAAAAACAATCGTCGATGCTAATAAAGGAAGATTGCCTTTGGTACTTGGTGTTGGCACCAATAATACCGCTGAAGTTGTTGAAGAATTAAAATCAGGTGATTTTTCAGATTTCGTTGCTATTTTATCTGTTTCCCCATATTATAATAAGCCGACGCAGGAAGGCATTTATCAGCATTTCAAGGCGATTGCGGAAGCTTCTCCAATTCCGGTTATTTTGTATAATGTTCCGGGGAGAACAGCAAGCAATATGCTTCCCTCAACTATCATCAGATTGGCTAGTGATTTTAACAATATTATCGCTGTGAAAGAAGCCGCCGGTGATATTGTCCAAGCCATGAAATTGATACAGGATAAGCCTAAAGACTTTTTAGTGATTTCGGGTGATGATATGATTACCTTACCAATGGTTTTAGCTGGTGGAGCTGGCGTTATTTCTGTAATTGCAGAAGGTTTTCCAAAACAATTTTCAGAAATGGTGCATCTTGGTTTAAACAAAAAGGTAGACGACGCTTATAAAATCCATTACCTTTTAGCGGATTCAATCGATATGATTTTTGAACAGGGAAATCCGGCCGGAATCAAGGAAGTCTTTAAATCATTGGGTTTGTCTGAGAATACGGTGCGTTTGCCATTAGTAAATGCCGATGAAAATTTGGCAAATCGTTTGCATGATTTCACCAACAAAATTTCAAAAATGTAGATTTTTTGAAGTCGAAAAAAATATTTTGTAATCTACAATTAATAACTAAATTTGCAGTTGCTTTTTAAGAACACAAAAAGTGTTTAAAATCAGCTGAATTAAATAAATAAATGAAGAAATTCTTAGCCCTATTCGCAGTAACTATATTTCTATCGTCTTGCAGCGATTACCAAAGAGCATTAAAATCGGAAGATGTAGCTGTTAAAATTGTATCCGCTACTAAAATGTATGAGGCCAAAAAATATGGTAAAGCGATCCGTCTTTTTGAACAAATTGCTCCGGCATATAAAGGAAAGCCTCAGGCAGAAAGAATGTTTTATATGTATGCTCAGTCATTATACAAAACTGAGCAATATTATTTAGCCGGTTATCAGTTTGAAAGCTTTGTGTCTAGCTATCCAAAAAGCGAAAAGATAGAAGAAGCTTCTTTTCTAGGAGCAAAATCATTCACTTTTTTATCTCCGGTTTATAGTTTAGATCAAACGGATACTTATAAAGCTGTTGATAAACTCCAAAATTATATTGATAGCTATCATGATGGTAAAAATATAGAAGAAGCCAATTTATTGGCAAAAAAATTGAGAGAGAAGTTAGAAAAAAAAGCATTTGAAAATGCTAAAATCTATAACACTATTTCGGATTATAAAGCTGCAATGGTAGCATTTGACAATTTTATGATTAATTTTCCGGGAACTACCTATAAAGAAAAAGCATTATATTATAAATTTGATTCTGCTTATTCATTAGCAATAAACAGTGTTCCGTCGAAAATGAAGGAAAGGCTTGAAAATGCAAAAGCTGCTTATTCAAGTTTGATAAAATTTAAGGCAGATACACAATACAAATCAAAAGCTGACGAAATGTTGGCCCGAATTGAAACAGATTTAAAACAATTTACTAAATAAAAAAGTCATGGATTTAAAAAAGACGAATGCACCAGTAAACACAGTTACATACAACAAAACTGTAATTGAAGAGCGTACTGGCAATGTTTACGAGGCAATAACAATAATGGCTAAAAGAGCAAATCAAATCAATTCTGAAATCAAAAAAGAATTGACTGAGAAATTGGAAGAGTTTGCAACTTATAACGATAGTCTTGAGGAAATCTTTGAAAACAAAGAGCAAATCGAAGTTTCTAAATACTACGAAAAACTACCAAAACCTCATGCATTGGCTGTTCAGGAATGGCTTGATGACAAAATTTACTACAGAGATACAACAAAAGACTAATTAAGATGTCTGTTTTAAGCGGTAAAAAAGTACTACTTGGTGTTTCCGGAGGAATTGCCGCATACAAAACAGCAGCATTAGTTAGATTATTTATAAAAGCAGGTGCGCATGTCCAAGTGATAATGACACCTGCTTCTAAGGATTTTGTAACACCTTTAACATTATCCACACTTTCCAAAAATCCGGTTCACTCTACTTTCTTTAATGAAGAAGACGAGAATGCACAATGGAACAATCATGTCGAATTAGGACTTTGGGCAGATTTAATCCTTATTGCTCCGGCAACTGCCAATACACTTTCAAAAATGGCAAATGGTACTTGCGATAATCTTTTGATTGCCACTTATCTTTCTGCCAAATGTCCGGTTTATTTTGCTCCGGCAATGGATTTGGATATGTACAAACATCCTTCAACTATCTCCAGTTTTAATCTTCTGAATGGCTTTGGGAATATTATGATTCCGGCAGAAAATGGTGAACTTGCCAGCGGATTATCAGGCGAAGGAAGAATGGCAGAACCTGAAAATATTATTGATTTTCTGGAAAAGGATTTGGAAAGTAAATTGCCATTAAGAGGCAAAAAAGTTATGATTACAGCTGGCCCAACCTACGAAGCAATCGATCCGGTTCGTTTTATTGGAAATCATTCTTCGGGAAAAATGGGCTTTGACATTGCGGCCAGCGCTGCAAATCTAGGTGCGGATGTTACACTAATTTCAGGTCCAACACACTTAAACCCCAAAAATCACGTTATTAACTTAATACGTGTCACATCGGCCAAAGAAATGTATGATGCCTGCCATGAATATTTCAACTCAACTGATGTTGCTATTTGTGCAGCGGCGGTAGCTGATTACAAGCCAAAATTCGTTGCCGAACAAAAAATAAAAAAAGCGGAAGCTTCGTTAACAATAGAACTTGAAAAAACGCAGGATATATTAGCATCGCTAGGAAAAATTAAGCAAAATCAATTTTTAATTGGTTTTGCCTTGGAAACTGAAAATGAAATTGAAAACGCCAAGTTGAAAATTCAGAAAAAAAACCTAGATTTGATTGTTTTAAATTCACTTCAGGATGAAGGTGCAGGTTTTGGGAAACCAACCAACAAAATCACATTCATTGACAAGGATTTTATAATAGAACCAATGGATTTAAAATCAAAAGAGTTAGTGGCAACCGATATAATGAACAAAGTAATTTCACATTATGAAAAAAATAGTTAGTTTTCTTTTATTGTTTTTTGTTGGAATAATGCAGGCACAACAATTAAATTGTTCAGTTCAGATTAATTCGGATAAAGTTGCAACAACCAACAATCAAATATTTAAAAACCTAAAGACTTCGGTAAGTGATTTTGTAAATAAAACCGATTGGACAGGAGAAGAATATAAAGCAACTGAGAAAATAGAATGTTCGATGGTTATCATAGTGAACACCTACGAATCAAACCAATTCTCTGCTACTATCCAGATACAATCAACAAGACCGGTTTTTAATTCAACTTATGCTTCGCCGGTATTCAACTTCAATGACAAAGATTTTAGTTTCCGTTATGTTGAATTTGAAAACCTGCAATTTAACCCTTCCAATTTCGATTCAAATTTAGTTTCTGTACTGGCTTACTACAGTTATATGATTCTTGGTTTCGATGCCGATACCTATTCTTTAATGGGTGGCAGTAAACATTACGAAACAGCACAACAAATACAATCCGTAGCACAACAAAGCGGTTATAAAGGATGGAGCCAAACTGACGGAAATCAAAATAGGTATTTCCTAACTACTGATATTCTTAGCGGGACTTATGATGCCTACAGAGAAGCTTTGTATCAATACCACAGAGAAGGTTTAGATGCAATGAGTATTGATGTGAAAGCGTCTAAAAATAAAATCATTGATTCAATTACAACACTGTCAAAAATGTATGCCGTTCGTCCAAATGCATTTTTAACCCGAGTATTTTTTGATGCCAAAGTAGATGAACTGGTTTCTATATTATCGGGCGGGCCGAAAGTTTCTTTATCAGAAACAATCGATAATTTAAATAAATTGTCACCACTCAACGTAAGTAAATGGCAAACGATAAAGTTA
>JAZKCP010000069.1:12234-24340 GCA_040388035.1 Bacteroidota bacterium | reverse complement strand
ATGCTTTAAAAGCAGGTAAATTGGATGACAATATTACTGACGTTTTAGAAAAAGTAGCTAAAGAACTTTCAGCGAAATATAACTAATAACAAATTTGAAGATTTGAAGATTTGAAGATGTAACTCATTTTCAAATCTTCAAATTATCTAATTTTCAATTTAAATATGGCAAACTTAAAGGAAATACGTAATCGGATTAGTTCAGTTTCATCTACGATGCAAATTACATCGGCGATGAAAATGGTTTCTGCTGCAAAGCTGAAAAAAGCTCAGGATGCTATTACAGCGATGCGACCTTATGCCGAAAAATTGACCGAACTTTTACAAAATGTAAGCGCAACGTTAGATGGAGATGCAGGCGGAGAGTTTACGGCACAACGTGAAATAAACAAAGTTTTACTTGTTGTTATAACATCGAATAGAGGTTTGGCAGGTGCATTTAACACTAACGTTATTAAGCAGGCTAAAGAAGTTGCTGACAGTTATGCCGGAAAGCAGGTGGACATTTTTCCTATTGGGAAAAAAGGAAACGATGCTTTAGTAAAAACGCATACTGTTCACGCGCATCATAATGCAATTTTTGACAATTTGACTTTTGATAATGTATCAGCTATTGCCGATATGTTGATTGAAAAATTCACTACTGGAGAGTACGACAAAATAGAATTGGTTTACAATCAATTTAAAAATGCCGCAACCCAAATCGTTCAGGTTGAGCAATTTTTACCTTTGGCACCAGTACAGTCCGACGTACCAGCTTCAACCGGGGATTATATCTTTGAACCATCAAAAGAAGAAATTGTTTTAACATTGATTCCAAAATCATTGAAAACACAATTATACAAAGCAATCAGGGATTCATTTGCTTCTGAGCACGGAGCGCGTATGACAGCAATGCACAAAGCAACAGACAACGCAACCGAATTGAGAAATCAATTGAAACTGACTTACAACAAAGCGCGTCAGGCTGCAATTACCAATGAAATCCTTGAGATTGTTGGTGGAGCGGAGGCTTTGAAAGGATAAGAAAATTTTATTGAAAATATAAAAAGACATCTAAGAATTAGATGTCTTTTTTGTTTAAATGATACAATAAGAAACTATAAAAAAAAGCTTTTTCCTCGAAGTAAGTATTGAAGTTGGACTTCTTCCCGGAATGTCCTGAATCGTCTAAAGTCTTAAGATATATTGGATTTTTTTGGGCTTTTCTATTCTGTAATCGCGCCGCAAATTTATAGGAATGCATGGGTACCACGCGATCATCATTTTCAGAAGTAATAATTAATGAAATCGGATAATTGATATCTTCTTTAATGTTATGATACGGAGAATACGATAACAATGACTCAAACTCTTCTTTTATTTTTGGGTTGCCATATTCTTCCATCCAAAAATCTCCAACCGTATAATTATTAAATTTATTCATGTCAAAGACTCCAACCCTCGGAATTGCAACTTTGAATAATTCAGGTCTTTGTGTCATTGCCACACCAACAACCAGTCCACCATTGGAACCGCCAGTAATGGCTAGTTTATTTGAAGACGTATATTTTTCATTTATTAGAAATTCTGCAGCATCAATAAAATCATTAAATGAATTTTGTTTTTTTAAACCCATTCCGTCCTTATGCCATTTGAGTCCTTTTTCGCCACCACCTCTAATTTCCGCAAAAACATAAACACCACCTTTTTCTAAAAAATACAACAATCCGGTATCGTAATTCAGTTCAGAAATAACTCCAAAACCACCATACGCCTCTAGTAATGTTGGATTATTTCCATCCATAACGGTGTCTTTTTTGTAGATAATAGTTATAGGAACCTCTTTGCCATCCCTGCTTTTGAAAGAGATTTTCTTCGTAATAAAATGATCCGAATCAAACATATTGATCTTGGGAACTATATAATCATTATAAAAATGCTGGACTTCCCCCGTTTCAATATTTAATTTAAAATTTTTGTAAGAAATGGTTTTGGAGAATATGCTTATATATAAACATTTGGATTTAGAATCGAAGAATTTCACATCGAAATCGGTTCCTTCCGGAATTTCAATTCGTTTTAGAAATTTCCCGTCTTCATCATAAACAATTAAATAATTCTTGTTAATGGTTCTGTATTTACAAAAAATGTAACCCTCCAGAAAATAAGAATCCACCAATAGATTATTATAAATTTGAGGGATCAATAAAGTTTCAGAGGTCCTATTCGATATATCAAAAGTCCGGATTTCGCCCCAGTCAAATTCTTTTCCCGAAAAATAAATCTTATTATTATTGTAATACAAAAGGTCAAAATCAGTTTTATCGTTTGTTATAAACTTCTCTAAATGAAATTCGTTATCACTCAGTAAGGCAAAATAAAAAGTTTTAGCATTGGTCTTCTTATCAAGTTCAACAATAAAAAGACGATCATTTTTTGTAAAATAGGTAAAGTTATTTTCTGTTTTCGAAGCATCAAAAATTAACTTATCAGCGTTCTGTGTTGTTCCTATCCTATGATAATACAATTGATAAGTAGAATCTTTAGCGAAATTATTCTCATTGACATTTCTTTTGTAAAAAACCCCGGAATCCTGATTCCAAACTATTCTGGAAAATTTGACGTTATCAATTTTATCTTCAATATTTTTGTTTTTTAAGATGTCTACAAACCTAATTTCCATTCGGTCGCTTCCGTCTAAAGAAACCTTACAAGCCACGTATTTGGAATTTTTGGAAGGTGAAAAATCACTCAAGGCAGATGTAGTATTATTATAGATTTTGTAGGGATTGAAAAGTTCAATTGCATCATCATTTAAGTCTTTCCTATAATACAAAACGGAAGGCTTCGATTTATCACGAGTATAAAGCGAATAGTAATAAGCTTCTCTTTTTGAAGGCAATCCGTTGGAAGAGTAAATACTGTATTCTTTAATTTTAGTGGCTATATTGTACTGTTTCTTTATTTCTTTATAATGTAAGTTTATCGCTTCGTTTTGCGCATTTACCCACGAATTGGTTTCGTCCGATTTCATGTTTTCCATCCAAGAATAATCATCCAGGATTTGAATATTGAATTTCGTGGACGTATCAGCAATGGCTTTTGTAACGGGGAAATTTTGTCCCCAAAAAAGGGAGCAGCTTAACAGTAAAAATAAAACAAGGTGTTTCTTTTTCATAAAGGCATCTAACTTTGTCGTAAGGAAGAGAATGCTTTCTTCCTATTTAAGTGCGAAATTTACATAAAAATAAATGAAATGCAACTCACTCAACTGATGACCAGTTCCGAAACCATTCCCCAAATCGAAATCGTTCGGCGGCAGTTTTCCTTTCTCTGCGAAAAACAAATGCTTCAAATGATGTTACCTGATTCACTTCAATTCTGACAAGTTAATGCCCAATGATTTTTATATTTTAATCCACTTTAAAACTTCCGTTTTTTCTTCCGAGGAGATTTTTAAGTAATAAATGCCGGAACTTACATCAGTTACATTTATTTCTTCACAGCTTATTTGAAAATCCTGCTCTTTGATTATTTGACCGTTGACATTATATATAACATATTTAGTGATGTTATTTTCTGAGTCCAAATACAAAAAGTCTTTAGTTGGATTTGGATATAACCTGAAAGTTCCATTTGCAAATTCATTAATGCCCAACGTGCTTATAGTTAATTGAACCAAAGGTCTGTTAGCATTAATTAGCATCACTAATGCCTCAAGGCTAGTGCTTCCAACTCGCGTTGCATTTGTACTTGCATCGGTTGACCTTCCCCAGCTAATATCTGCTGTAGGTGTACTGGCTCTGTTCCATTCAACAAAAATGCTGATATTAGAGGTGCCATTCCATTGAAAAGGAGTTGTGAAAGGCACTTCTTTCCATCCGGTTCCTGTTGGAATACTGTAAGTAGACGACGTGAAAACCTCTGTAGCACCGACTATTTCTGAATTCCAATCCGGCACAGTTGACCAAATGTTATTTGGAGTATGCTTAATGAGTACTTTGATGTAAGCATCACCAGATGTATATTCACCAGTACCCGATTTGCTCCAGGCCAATTTACTAATGGCGCCGGCCATTCCACCACCGGCAGTAATCTCTGATGCCGTATAAAGAGATATTGTACGGGAATATCGATTGATTGTTGTACTTGTTGATAGTAAAGAGTTCGTAGAGGAGGCACCGGTAAAGGTTCCTAAAGACACGGTAACTTGTGCCGCCATTTGAAAATTGAAAGCAAGGAATACTACTAAGCACAAGAGTAATGTTTTTTTCATAGTTGTTAGTTTATAGTTAATCATAGTTGTTTGATAAAAGTAAGCAAAAAAAGAGTCAACCCAACTTTGGCTCTTTTTTATACTTTTAAATAAAAATTGGTCAATGAAAATTAAGGAGGTTTCCATTTCGTTGAAATTTTAGACGAAAACGGCTTAACATAAACCAAAGAATTGGTTACTTTTGTTATCATTCCAAAGCAATATTTATAACCTTGAGTTTATATAAAAATCTCTTCAAACAAACCCTAATTTACGGATTAGCAACCGTTTTCCCGAGGATAATCAGCTTTATCCTGAATCCACTGTTTGTTTACTATTTGCCAGATAAAAGCAAAATGGGTGAAGTCTCGGTAATTTTTGCTTATTTGGTTTTCTTTAATGTAGTTTTATCTTACGGAATGGAAACTGCATTCTTACGGTTTTATAATTCCGAAACCGACAAGAAAAATGTCATCTCAACATCAACAGTTTCTTTGTTTTGGTCCACACTTGGATTTTTAATTTTGGCATTGTTATTCCGACACACATTAGCTGACTGGTCAGGTATTAATGTAGAATACATCACATATACTATTTGGATATTAACACTTGACGCCTTAGCAATTATTCCCTTTTCGAAGTTGCGTGCCGAGAAAAAACCAATGAAATATGCTGCTGTAAAAATCGCAAACGTTTCTATAAACTTATTGTTAAACGTTTTCTTTTTGGCTTTTTTGCCCAAACTGGCAGCCAATAATCCTGATGGTTTTTTTAGCACTATTTACTTTGAAAACTTTCAGATTGGTTACATTTTTGTTTCCAACCTCGCAGCCAGTTTGTTTACATTACTTGTCCTAATTCCAAATTATACCGGAATTTCATGGCACTTTGACAAAGTCCTTTGGAAAAAAATGATGAAATACGGGTTGCCCATTTTGTTCGCCGGAATTGCTTTTGCCATCAACGAGCATTTTGACAAAATCCTTTTGGACTGGATGCACGTTCCATTATCAGAAATTGGAGCCTATTCTGCCTGCTACAAAATCGGGATGTTTATGGTGCTTTTCAGAACGGCTTATACTTTGGGAATCGAACCTTTTTTCTTTAGTCATGCCAGCAATGAAAATGCCCAGCAAACCTACGCTACCATTACCAAATATTTTGTGATTTTTGGTTCGTTCATCAGTTTATTTGTAATAGTCTTTGCCGATTTATTAAAACAAGTTCTTGTGCCAAATGATGATTACTGGGATGCGATGAAAGTGGTTCCGCTAATTGTTTTAGCTAATTTCTTTCTTGGAATTTACACTAACCTTTCTGTTTGGTACAAACTGATAGACAAAACCAGAATTGGCGCTTATATTTCATTAATCGGCGCTGCCATAACTTTGATTCTGAATTGGATTTTAATTCCGTCAATGAGTTATTATGGCTCAGCGATTGCAACCATAGCCGCTTATGGAAGCATGATGATTATCTCATACAAATGGGGACAAAATCACTATCCAATTCCGTATGATTTCAATAGAATTTTTAGTTATTTGGGATTGACAATTTTGTTCTCGGCAATATCATTTTACATTCCTTCCCTGAGAGAAAATTATCTTGTAAAAATAGTCCTGTTAGTATTATTTTTATATTTCATTTACTATAGCGAAAAGGAAACATTACTTCGAATCATAAAAAGAAAAGCAAAATAAAATGACGATAAAAATTATTAATAAATCACAACATGATTTGCCAAATTATGAAACCATTGCTTCGGCAGGAATGGATTTACGCGCAAATTTAACAGACTCAATAGAATTAAAACCTTTAGAAAGAGCGATTGTAAAAACCGGACTTTTTATTGAATTGCCAATAGGTTACGAAGCACAAGTCCGGCCAAGAAGTGGTTTGGCCGCGAAAAAAGGAATAACTGTCCTGAATTCTCCGGGAACAGTTGACGCCGATTATCGTGGAGAAATTGGTGTGATTTTAGTAAATTTATCGAATGAAAATTTTGTCGTAGAAAACGGCGAAAGAATTGCCCAATTAATCATTGCCAAACACGAACGTGCCGAATGGATTTTAGTAGAGACACTTTCAGAAACACATCGTGGTGAAGGCGGATTTGGCAGCACAGGAGTAAAATAGAAATTAAAATAATATGAGGATGAGATTGCTTCGTTCCTCGCAATGACATAAAAATGAAAATAATTGTCCCAATGGCTGGTCGTGGTTCACGTCTTCGCCCTCATACATTAACCATCCCAAAACCATTAATTCCTGTTGCAGGAAAACCAATTGTTCATCGCTTGGTAGAAGATATTGCTGGTGTTTTAAACCAGGAAATTGACGAAGTTGCGTTTATCATCCACGAAAGTTTTGGCAAAAAAGTGGAAGAGGATTTAATTGCCATTGCCCAAAAATTAGGCGCAAAAGGAACCATTTATTATCAAAATGAAGCACTCGGAACTGGACATGCAATTATGTGTGCCAAAGACTCTTTAAGCGGTCAGGCCGTAATTGCCTATGCGGATACTTTAATTCGCGCCGATTTCGATTTAGATAAAACTGCCGATAGCGTTATTTGGGTAAAGCAAGTTGATCAACCCGAAGCTTTTGGCGTTATAAATTTAAACGAAAACAACGAAATTGTAGAATTAGTAGAAAAGCCAAAAGAATTTGTTTCAGATTTAGCTGTTATCGGAATATACTATTTCAAGGATATTTCCGTTTTAAGAGAAGAGCTTCAGTCCGTTTTGGATAATAATATAATTCACGGTGGTGAATACCAAATTAATGACGGAATTAAACAAATGATGGCAAAAGGCATGAAATTTGTACCGGGCAAGGTTGACGAATGGATGGATTGTGGTAACAAAGATGTTACAGTGGAGACCAATTCAAGAATGTTGGGTTTTTTACATAATGACGGGGAGCATTTGATAGATTATGGCGTAAAGCAGGAAAACGCAACGATTATTCCACCCTGTTATATTGGTGAAGACGTTGTTTTGATAAATGCAACTGTTGGTCCAAATGTATCGTTAGGTAAAGGAACGCATGTCATCGATTCAACCATAAAAAATAGCCTGGTTCAAACGCACGCTCATATCAAAAATGCCCGTTTAGATAACGCGATGATTGGAAATCACGTAAATTTTGACGGTAATTTTACAAGTATTAGTATCGGAGATTACTCGGTTTTAGAATAAAAAGAATGAGAAAAATTGCTATTTATTGTCTTTTGTTTTTTGGAATGCTTTGTGTTCCCAATGTTGTTTTGGCTCAAACAGAACCAAACGATGTTGTTACCATCGACGATGGATTTGAAGATCTTTTCTACGAAGCTATTCAGCAAAGAAGTATCGAAAACTATGATAAAGCTATACTGGCTTTAGAAAAAGGGAAAGTAATCCAACCCGACAACGCAGTAGTCTATTTTGAATTAGGCAAAAATTATTTAGTCCAAAAGAAGTATAAGGAAGCCTACGATAATTTTGAGAAAGCGGCCAAGATGAATCCGAAAAATCGTTGGGCTTGGGTTGGAATGTATGATGTATGCTATGAAACACACGATTACAACCAAGCAATTGTTATCGTTGAAAAGTTGGTTGAATTTAAGGAAGATTACAAAGAAGATCTGACTTCGTTGTATATGAATACGCAGCAATTTGACAAAGCGTTAGAGCTTATAAATGAATTGAACGCAAAATTTGGGAAATCGGATAAACGCGAACTATACAAAGCAGATATTCTAAAAGATGCCAAGTATCAATCTGCTGAAAAGTTCAATTTGTTGGATCAGATTAAGAAATTTCCAAAAGAGGAATCCAATTACATCGCTTTGATATATATGTATTCGCAAAGCAATCAGGAAGAAAAAGCATTGGAAATTGCCCAAAAATTAGAAAAGGAAATCCCAACATCCGATTGGGCACAAGTGAGTTTGTTTAAGTTTCATTTGAATAATAATGATGGTGATAATGCTGTGAAAGCTATGAATCTTGTGTTTCCAAGCAAGAAAATAGATTCGAAAATTAAGCACAGAATGCTCAATGAGTTTCTGATTTTTACCAAAAACAATCCAAAATACGAACCCGATTTTGATAAGGCAATTTCTTATTTTGACAATGATAAAGATGTTGAAGTAGCCAAAGAGATTGGGAAATTTTATTTCGCAAAGTCGGAATGGGAAAAAGCCATTAAATACTTTGGAATGCATTTAAAAAACACACAGGACGACGTCGAAACGCAACTGTTATTGCTGCAGGCTTATACCGAAAGTCAAAAATTTGGGGATTTAGCCCAAAAAGCTGACGACCTGACACAACTTTTTCCAACGCAACCACAGTTTTATTATTACGCCGGCCTTGCCAATAATCAGCTGAAAGACTTTAAAAAAGCGACAACTTTTTTAGAGTCCGGTTTAGATTTCGTTATTGATGATGTCGCATTGGAAATCAATTTTAATATTCAATTGGGCGAAGCCTATAGTGGTTTGGGAGATGCAAATAAAAAAGAAAAGTATTTTTCCAAAGCAAATGAACTCATAAAAAAACAAAAGAAATAATGAAAAAGATATTGTTCCTACTAACGATTATTTTTTTAAGTTCCTGCAAATCAAAAGGAGTTTTTGTGGATACAAAAACGCCAACAACCGCAGCAAAAGATGCGAGCGAATTAACATCCGAAAAAATAATCCAAAATCACTACAGTAATAAAAATGATTTTTCGACGTTGTATATTAGGGCAAACGCCAAATACAAGCATGACGATGACTCGCAAAGCGTTACTGCAGAAATCAAAATAAAGAAAGACGAGAAGATTTTGGTAAGCATCCGCGTATTAGGTATAACAATGGCGAAAGCACTGATAACACCTAAAGAGGTAAAGTATTATGAAAAAATAAACGGAAATTATTTCGAAGGAAATTACGAAGCATTAAGCCAATGGCTGGGTACCGATTTAGATTTTAATAAAATACAAAACATGCTGATTGGACATCCATTAGATGATTTGACAAAAGGAAATTATTCATTTACGCAAACGGAGAAGTTCTATAAATTGAACGCTATTGGAGATGAAACCGAAAAATCCTTTTTCTTTGAAGCAGAACATTTTTTACTAAAAAAACAAGAAATTAGTCAACCGAAAAAAGAAAGAAGTTTTGAAGTGAATTATCCAAATTTTCAGGATTTAGCTGCGGGCATTTTCCCGGCAGGTTTGAATATAAATGCATTTCAAAAGAATGGAAAAACAACCATCACAGTAGATTATAATTCGATAACGTTCAATGAAGATTTATCCTTTCCTTACGATGTTCCTGACGGATATGAGAGAATTTTTATAAAATAGATTAGCCAAAATAGAAAACCGATGCCAAAATTATTTCTTTCCTTATTATTTTTCTGTTTCACAATTCAAATGTGGAGCCAGCCGCCGACACAGGAACAACTCGAAGAACGTAAAGCTAAAATCCAGTTGGAGATTCAGGAAAAAGAACAATTGTTAAAATCTGTAAAAAACAAAGAGAAATCTGTGGTTGATCAATTAATGCTTCAAAAAGAAAAAATTGGATTAAAAGAAAAATTAATAAAAACAACCGAAAAACAAACCAAGTTGTTAGGCAATGATATTTACCTTAACCAAATAAAAATCAATCAACTCAATCGCGATTTAGAGCAGCTAAGGAAAGACTATGCCGCAATGATCCAAAAGTCATACAAAAGCAGATCTGAACAAAGCCGGGCTATGTTTTTATTGTCTTCAGAAAACTTTTTGCAAGCCTATAAAAGAGCACAGTATATGAAACAATACGCCAGCTACAGAAGAATGCAGGGTCAGGAAATTGAAGGCAAAACCAGGCAGCTTGTTGGCTATACCAACAAAATCCTTGTTCAAAAAACTGAAAAAGAAAAACTAATTACCGAAAATGAGAACGAAAAGAAAGAATTAGAAAAAGAAAAACAGGAACAGGAAAAAATAGCCAAACAGATTAATAAGGAAAAGGGAAAAATTATTGCAGAAATCAAACAAAAGCAAAAAGAAACTAAAAAGATTGACGCGCAAATTCAAAAATTAATCCGTCAGGCTATCGCCGCAGCTAATAAGAAAACGGCAGCCGCAAAAGCAAAGGCGAATCCGGGAACTAGTGCAGCGTCGACAAAAAAAGTAGAATCATCTACAAAAATTGTATTGACTTCCGAAGGGCAATTGGTTGCTAACAATTTCAGGGCCAATAAAGGAAAATTGCCTTGGCCTGTTGAAAAAGGAGCTGTTTCTTCGGCTTATGGTGAGCATCCACACGCCGTAATTAAAACACTTACTGTTTATAATAGTGGTGTTGAAATTACTACAGAAAGCGGTGCTACAGCCAGAGCGGTTTTTGGCGGCGAAGTAACTAAAGTAATTAAATTATCACCATTGAATATTGCGGTCTTTATTCAGCATGGAGATTATTTTACAGTATATCAAAACTTAAGCAGCGTTAACGTTAGTGTTGGAGACAAAGTTTCTATAAAACAGACTTTGGGTAAGATCAGAACCAATGGTGACACGGGGAAAACGATTTTGAAATTCTTGATTCTCCAAAATACAATTCCAAATAATCCGGCCAGCTGGTTGTTTAATATGTAACAAAAAAGTCCCGAGTAAATCGGGACTTTTTTTATAAAAACAATGCTTTTAATTCGGTTGCATCGTGGGCTTTCATCTTTCCGGCTAAAACCAAACTTAATTGTTTTCTGCGTAAAGCAGCATCATAGCGTTCTTTTTCCAGTTCTGTTTCGGGAACAATAGGAGGAACACTTACAGGATTCCCCGTTTCATTTACGGCTACAAACGTATAAATAGCTTCATTGGCTTTAGTCTTGATGCCCGATTCTCTGTCTTCTATCCATACATCCAAAAAGATTTCCATTGATGATGTAAAAGCACGGGAAACCTTGGCTTCAATAGTTACGACGCTCCCTAAAGGAATGGCACGATTAAAAGCTACATGATTTACAGAAGCTGTAACGGTAATTCTTCGCGAATGTCTTCTGGCAGCAATACTAGCAGCTCTGTCCATTCGGGCTAACAATTCGCCTCCAAAAAGATTATTTAAAGGATTGGTTTCGCCTGGTAAAACTACATCGGTTAAAATGGTTAACGATTCGGAAGGATGTTTTGGATTCATACTTTTTTTGCAAAGGTACTTACTGAAAACAAATTATCCCGATTTCTCGGGATAATTTTATTGTTCTTCAATTAAAAGCCAGGCATCTTTGTTGTCCAGCTTCTGAATATCTTTCATCGCTTGATGTGCTTCAGCATAAGTCGAATAACTTCCATAAAGCACAGGAAATAATCCATGTCTGTTTGGCGCTAATCGTTTGGCTTTTGTAAAGCCTAATTTAAGAAGCCTTTGATATTGTTCTTCGGCATTGCTTTCTATCCTAAATGCACCGGCGACAACGCAATAAGGCATTTTTTCTGCAGCAACCGTTAGCGTAACGGTTGGTAACGGATTTGAAATATAAAACGTAGCTTCCTGAATTTTTTGATTTATTTTTTTCTGTACATTGGATTGTACGATAAGCGTTTCCTGGGCAACCTGGTTTTCATAATATTTGTAGCCTACTGTTCCTGTAATCCCAGCTGCTAATAGAAAAACAGCGGCGTATTTCAAAACAGAATAATTTCGTTTTCTTTCCGGAGTGAAAATGATAGGTGCCTTTTCTTCAAGCTGTTCAACTTCTTCTTTATAAACTTCACGTTTTACAGAAGGAGAAACAAACGAGCTCAAGCCAAAAGATTCTTTCAGATAATTGATTTGATCAATCGGAACGAAAACAATATTTTTCTCGCTATTCAATGAAAAATCACCAACATTCTTTATCGA
>JAZKCP010000069.1:0-12224 GCA_040388035.1 Bacteroidota bacterium | reverse complement strand
AAATCATTATATTTAAAATAAATTTATATATTTTAATTATATGTAATATGGGTAGTTATAAAAATTTAAATGATATATAACATTAAACATTAAACGCATTTATAATCAAATTTTGGCCATTCAATTTCATAAGATATCTTTTCGGACTGCGCCAAATGGTTTGCCAATAATCCGTCATTGTTTTTAATAAATGGATTAAAGGAAATCATTTTTTTAGGAGGATAAAAAGAATGCGAGTTTTCGTCCAATTGTGCTGATTGAAACTCAGTTAGAAATGCACCAAATCCTGGGACTGTGACGCATTGATAACGATATAATAATTGGGAAATGTATTGTTCAATCTTCATATCGACAAATTTAGATAAACAATAAGACTATCAAAAAATTATTCACAAAATTTATTAACAATCCCAAGAAAAAATAATTATTTTTGTAGTAAAATAAGCACATGAATTCAACAGAACTTTTTAATATTTTGGCACTAATGAAAGTGGAAGGCGTTGGAGATGTTGTTGCCAAGAAACTCATAAATCATTGCGGTTCAGCGGAAAAGGTGTTAAAAACCAAATCACAATCATTAAAATCAATAGACGGAATTGGAGATGTTTTGATTAAAAACCTTAAGGATAAAAGCGTTTTTGAAAAAGCCGAACGGGAAATGCGGTTTATTGAAAAGGAGAAAATGACTGTTTTGAATTACCAAAATGATGATTATCCAAATAAATTAAAGCATTGTATCGACGGGCCTGTTTTACTTTTCGCCTCCGGGAACTTAAACTTCGAAAGCAGAAAAATAATTAGCATTGTTGGTACAAGGGAAGTAACTCCACACGGAGTTGATTTCTGTAAAAAACTGGTTGAAGATTTAGCGATTTTCAACCCGATAATCGTCAGCGGCTTTGCCTATGGCGTTGATATAGTTGCTCATCAGGCGGCGATGGAAAATAAACTGCAAACCATTGGAGTTTTGGCGCATGGTCTAAATCAGGTTTATCCAAAACCGCATAAAAAATATGTTGCCAGGATGGAAGAAAATGGAGGTTTTCTAACCGAGTTTTGGAGCAATTCAAATCCCGAGAAAGAAAATTTTGTCAAAAGAAATCGCATAGTTGCCGGAATGAGCGAAGCTACAATTGTAATTGAAAGTGCTGAAAAAGGAGGTTCATTAATTACTGCAATCATGGCGAATGAATACAATAGGGATGTATTTGCTGTGCCCGGAAGAACATCGGATAAGTTTAGTCAGGGTTGTAATAAATTAATCAAAACGCAAAGAGCGAATCTGATGACTTCGGCGGCCGATCTGGTTTATATTTTAAATTGGGAATTGGAAAGCAAAGCGGCAAAGCCAGTCCAAAAACAACTGTTTGTTACGTTGGATAATGACGAACAAAAAGTCTATGATTATCTGCAACAAAACGGAAAGCAACTACTCGACATCATCGCGCTCGAATGTAATTTTCCCATTTTTAGAATTTCATCTTTGCTTTTAAATATGGAATTGAAAGGCGTTATTCGGCCTTTGCCGGGTAAATTATTTGAAGCGGTGTAAGATTATTTTTTTGGCATTACCAAAACAAATGCTTCTTCAATTCTATCATCTGCTAATCCGTGTGCCAAAGTAACATCAAAACCTTTAGGAGATTCGACAACACTTACCACTTCCGGGTTAACAAGTGTACTAACCTTATACAACTTTGTAGTAATGTCTTTCCCTAAAAAACTCACAGAGATATAGATATTTTGATTAGCTCCTTCAGTATCTTCATTTTTTGAATAGCCCAAAGCGGTATTGATAACAAACGTTTTAACCAAATAATTTGTGAAGCCATAACCGCTGTCATTGTGGACTTTCGCAAGCGCTCTACTCAAATCAGGATTTAGTTCTTCGGTGTATTTAATTTGTGAAAAAGCCGTAATAGATAAAAAAGTAAAAAGGACAGTCAATATAATATTTTTCATTGAAATAGATTTTTATCAAATGTATAAATTTTATGCAAACCCCAATTTCGTACGCACTTTTTTTAAGACTTCATTAGCAATTGCCCCGGCTTTTGTTGCACCTTGTTTTAGTAACGCATCAACTTCAGACAAGTTATCCATATAGTAATTGTATTTTTCCCGCTCGGTTTTGAAATTGGCAACAATTAACTCAAATAATTCCTGTTTAGCGTGTCCATAACCAAAATCTCTGTTGACATTGGCATATTTGGTTTTCATTTGAACAATTTGACTTTCATTTGCCAGTAATTTATAAAGGCCGAATATTTTGCAGGTATCAGGATTTTTAGGTTCTTCCAATGGCGTACTATCGGTTTCAATGCTCATGATTTGCTTGCGCAATGCTTTATCATCCAGGAAAATATTAATGATATTTCCACGGGATTTACTCATTTTCTGGCCATCAGTTCCGGGAACATACATCGTTTCTTCCTGTACTTTAGCTTCGGGAAGCACAAAAGTTTCTCCCATTTGATGATTAAAACGCGAAGCCACATCACGAGCTATTTCAATATGCTGTAATTGGTCTTTTCCAACCGGAACAAAATTGGCGTCATATAATAGGATATCTGCAGCCATCAACATTGGATACGAAAACAAACCAGCATTCACATCATCCAACCTGTCCGCTTTGTCTTTAAATGAATGTGCCAAAGTCAAACGCTGAAAAGGAAAAAAACAGCTCAAATACCATGAAAGTTCGGCCGTTTGAGCCACATCGCTCTGACGGTAAAAAATCACTTTATTGACATCCAATCCGCAAGCCAACCACACGGCAGCGGTGCTGTAGGTGTTTTGACGAAGTTCATCGCCATTTTTTATTTGGGTAATCGAATGCAAATCGGCAATAAAAAGAAACGATTCGTTACTTGGATTTTTTGACAGTTCGATAGCGGGCAAAATGGCGCCCAATAGATTTCCTAAATGTGGTGTTCCCGTACTTTGAATTCCGGTTAGTATTTTTGACATCTTCAACTTTTTTCTAATCGCAAAGTTAAACCTTTGTATTAAAAATTGCATACGTTTCATTACATTTGACAATATGAGAGCATTGAAAATTGTTTTTTGGATATTTTATCGCATTTGGTTCTATGTTTTAATGGCGATTCCTATAATTGTTATGTTCCCATTTCTTTTTATTTCCATACTCAAGGAAAAATGGTATCCTTATTTTTTTGTGATGGCCAGAATTTGGGCAAAAATCATATTGCTCGGCATGGGTTTTCGAGTTCAATTGGAAACTGAACAAGAAACCATCGAAGGCAAAAGTTATATGTTTGTGGCCAACCATACTTCGATGACCGATATCATGCTGATGCTTTCGGTGGTGAAAAATCCCTTTGTTTTTGTAGGCAAAAAAGAATTGACCAAAATTCCACTTTTTGGTTTTTTTTATAAGCGTACTTGTATTTTGGTAGACAGGAAAAGTTCTAAAAGCCGGATGGCCGTTTTTGAAAGGGCACAAAAAAAGATTGATCAGGGATTTAGTGTTTGTATTTTCCCGGAAGGTGGCGTTCCTCTTGATGAATCAATAGTTTTGGATGAATTTAAAGATGGCGCTTTCCGATTGGCAATTGATCATCATCTTCCTATTGTTCCGCTTACTTTTGCCGATAATAAAAAGCGATTTTCCTATACCTTTTTCAGCGGAAGTCCGGGTAAAATGCGTGTAAAAATCCATCATTTTTTTGAGACGGCAACTTTAAAGCACGAAGACAAAAAAACACTCAAAGAAGAAGTCCACAAGGTTATTTTAAAGCAACTTCAAGAATATAATCCATAAAAAAAGAGTTCCTTATTAGGGAACTCTTTTCCGTTATTACCCGAAAGCAATAACACCATCTTAACTAATTTTAAAACAAAACCTAACTAAAACTTGTAGCTAATTCCGCTGTAAACTCCAAAAATGTATGGTTTGAAGTTACCGGCGTTAGCGCTAAATGTGTTCAATTGATATTTTATTGTCGGCTCTAAATTGAATTCAAAAGATTTCATAAAACCATATTTTATTCCCAATCCAAAATTGGTGCTGAAATGTACATTGTTTAAATTATTTGCTTTTCCAAGCAATGTTTGCATGCCATCAGATACAATTGTTATGCGGTTGTCCTGAAGAAAAAGACTGCTAAAACCGCCAATAATCTTTAATCCAAATTTTTTATCAAAAAGCGAATAAGTCATTTCGACAGGCATTTCCAAATATCCAATTTCCTGATTCAGTCGGCCGCTGTTTTTTTGTACAAACGTATTTTCAAAAGGCAACAATCCGTCTTCTGAAGCAAAGCCCTGACTGGTTATAGTATTGCTTTGGATTTGTATCATTGAACTTGATGCTGTTGGCGAAACATTCGCTAACTTTTTCGCCTGTATTCCGGTAAAAAACACAATGTCATTGGTGTCATAACTGATATTGACTTTGTTCAAACCGGTTCTGACCGTTAATTTTTTGCTTACTACATAACTTACTCCAAGTCCGAAACCAACATTTGTGTTATAGGATTTTGGATTTTTCGTAAGCGTTGAATCAATAGGCGAACCGTTGGAAATAGAACCCAAAAAAATAGGGGCAACGTTTGAGGCGAGTTGCCACCTATTCTTTTTAGACTCCTGCTTTAATTTGCTTTCTTTTTCATTAAGCAATTCTTCCAATTCATTGGTCGCAACACTGTTTTTAGCAGAAACAGTGTCGTTTACTTTCGCTTCAATTGCTTTTGTAGCAATTTTTGAAATAGTATTCCCTTTCAAGTCATCAAGACTGATGGGTGCTTTTTCAGGTGTTAATTGAGTTTTTTTGTTATTTTCCTCTTTCACATCTGTTTGAGTAATTTGTTTTTCTGAAGGTTGATTATTGGTTGTTTTTTGTGCTATCTGGTTTGGTGATTTTTCCAAAACAGATTCGGTCGATGAAGGCTTATTTTTATCAGGATTTGTTTTTTTTAAAGAACGATGACTGGATGGCTTTCTTTCAGCAACGGCTGATTCCGTAGAATTAGTTCCTTTCTTAAGATTTCTTTTTTCGGAATCGGTATTGCTTTTCACTTTATCAGGATTAGTAGCTACAGCTTCAGAAGAAGAATCGAGACCGTTGCTATTATCAATTCCTTTTGAACCTTTTTGATTTGATTCGTTGACGTTTGCTTCATTCACAATAGGACTTTGTTTCACCAGTTCGCTATCGCTCGGGTTTGTTGGAACCGTATTCTCTTTCAAATGTTTTAAATGAACTTCCTTAATTGTTGTCTTTTCTTTTGGATTCGAGTTATTTTCGTTTACGACCGGATTTACTGTTTCAAAACGATTCATATCGTAAATTGATTTGGAAACAAAAAAACCAATTAAAAGTAACGCAGCAACGCCTGATAATTTCCACCAAATGGGAATTATTCTTTTTTTCCTTTTTTCATCAAGTTTTGCTTCAATATCTCCCCAAGCTTCCGTAGGAGGACTTACTTCAAAATCTTTGAATTTTTCCTGAAAAAGACGATCTATGTTTTTTCTTTCACTCATTTTGCAGAAGGAAATGTTTTATTTAAATCGTTTTTATATTGTTCGATTTTTTCTTTTAAAATCATACGCGCACGTGACAGATTTGATTTAGATGTTCCAATATTAATAGAGAGCATTTCGGCAATTTCAGCATGCGAATAATCATCATTAACATACAGATTGAATACTAATCTATACCTGTCGGGCAATTCCTGAATGATTTTTAACAAATAATCCAATGATATATTCTCGTCATCTATTTCAACTTCGGAATCTTCCGGAATATCCTCTTTTACTAAACTCAAAAAGTTTTGGGTCCGATATTGCTGCAATACATTGTTAATCATAACCCTTTTTAACCAGCCGTCAAATGAACCCTTAAACGAAAACTGTTCTATTTTTTTAAAAATTAGTATAAAGCCATCTTGTAAATTGTCTTGTGCCTCAGCATAATTGCGTGAATATTTTAAGCATGCTGCAAACAGTTTTGGCGAATACAACTTGTATAACTGTTCCTGTGCTTTTCTATCATTGTTTTTGCAATCATTTATGAGTTGATTTAAATCCAATTTTCAAAAATTGATTGTTGTTTAATTCGTCACAGGCACTTCATATTCCAGAAAAATATTATTCCCTTGGTCGTCTTGTCCTTGATAAAATTTAAAAATATACGAACCATTACTAGTCACATAAAAATTAAAAGTATATTCTCTTGCGCCATTAGCCGGAGTTAATTCCTGGCAATTATTTCCTTGGGCAACAGCATTTTCCACAGCGATAGTTCTTACATTTAAATCCTTGTCATAATATAAAGTGTTAAAGTAATAGCAATTTGTCGGCACCGTATAATGAACAGTTATAGGATAGGTTTCTCCCAAAGTAAATTCGGTTGGAATATCAACGCTTTCAATTGGGGTTAGATCAAATAAATATTGGGTTTCATCACCAGTTGGGGAACAAGAATTTAATATAAAAAACAAGGCAAAAAGTGAAACTATTTTTTTACTCATGGTATAATATTTTTTTTGGTATTCGTGAATCTTCGATTTCATAATTATAATCATTTTGTTGTTAGGATACTTTTCAATAAAAATGGTTGCGTTAAGTTAATAAAAAAATCACGCTTTTGGCGTGATTTAGTTTACTAAGAATTACTTTCTTTAATATGGTCTTTAATTTTTTGCTCTAATTCATCGGCTAATTCCGGATTATCTTTTATCAAAACTTTCACAGCATCCCGTCCTTGCCCAAGTTTGGTGTCGCCATAGCTAAACCATGAGCCGGCTTTTTTGATGATTTCAAATTCGACAGCTAAATCAAGGATTTCACCTGTTTTTGAAACACCTTCGCCATACATAATATCAAATTCTGCCGTTTTAAAAGGTGGTGCTACTTTGTTTTTTACCACTTTTACTTTAGTTCTGTTTCCAATAACATTTTCACCATCCTTAATTTGCGATGAGCGACGAATGTCTAAACGTACTGAAGCATAGAATTTCAAAGCATTTCCACCAGTTGTAGTTTCAGGATTTCCGAACATAACACCAATTTTTTCCCGCAACTGATTGATGAAAAACACAGTGCAATTTGTTTTGCTGATTGTTCCTGTCAATTTTCTCAAAGCCTGTGACATTAAACGAGCATGCAATCCCATTTTAGAATCACCCATCTCACCTTCAATTTCGCTTTTTGGAGTCAATGCTGCAACCGAGTCAATCACTACAATGTCTATTGCGCCCGAACGAATTAAATTCTCTGCAATCTCCAAAGCCTGTTCTCCATTATCAGGTTGGGAAATGATTAAATTCTCAATATCAACACCTAATTTCTCCGCATAATTTCTATCGAAAGCATGTTCTGCATCAATAAAGGCAGCAATGCCGCCGGCTTTTTGCGCTTCAGCAATGGCATGCAATGTTAAGGTTGTTTTTCCTGAAGACTCAGGGCCGTATATTTCAATAACTCTTCCTCTTGGATAACCATTTACTCCCAATGCCAAATCTAAGCCAAGCGAACCGGAAGGAATTGTTTCCACTTCCTCTACCGCTTTGTCTCCCATTTTCATTACGGTTCCTTTACCGTAGGCTTTGTCTAATTTATCCAGCGTTAATTGTAATGCTTTTAATTTAGCTTCTTTTTCTGAACTCATTTTTTATAAATTTTGTGGCATAAAAATAATGCTTTTTTTGATGTTATAGAATACAAAGCAGATGAGTTTTGAACAAATTATTTTTATCTTTTTACATCATTGCCACTTTTATAAAGATAGCCTGCTTCGATTTCAAAACGGTATACAAAAAGTGTATATTTTTCTCAAAATCTTAAAAAGTGTTTTTTAAGTCTGTTTTTATATTTCTTCCTCTTGATTTTTATATTTTTGTTATCTATTTTTTAAATCATGGAAAAGCTTATTTCGTATCCAATTTCAGTAGTATATTATCTGTGCTTTGGATTGTGTTTGGTTATTTTTCACCCAATTCAATGGGTTTGCCTCAATGTTTTTGGGTATCAGGCACATAAAAAAAGTGTGGATTATTTGAATTTTTTTTTGACGAAATGCACTAATATTTTAGGCACGAGATACACTTTTGAAAACAGGGATACCATTCCAAAAGATGTCCCAATTATTTTTGTTTCCAATCATCAGAGTTTGTATGACATCATTGGGATTATTTGGTATTTACGACGGTTTCACGCCAAGTTTGTGGCCAAGAAAGAGTTAGGAAAAGGAATTCCAAGTGTTTCGTATAACCTCAGGCATGGAGGCTCCATCCTTATTGACAGAAAAGATCCAAAGCAGGCTATTCCGTTAATAAAAGGATTGTCCGAATATATTGAAACACATAATCGCTCTGCCGTTATTTTTCCGGAAGGAACAAGAAGTAAGAACGGAAAGCCTAAAGAATTTGCCCAAAGTGGCTTGAAAATCCTATGTAAATATGCACCTTCGGCATATGTTGTGCCAATTACTATTAATAATTCGTGGAAAATGGTTAAATTTGGAGCTTTCCCCATGGGTTTGGGGAATCATTTGCAATTTATAATTCACGAAGCTATTCCTGTAAAAGAGTTTTCATTTGAAGTGTTAATGGAGAAAACGGAAAAAGCAGTGATACAATCGATTAAAATTTAAACAATGTCAATACACAATATTCGTCTGGAAGTAATGCAATTTCTGGAAAATAAAGTAGAAGGTTTCATGGATGAATACCTGATTCCTGTCGAAAAGATTTGGCAGCCATCCGATTTTTTACCTAATTCGGAAGACGAAAATTTCTTTGAGGAAGTTAAGGAATTAAGAGAAATCGCAAAAGATTTGCCATATGATTTTTGGGTAACGCTCGTTGGGGATATGATTACGGAAGAGGCTTTGCCAACCTACGAATCCTGGCTTATGGACGTTGATGGCGTTGGTCAGGTTGAAAATAACGCTTGGAGTAAATGGGTTCGTCAATGGACAGGTGAAGAAAACCGCCATGGGGATTTATTGAATAAATATTTATATTTATCAGGGCGCGTGAATATGCGTGAAATAGAAATGACCACTCAGCATTTAATTGCAGATGGCTTTGATATTGGCACTGGACGTGATCCATATAAAAACTTTGTTTATACCAGTTTCCAGGAATTGGCTACTTATATTTCACACAACAGGGTTTCGCAGATTGCCAAACAATATGGAGATAAGAAACTGGCAAAAATCTGTAAAATGATCGCCGGTGACGAAATGCGCCATCATCATGCTTATAGTGAATTTGTTACTCAGATTTTCAAAGTTGATCCAAGTGAAATGCTATTGGCTTTCAACTTTATGATGAAGCAGAAAATTGTAATGCCAGCTCAGTTTTTAAGAGAATCAGGCGAAAAAATAGGCGAAGCTTTTTTAAATTTTTCAGATTCTGCACAACGAATTGGTGTTTACACTGCGGCCGATTACGTTGATATCATGCAAAAACTAATCGAGAAATGGGAAATCGATAAGCTTTCCGGTTTGACAGATGAAGCAGAGAAAGCAAGAGACTATCTAATGAAATTGCCAGCCAGAATGGCAAAAGTTTCCGAAAGATTAGTTATTCCTGCTGAATCTACAATTTTCAAATGGGTTGAACCAGCTTTGATAAGGTAATAGAAAAAAGAGAATATAACATAGACTTAAATCCTTTCTGAAAAGAAAGGATTTTTTAAATTAATTAAGCATGTCAATAATTGATAAAACGATTCTTTTTGTAAAAGAAAAACTTAAAAACGCCGAAGGCGGACACGATTGGTTTCATATAGAACGCGTTTATAAAAACTCACTTCTCATTGCTAAGGAAGAGAATTGTGATTTAACCGTAGTGCAACTGGGAGCTTTGCTTCACGACATTGCCGATAGTAAATTTCACGATGGTGATGAAACGGTTGGACCAAAAACAGCACGGACTTTTTTAGAAAGTGAAAATGTTTCGGAAGCAACAATCGCTCACGTCATAAACATCATTGAAAACATTTCCTTTAAAGGCGGAAATTTCGAAAAAACATTCAACTCTAAAGAACTTGAAATTGTGCAGGATGCCGATAGATTGGATGCTCTCGGTGCGATTGGGATTGCAAGGTGTTTCAACTATGGAGGATTTAAAAACAGAGCATTATACAATCCGGAAATACCGCCAAAACTTAATATGAGCAAGGAAGAATACAAAAATTCCGAATCGCCGACATTGAATCATTTTTACGAAAAACTATTGTTGCTTTCAGCCAAAATGAATACACCAACAGGTAAGAAAATAGTGGAAGCCCGTCATAAATACATGGAAGATTTCCTTTCGCAGTTTTTGGCAGAATGGAATGGAGACAGATAAAAAAAGGAGAACCAATTGGTTCTCCTTTTTGTTTTACAAAGTTAACTTCAACAGCTGTTTTTTCTTCCCTTTCCGTCCGATAAAGAAAACAGAATTCCCCGAAATAGCTCCATCGGAAACCATAAACGGCACCTCATTTTCTTTATCATCCAATAGCTCGCTATAATCAAAATTACCGTTTTGATTAACCCTGATTACATTCAGATTGGAACGCTTGGTACTGGTTTGCCCAAACTGGATTCTGTCATTACTTAATTTTTTTACTTTTTCACCAGTATTGATGAAAAAGTAAGCATTGTTATCCTTCGCAGTAGAAGTATAAGAAATATAAGATTCATCGCCGCCGGTCGCCTGGCGTTTGTTGATGTTTCTCGCCCATATAATTTCTCCTGAAGTATTTATTCTTGCGCTTACGATGTCGTCATAGTGATAGGTTGTAGAAGTATAGCTTCCGTTTGGCGTACTAACATGAGTTGTCACAATGTAAAATTCTTCAGCATTGAAAACAATATCACCGTTTGGCAGGATTATGATTTTCCTAAAAGAAAGATTCTTCAGTTCCTTGTCTTTGTCTTTGCCATATTTATCGATCATGAACTGCTCTGTAAATGGATTGAATTTGGATTTTCTTATATCTAAAGTAATCGGATCCAATTCAAAATAGCTTATTCCTTTGTAGCGGTTGTCATTTCGGTCAGAGTAAAATCCGATACAAGTTAGCCTGTCGGAAAAAACAATTGTTTTCAAAGAACCGGCGAAATGGTCATCGGTATCAAAAACCTGGGTTTTCTCGCTGTCTTTTGTGATTCGTGTTAACTCATACTGATATTTCCCGCCGTCTTTTTTCTTTTTAGCTTCTTCGGTTTTAGCGCGACCTAATAGATATAAAGTGTTGCCGTCTTTTGAAACATCAATATTTTCATAATAGAATTTTTTGTCTTTAATGTCTCTTTTGAAAGTATGGTCAATCTTTTGGTTTAACGCGTTATCAAATAGATAAATTTTGTGTGTTTCACTAGCTTTATTTTTAATGTCAACCGTAATGGCAAATGCTGTTTTGCCTTCATTTATAATCATAGAAGCACCGGCATCACTATCGCGGCTAGAACTTTCAGTATCTTTAGAGGATAGTCGGAATAGCTCTTTTGACTCGAAATTAAAATCACTGATATTAGAAGTAAGGCCATTGCAAATCATTAATTTTTCTTTTTTGTCATAAACGTACTCGATCATGTTGATTTGCTGCCCGTTTAATATAACGCCCAAAATACTTCGATAAATCTTTTTATCTTCCTTTTTTATTCTGGATTCGTATTCGTATTCCTTAATAAGTTTCAAATTGGAATCATAATGTTCGAAATAATAGCCGAATCCTGATGAAAAAGCGCCGCCTGCGTAAGACCTTACAATTATAACGCCTCCATTGCCATCGTCTTCTACGAGAACTATTGATGAATTTTTATACTCGTCTTTAAAAAGTTCACTTTTGGTAATTTTCACCGGTATTTCTTGTGCAAAAGAATGCCATGTCAGCGTTGAAAACGCCAGGCAAATAAGAATTTTTTTCATTTGATTTTAGGTTGGGTTTTTATTGTTGCGCCGAATATAAAAAAAATCCTGCGATAAGCAAGATTTGAGTTTTATTTTCCGGAAAAATCAGCTTTTCTCTTTTCTAAAAAAGCGGTTGTTCCTTCTTTAAAGTCTTCGGTTCCAAAACATTTTCCAAAGTTCCTGATTTCGGTTTCATAACCATTTATGCCATCCTTGAAGTTAGCATTAACACATTTTATAGCTCTTCCAATAGCGTAAGGGGAATTTCTCATGATCCGGATTGCGATGCCTTTTGTGAAATCCAAAAGCTCGGCTTGTGGCACAACATGGTTTACCAAACCGGCA
>JAZKCP010000068.1:0-2522 GCA_040388035.1 Bacteroidota bacterium | reverse complement strand
CAAATTGCCAAAGTAGCTAAAAACAATAAGATAATAGTTGAGAAATCAACCTTACCCGTTAGGACAGCCGAAGCCTTGAAGAGTATTTTAGACAATACAGGAAACGGTGTTCAATTCCAAATACTTTCTAATCCGGAGTTCCTTGCTGAAGGTACAGCGGTTGAAGATTTACTAAATCCGGACCGGGTTTTAATTGGTGGAGAAACCACAGCCGATGGTCAGGATGCTATAAATTCCTTAGTTGATGTATATGCTAATTGGGTTCCAAGAGAAAGAATCTTAACCACCAATGTATGGTCTTCTGAATTGTCAAAACTTGTCGCAAATGCCTTTTTGGCACAACGTGTTTCCTCAATAAATGCCATTTCGGAATTATGCGAAAAAACGGAAGCCAATGTTAGTGAAGTGGCCAGGGCTATTGGAATGGACAGCAGAATTGGGCCTAAGTTCCTGAAAGCTTCCGTGGGATTTGGAGGCTCTTGTTTTCAAAAAGATATTTTGAACTTAGTCTATATTTCAAAAGCATTTGGATTGAATGAAGTTGCCGATTATTGGGAACAGGTTATCATTATGAATGACCATCAGAAAAGACGTTTTTCAAAAAATATTGTGCAAACACTTTATAATACAGTTTCGGGTAAAAAAATAACTTTTTTAGGCTGGGCTTTCAAAAAAGACACTAATGACACCAGGGAATCAGCCGCCATATATGTTGCAGATGATTTAATAAACGAACAGGCTAATGTCGCTTTGTTCGACCCGAAAGTTTCACAAACACAAGTACTTTCCGATTTGGATTATCTTGCCACAAGAAAACCGACGGAAAATGAAAAACACATCACTTCCTATGATAATCCGTATGATGCCTGTAAAAATGCGCATGCCATTGCCATACTTACAGAGTGGGATGAATTTAAGGAATACGATTGGCAAAGAATTTACGACGGCATGTTAAAACCGGCTTTTGTTTTTGACGGTAGAAACCTTTTAGATGGTGAAAAATTGAAGGCTATTGGTTTTAATTTTCAATCAATCGGTTCTTAATTAAATAAATATATTTGCTTCCGTTTTTAAGATTAATTTGTAAACACCTCACATGAATATTAAAATTGCCGTAATTGGATTAGGATATGTTGGTTTACCCCTGGCGAGATTATTTGCTACCAAATATCCGGTTGTTGGATTTGATATTAATACCAATAGAATTCAGGAACTAAATGAAGGTATTGATTCGACGTTAGAGATTGATGAATCCACGTTGAAAGGCGTGCTTGTTTCTTCGCAGTCAGATGCGAATGGGTTGCTATGCAGTAGCAATCTTGACGATATCACAGGCTGCAATTATTATATAGTAACAGTTCCGACTCCGGTTGACAAAAACAACCGCCCCGATTTGACTCCTTTATATAAATCAAGTGAAACTGTTGGAAAAGTATTGAAAAAAGGGGATATTGTGATTTATGAATCCACCGTTTATCCTGGCGTTACTGAAGAGGAATGCATTCCGGTTTTAGAAAAAGTCAGCGGTTTAAAATTCAATGTTGATTTCTTTGCGGGCTATTCTCCGGAAAGAATCAATCCGGGAGATAAAGAACATACGGTAGAGAAAATCTTAAAAGTGACTTCGGGTTCCACACCGGAAATCGGACAAAAGGTAAACGAATTATATAAATCGGTTATTATTGGAGGAACGCATTTGGCGCCTTCGATAAAAGTTGCCGAAGCAGCGAAAGTAATTGAGAACTCGCAACGAGATATCAATATTGCTTTTGTAAATGAATTGGCCAAGATTTTTAATTTGTTGGAAATCGATACGCACGCAGTATTGGAAGCAGCCGGCACTAAATGGAATTTCCTTCCGTTCAAACCAGGATTAGTTGGTGGTCACTGCATTGGTGTTGATCCGTATTATTTGGCACAAAAAGCACAGGAAAAGGGATACCATCCCGAAATTATTCTGGCTGGAAGAAGATTAAATGATAGCATGGGCGAATATGTCGCCTCGCAGGTTGTAAAGCTGATGATTAAGAAAGGTGTTGCTATCAATGGAGCTACGTTATTAATGTTGGGTATTACTTTTAAGGAAAATTGTCCTGATGTGAGAAACACAAAAATTGTGGATGTTGTCCATGCTTTGCAGGAATACGGAATCGAAGTTACTATTTTTGATCCTTGGGCAAGGCCGTCAGAGGTTCAGCATGAATATAAATTGGAAACAACGAATGTTTTGCCAACGGCTAAATTTGACGCCATCGTATTAGGTGTAGCCCACAATGAATTCCAAACAGTTAATATGTCCAAATTAAAAAAAGCAAACGGGGTTTTATTTGATGTGAAAGGAGTATTAAATGAAACGGCAGACGGAAGATTATAACATATGAAAAAGATTTTAATTACGGGAGGGGCAGGATTTATTGGTTCCCATGTGGTGAGACGATTTGTTACCAAATACCCAAACTACCAGATTTTTAATCTGGATGCCCTGACCTATGCAGGTAACCTGGAAAATATTGCAGATATTG
>JAZKCP010000067.1:0-18470 GCA_040388035.1 Bacteroidota bacterium | reverse complement strand
GTGGTTCTGACATCATTGCAGTTCTATCTGACTCCAGACATTTCGCCTTCAAGTTGGAGCACACAAAGCATTATTGCGATGATCTATCTTGCTTTATTTGGTTCGGTTGTAGGTTATGTAGCTTTTAGTTACCTGCTAACGCAATTGTCTTCCACAAAAGTTGTGGTGTTGTCTTATATCAATTTGGTGGTCGCGCTGTTTTTAGGCTGGTTGGTTCTCGATGAAGTAATTACTGGACGAATAATTATGGCAACCATACTGATTATTAGCGGTGTAATTATCGTAAATTATAAAAAAGCAAAATAAAATCATTTGTAGTGTAACAATTGATGATTGAAAAAGTCTTATGGGACACCCGAGGCACAGCCGAATTGTTCGCAGCGCAGCGGAGAAAATCATCAATCACACGAGCGTCAGTAATGACGTTCAATAAATCAATCACAAATGAAATCAGTATGCATTATCCTATGCTTACTTGCCACGGGTTTTATATTCGCGCAGGAAGCACCGACGGAAAGTCAACAAACCCCAAAAACCAATCCCACGGAAAAAACTACCGAGATTAAGGAAGTTACGGTGTTTGGCAACAAGAAACAATATGTAAAAGTAGAGTCCGACAAAACTACCATTAACGTCAGAGACAATGCGATGCTCAACAGCGGAAGCAGTCTTGAAGCCGTAAAAAAAATCCCTGGAGTCATCACCTCGCCTACAGGAAGCATTACGCTAAACAGTAAAGGCGTAAGTATTTATATTGACGGAACACCGAGTTCACTTAGTGGCAGCGATTTACAAAATTACCTGGCCACATTGCCCGCAAATGCCATCGAAAAAATTGAATTAATCTATAATCCCGGAGCCTCTTTTGACGCCAGCGCCAGCGGTTCAATCATTAATATTGTCACCAGCGCCAAAAGAAAAAAAGGCATAAATGCCAGTTTCAACATCAATTATAATTTCAACAAATACCAAAAGCCAAGTCCACAGATTTTGCTCAACGGAAAAACAAAAGATTTGAGTTGGCAGACTATGATTGGTTACAATTATATTGATAGTGAAAGTTTGAATATAACGGATCAAACCTTTACTTCGTTTACTCCAAATGAGCATCTTTATCAGAAGAATTTTTCTCAATTTACGTATAGAAATTTCTATTTCAGGACCGGAACGAATTATAAACTGACTGAGAAATCAAATTTACTGTTCAACTATAATTTGAATATGGGGAATGACCGAATTACAAATGAAGCCACGACCGTCGGAAACGGGATTGATTTTTCAAATTCCGGTTACGCCAAAAATAAAAACAACAATCACGAGCTGAGTTTACAATACAGAACAAAGTTAGATACTATTGGCAGAACACTTGACATTACGGCTTTCAGCAACTTTTTTGACAAAAAACCAACCACTATTTCCCACGGTCAAAGCAATGGCGATGCCACTTTTTATAATGGTGCGGCTGATTTTAACCTGGTTAATTATTATGTGAAATATGACTTTGCGATTCCTTTCAAAAAAATCAATTTTTCGTTGAACACCGGTGGAAAATACAATACCATTAAAGTTACCGATACCGGAATTTACAACCTGAATACAAATTCCGATTCGGTTAACGACTTTGATTATACCGAAAATAATTTGGCATTTTACGTTGAGGCCAGAAAAAAAATTAAGAAGTTCAACTTCACCGCTGGCCTTCGTTTTGAGGATTATAAAGTAGACAGAACAGCTGTTCAAAATAGTGCCGAAACCAAAATCAATTTTAAAAACACCAATTTTTTCCCAAATCTGAGCGCGCTTTACGAATTGAATCAAAATGTAAATTTTACTGCTTCGTATTCCAAAAAAATCCAGCAGGCTGATTACAATACACTAGATCCAAATAATTTTGCCAATTTTGACCAATACAATACTACGCAGGGAAATCCATTTTTAAAACCAGCTTTTTTTGACAATTTTGAGTTAAAAATGACTGCTTTCCAGTTTTTGAGTTTGGGTGGAAATTACACTGTGGCTAAAGACAAAAACTTTTTCATATTTGATGCCGAACCCGGAGAATTGGTAAGTAAGCAGACTTTTCAGCAGTTTGACAAAGTGAAAACATTTAGTCTGTTTGCTTCGATTCCTTTACCATTGGATTATTTCTTAAAAGGTAAAGAAGAATTTCAAAAAAGAATGAATGATATGGAGAAAATGAATTACATCGTTTTCAATTTCAATTACATCAAAGTAAAAACCGAAGGTTATGATTTTTCGTTTAAAAACAGGCCTGTCCTAAATTATTCAGCGGAAGCACAGTTCATCCTGCCTTGGGATATCAAGAATAATATGTCTTATTTTATTTTGCCCGAAGGAACCTGGGAAATCTATAATATCACCAAACCAATACAGCAATTTGACATTACATTCAGCAAAGAATTCATGAATAAAAATTTAAAAATAGGCTTGCATTGTTTTGATGTTTTCAATTCCAATGAGGTGAATGCCTTGGTTTCATCGACTAATTTGCAAACCAAGTTCTATCAAAAACAGGATTCGAGAACATTCAGGATTTCGTTGGTTTACAACTTTGGAAACTTAAGCCTGAAAAAAGACGATACCAACATTAACATAGACAAGAAAAATTCCGGTGGCGGTCTTATGAAATAATAAAAATAAAAAAATCCCTCAGCTGAGGGATTTTTTTATGAAGCTATTTCCAGTCTTTTCAAAAGGTTTTTGGTTAATGCGTCCCGCGTATAATCTACATCGATATGTAATTGTTTTTCATCCGAACTCGGCAATTCATACATCGCATCGGTTAGGATCGCTTCACAAAGCGAACGCAGACCTCTCGCTCCTAACTTATATTCCAAAGCTTTGTCAACAATATAATCCAGGGCTTTGTCGTCAATGCTGAATTTTACTTCATCCATTGCGAACAATTTTTCGTATTGTTTGATTAGAGCATTCTTTGGTTCAGTTAAAATAGCGCGAAGCGTTGCCCTGTCCAAAGGATCCATATGTGTCAATACCGGAAGTCTGCCGATGATTTCCGGAATCAATCCAAAATCCTTAATGTCTTTTGGGATAATATATTGAAGCAGATTGTCTTTGTCAATATTGTCAACGTTCTTAGAAGTGCTGTAACCTACCGCTGTTCTATTCAATCGTTTAGAAATAATTCTTTCAATGCCATCAAAAGCACCTCCGGCGATAAACAATATGTCTTTGGTATTAACTTCAATGAATTTTTGGTCCGGATGTTTTCTTCCACCTTTTGGCGGAACATTTACCACGGTTCCTTCTAATAACTTTAGTAAAGCCTGTTGCACTCCTTCGCCCGAAACATCACGGGTTATTGATGGATTGTCACTTTTACGTGCAATTTTATCAATTTCGTCAATGAAAACGATTCCTCTTTCGGCTTTTGCCAAATCGTAATCTGCTGCCTGCAACAATCGGGTTAAGATGCTTTCTACATCTTCCCCAACATAACCGGCTTCAGTTAAAACTGTTGCGTCAACTATAGCCAAAGGAACTTCGAGCATTCGTGCAATTGTTTTTGCCACCAATGTTTTTCCAGTTCCGGTTTGGCCCACCATGATGATGTTGCTTTTTTCGATTTCAACATCTTCCTCGTGCTGTAGTTGCATCAATCTTTTATAATGATTGTACACGGCAACCGACATTACTTTCTTAGTCTGGTCTTGTCCAATAACATATTGATCCAGGAATGCACGGATTTCTTTTGGTTTTTTCAAAATCAAATCGGAGGCCGATTTTAAAGCAGCGGTTCCGCCCGATCTTAATTCCTCTAAAACTATTCCGTGAGCCTGTTCAATACATCTGTCGCAAACGTGCGCATTTATTCCGGCAATCAATAAATTGGTTTCCGGTTTTTTCCTTCCACAAAAAGAACATTCTAAAACTTGTTTTGCCATATTTTTATTTAGTATTCAGTGTTCAGTTTTAAGTGTTCAGTTATTACTGCCTACTAAATTCTGAACAATGAATACTTTTTTTTTAATTATCTTCTTAAAACTTCATCAATCATTCCGTAAGCCTTTGCTTCATCAGCAATCATCCAATAATCGCGTTCTGAATCTTTGTGAACTTTATCAAATGTTTGCCCTGAGTGATGTGCAATGATTTGGTATAATTCCTCTTTCAGTTTCAACATTTCTCTCAAGTTGATTTCCATATCGGTTGCAACACCTTGAGCGCCACCTGATGGTTGGTGAATCATAACTCTTGAATGTGGTAACGCTGAACGTTTTCCGGGAGCACCTGCGCAAAGTAAAACAGCACCCATTGAAGCTGCCATTCCGGTACAGATTGTGGCTACGTCAGGTTTGATGTATTGCATGGTATCATAAATCCCTAATCCTGCGTATACGCTTCCACCCGGGGAATTGATGTAGATTTGGATGTCTTTTGAAGAATCAACACTTTCCAAAAACAATAGCTGTGCTTGGATAATGTTGGCCATATAATCGTCAACTCCGGTTCCCATGAAGATGATCCTGTCCATCATCAAACGGGAAAAAACGTCGAGTTGCGATACATTCATTTGGCGTTCTTCAATAATATAAGGCGTCATGCTACCTACGATTTTATCGTAATATAAACTGTTTACGCCATGTTTTTTGGTAGCAAATTTTTTAAATTCTTTTCCGTAGTCCATTTTTTAGTTATGAATTATGAGTTAAAAGTTATGAGTTAATGCTTTTGTCAAAGTTCGTGCCTTCTTTTTAAAATGACAATGTGTCTGTTAAATCGAAACCCTAGCCCCGATTGCAATGAAAATCCTTTTTGCCATCAGGTGAAAAGATTGTAATGGAAAGCGGGATTAGCTTCTAAAGATTCTGACCCGAGCAAAGCGAACTGACGCAGTAAACAAGTTCAGAATAAAAAAGCGCCAAATTACTTTGACGCTCAAATATAGTAAAATATCTTTTAGTGTTTTAATTCACCGTACATTGCTTTGATGAATTCATCGTAGCTTACTTCTTTGGTTTTTGCTTTTACCTTGTCTTTGAACAGGTTTAGCATTTTTTCGTTCATTACCTGTTCTGACAAACGTTTTACTTCGTCCTGGTTTGACATTACACGCGCCACGATTCCCTGAACATCTTCGTCAGTTGGATTCATTTGCCCGAATTGCGCCATTTGTTTTTTGATCACATTTGAAGTATAATCTTTCAACTCTTCGAAGGTAATTTGCAGGTTGTTTTCTGCCATTATTTTACCTTCAATCAATTGATAACGCAAGCCGTTTTCAGATTTTGTGTATTCTGCTTCTGCTTCTTCAGCCGAAAGTGGATTCTCGCCAGCGGATTGTATCCACTTTTTCAAAAATGAAGCCGGTAAATCGAATTTGGTGTTGGCGATTAGAAACTCCGTAACATCGTTTAGGAATTTTTGATCTGCCTGTTGTTCGAATTGTTTTTCGGCATCTTCCTTGATTTTCGCTTTTAATTCGGCCACAGAAGTAATCACTTTTGGCCCGAATAGTTTGTCGAATAATTCCTGATCCAGGTTTGCCGGTTCGTGACCAACCACTTCGTCAATGGTGAAAGTTACATCTACGTCCAAACCGTGAACATCGTCGTGAGCAATGGCCAAGACATCCATTAATTTGTGATCGTCGTCGAATAAACCTTTTGTTTTCAAAGTCACCACATCGCCAACTTTTTTGCCGATGAAGTTTTTTGCTGTGTTCTTATCAGCGAAAATATCTAAAGAGATTGTTGTCCGGTTGTTGATTCCTTTTTCTTCGTTTGTAAAAAATCCTGAAACATCATCACCTTCTTCGACAGTATCCTTTGCTAATAGTTTTCCGTATTGTTTTTGGATTCTTGCTACTTGGTCGTTCAACATTTTATCATCTGCAACGATTTTGTATTGTACCAAGTCGTTTTTTGCACTTAAATCAACACTGAATTCCGGAGCCAAACCTAATTCGAATTCAAATTTATAATCTTCTAAATCCCAATTGAAATCTTCCGTAATTTTTGGAAGTGGATTTCCAAGGATGTCTAGTTTTTCTTCAACTAGATATTTGTTTAGCTTGTCCTGCAATATTTTGTTTACTTCTTCCAATAAGACAGCTTTTCCGTATTGTTTTTGTATTAGGCTCATTGGAACAGCGCCTTTTCTGAATCCAGGAATATTGGCATTTTTACGATAATCCGCTAATACTTTTTCAACTTTTTCCGCATAATCATTTTTTGCTACTTCTACAGTAACAACTGCATTTAATGCATCTACGTTATTTCTTGTAATATTCATTTTTATATATACTAAAATTGGGTTGCAAAATTAAAACATTTCTGCAACCCAACCAAGTTTTTAGTTTATTGATTTACACCCTATTTTTTGGCGTCTCCTGTGATTTGGTAAACCAATGACTGCGAAAGTGATAAAACAATGCTAAATAACATCGCTGTCCAAAACGAACTTATACTGAAGCCTTCAATAAAATAGTCGCAAAGCAGAATCATAATAGCGTTTATTACCAATAGAAACAACCCCAGCGTAAAAATGGTTACAGGTAAGGTAAACAACACCAAAATTGGTTTTACAAAAAAGTTAAGCAATCCCAAAACTATGGCAACGGTTAGTGCTGTGGTAAATTCGTCTACAACTACGCCTTTCATCAGGTAAGCGATGCCCATTACTAAAAGTGCGGTGATAATTATTCTAAAAAGTAGTTTCATATGTGTTTAATTTAAAAATTTTATTTCTTTAAAAATCTTGCCGTTTCATCAAAAAAAGCTTTTGAATTTTCAGCATGAAGCCAATGACCAACATTAGGAATCGTTGACAATTCAATATTAGTAAAATGTTTTTTTATTTCAGGCAAATCGCTGTCTAAAATATAACGGGAATTTCCGCCGCGAATGAACATTGTTGGTTTGTTAAAATGATTTCCTTCCGGCAAAGCTTCTCCAATCGTTTCTATTTTGGCATTGAAAACCGGCAGATTAAATCGGAAAGCCAATTGTCCGGGTTCAACCCAATATAAATTCTTCATCAAAAACTGGCGTGTGCCAAAATCAGGAATAAAAGGATAAAGGATTTCTTCAACTTGTGTTCTGTCAGGTTTTGTTGAAAAATCAACAGCATTCAAACCTGCTAAAATATCGTCATGATGTGGTGCATAATATCTCGGACCAATATCGGCAACAATTAATTTTTCAACCAAATCGTGGTAAGTCGTTGCAAAAAGCATTGCTACTTTTCCGCCCATCGAATGACCGATTATAGAAACATTCGTCAAATTATAGTGTTGAAAATATTCCAGAACGTCATTTGACATTACTGTATAATTAAAGTCATCGGAATGAAAACTTTTCCCGTGATTCCGCAAATCAATCATATGAACCTGAAAGCCTTCAGCGACATAAAGTGAACCAAATGACTTCCAATTGTCAGACATTCCAAGAAAACCGTGAATGATGATTAATGGCTTGCCTTCGCCTTCTATTCTGGAGTGTAACAGCATTATTTTAATTTTTGCAGATACATATTGACAACATTTTCCAAACCAAGGTACAAAGCTTCCGAAATCAAGGCGTGGCCAATGGAAACTTCCAATAAGCCCGGAATATTTTCCTTGAAAAACTTAATATTATCCAAACTCAAATCGTGTCCGGCATTTATTCCCAAACCTAATTCATTGCATAAAACAGCTGATTCTCTATAAGGTTCTATCGCTTTTTTATTTCCCAAACCATATTGATGCGCAAAGGCCTCGGTGTATAATTCGATTCGGTCGGTTCCTGTTTTTTTGGCACCTTCAATCATTTCCACAACCGGGTCCACAAAAATGGAAGTTCTGATTCCGTTGCGTTGAAATTCCTTTATTACGTCCTTTAAATACGATTGGTTTTTAATGGTATCCCAACCGGCGGAAGACGTAATCGCGCCGATTGCATCAGGAACCAACGTCACTTGTTCGGGTTTGCATTCCAAAATCAAATCGATGAAATTGTGCTGTGGATTGCCTTCTATATTGAATTCGGTATACACTATTGGCTTCAAATCGCGCGCATCCTGATAACGAATATGCCTTTCATCCGGTCTTGGATGAATCGTTATTCCCTGTGCTCCAAACTTTTGAATGTCTTTGGCAACTTGTAGCAAATCTGGCACATTCCCGCCGCGGGCATTTCGCAAAGTCGCAATTTTGTTGATATTTACGCTTAATTTTGTCATGAAAATTTTATCTGATAAAAATATGATCACAAAAATACAAAGTAAAACTAAGTCGACATGTCCCAAAATTTGATTATTTTGCAGTCGCTAAAAGAAAAGAATACATGAGACAACTTTCTGAATATATCAACAACGATTTTAAACCATTTTCAAGTACAGAATCTGTGGCATTGGTTCATGATTTTTTTGCTGAAAGCACTTTTTCGCATTTCCCAATTTTGGATGACGGAGTTTATTTGGGAAGCATATCCGCTGTTGATGCTGAAACTTTTGAAACCGGCAAAACATTGATTAATTATCTTTATGCTTTTGAAGGTTTTTTTGTTAGGGAATCGGTTAGCTGGTTGGATGTTTTGGAAATTTTCGCCAGGAATAATTCGAATATTGTTCCCATTTTGGATGAAACCAATAAATATGTTGGCTATTATGAAATTACGGATGTCATTAAATTTTTAAACGAGACGCCATTTCTCAAAGAAACAGGCGGAATCATTGTAGTTGAAAAACCAACAGCAGATTATTCGATGAGCCAGATTACCCAAATTGTAGAAAGCAACAATGGGAAATTGCTGGGTGTTTTTGTTTCGGAAGCCACCGCTGAAAAAGTGCAGGTAACTGTAAAAACTACACTTGGCGGTATGAATGACATCATTCAGTCGTTCCGTAGGTATAACTATGAAATTATATCTGAACATCATGAAGACAACTATTTGAATACATTGAAAGAACGTTCTGAATATTTGGATAAATACTTAAATATGTAATTATGAAGGTTGCCATCTTCGGACAATATTATCAAAACGATACCCGGCCAATTATTAAGGATATTTTTGATTTTTTCAACAGGAATCAGGTCGAATTGGTTATCGAAGAAAAATTTCTGGAAATATTGCACGAAGAAAAAATTGTTGAAAAGCAATATAACACTTTCGCTTCCCACGCCGATTTAAACAGCAGTTTTGACATTTTAATCAGCATTGGCGGCGACGGAACTATTTTAAGGGCAGCAACTTTTGTCGGCGATTCCGGAATTCCAATTCTTGGCGTAAATGCCGGACGACTTGGTTTTTTGGCTAAAGTCCAAAAGGAAAATATTGAATTATTCCTTCAAATTGTTTTAGAGAAAAAATATACTATTTCCGAAAGGACTTTGTTGAGCATGGATTGTCCTAATCTCGACATCAGTTTTGCGATGAACGAAATTGCGATTAGCCGGAAGGCAACGACTTCGATGATTACGATTGAAACCTTTTTAAACGGCGAATACTTAAATTCTTATTGGGCAGATGGTCTAATTATTTCGACACCGACAGGCTCTACAGGTTATTCACTGAGTTGTGGTGGACCAATTTTAACACCAGAGGTGAAGGGATTAGTTATCACGCCAATAGCTCCTCATAATCTAAACGCCAGGCCGTTGGTGATTCCGGATGATACAGAAATAAAGCTCAAAGTTTCCGGAAGAGAAGAGGAATATTTGGTTTCTTTAGATTCCAGGCTTACTTCGGTGAGTAACAATTCTGAATTGACTATTAAGAAAACGCCATTCACAATTAAAATGGTTGAAATCCCGGAAGAAACATTTCTTAAAACACTTCGGGCCAAGTTGCTTTGGGGAGAAGACAAGAGAAATTAGAAAAAAAATAACCTTCTATATATACTACAGTTCTAAAAATTTCGTTTTAGAATATAAACCATTGCAAGGCTAATAATACTCAACGCTTTATTTAATTTAACAGAAATCTAAAATTCGTGTTAGATAAGTACTGAGAATTGTTATATTTGCACGCTATTTTCAATTTGATGAAAAGGATTTTAGTATTATTATTTAGTTTGATTTTCCAGAATGTTCTGACTGCACAAATTCATGAAATTGGTGTTTTCTTAGGAGGAAGCAATTTCATAGGAGATGTGGGTAAAACCAATTATGTATCCCCAAATAAATTGGCCATTGGCGTTTTGTACAAATGGAACAAAAGTCCAAGGCATTCCTATAGATTTTCGTATATGCAGTCGACTATTTCAGGAAATGATTTGGATTCAGACGTACGTGGCAGAGTCGAAAGAGGCTATAACTTTAAAAATGAGATAAAGGAGTTTTCAGCAGGGTTGGAATTCAATTTTTTTGATTTTAATCTGCACGACAAATTGACAAAAAAGGTAACTCCATATGTTTATACAGGCATTACCTATTTTGCTTACGACGAATTGTTTGTGATTAATGGCGAGACACACAAGGATTACACTGCCGGCTCGTTTGCCATACCCATGATTGTGGGTATTAAAAGCAATGTATTTGAAAATATAATTTTGGGATTTGAAGTTGGGGCGCGATATACTTTTACTGATAATTTAGAGGGAAGTTTGCCAAAAAATGAAAATTTAGAACCATTGAAATTTGGAAATTTAAACAGCAAGGATTGGTATGTGTTCTCGGGTTTTACGATTACTTATACTTTTGGAGAAAAACCATGCTATTGCAAAGAATAAAAAATGAGCTTATTAGAAACCATTAACAAAGACAACTTACCAAGACACTTGGCCATAATTATGGATGGGAACGGTCGTTGGGCGAAACAAAAAGGTTTACTAAGAGCATTCGGTCACGAAAAAGGAACAAAATCAGTTAGAATTACTGTGGAAACCTGTGCCAAACTCGGAATCGAAAATCTGACATTATATGCGTTTTCTACCGAAAACTGGAACAGGCCAAAATTGGAAGTTGACACCTTGATGAAGTTATTGGTTAATTCGTTAAAAAACGAACTGGCAACTTTAGAAAAAAACGACATTCGATTAAACTGTATTGGGAACGTTGAATTGCTTCCAACTAAAGCCAAAAACGAGCTTTTAACCGTCATCGAAAAAACAAAAAACAACACGAGAATGACCCTTACACTGGCCTTGAGCTACGGTTCGCGGGAAGAATTGTTAAATGTTGTTAAAATTATAAGTGAGAAAGTTAAAAATAATATAATTTCTATAGACACTCTTGATGAATCAATTATAAATGAGCATCTTTACACGCATAATTTACCCGATGTAGATTTAGTGATTAGAACCAGTGGCGAGCACCGAATCAGTAACTTTTTGCTATGGCAGATAGCCTACGCAGAATTTTATTTTACCGATGTTTTATGGCCCGATTTTAAAGAAGACGATTTATATGCAGCCATTATTAGTTATCAAAAAAGAGAGAGAAGATTCGGAAAAACAAGTGAACAAATTAAATAAAATTTCAGTGCAGATTAACCCTTCAAAATTATTCCTATTTATTTTATTATTTGGAACTATTTTTCAATTACAAGCCCAAGACAGAATTCCTTTCGATCAAGGTAAAAAATATATTTTAGCCAATGTAAAAGTAAACGGCAAAATCAGTTATAACGAACAAACCGTTGTCACTTTTGCAGGTTTAGAAAAAGGGCAACAACTTACTGTTCCCGGAGAAGAATTGAGCAATGCCATTAAAAAGTTGGGGAAACTTGGCCTTTTTAGCGATATTGATTTTTTTATAAATAAGGTTGAGGGCGATAGCATTTGGCTAGATCTTGATATTGTAGAGCTTCCTAAGCTTAGTGAAGTGAAATTCCAGGGTGTCAAAAAATCAAAGGTAGAACAGCTCATCAAAGACAATTCATTGACAAAAGGAAAAATTGTAAATGAAAATTTGATTACCACCACTAAAAATTACATCGAGAATAAATATAAAAAAGAAGGTTATTTTAATACTAAAGTTTTTATAACGACAACTGTAGATACAACGGAAGGCAATAATGTCAAAATGCTTGTCAATATTGATAAAGGCGATAAGTTGAAAATATCGAAAATAACCTTTGACGGTAATGAAAAGTTCAGCGATGCCAAGCTCAGGAAGACAATGAAAAACACGAAGCAAATCAATCCAATTCGCATTTTCAAAGCGTCAAAATATATTAAGGATAAATACCAAGAAGATTTAACTACAATTATCGATAAGTATAAGGAAAAGGGATATAGGGATGCAAGGGTAATAACCGATTCTGTATTTTTAAATAGCAGGAAAAATAAGTTAGCAATCAATATAAAAGTGGAAGAAGGCAGAAAGTATCATTTTGGAGATATTAAATTCCTTGGGAATTCTGTTTATTCCGATCAATTGTTAGGGAGAATCCTGGGCATTAAAAAAGGAGATACCTATAATGGTGTTTTGCTGGAAAAAAGAATTGCGGACAAATCAAAACCGGATGGTGAGGATTTAACCAATTTATACCAGAATAATGGTTATTTATTTTCAAACATAAATGCTGTTGAAACAAAAACCGCTAACGACACTATTGATTTTGAAATTAGGATTACTGAAGGTCCAATTGCCTATTTCAATAATATTACTGTCGTAGGTAACGACAAAACCAATGATAGGGTAATTTACAGGGAATTAAGGACACAGCCAGGCCAAAAATACAGCAAAGAGGATTTGGTTAGAACCATTAGGGAAATTGGACAATTAGGTTTCTTTGACCCGGAAGCAATTGATCCAAAATTCAAAAACGTAGACCCGGCAGCCGGAACAGTTGACATTGAGTATAATGTTGTTGAAAAAGGATCCAGTCAAATTGAGCTTCAAGGTGGTTATGGCGGTGGCGGATTTATTGGAACCCTGGGATTATCTTTCAACAATTTCTCCGCAAGGAATATGTTTAAAAAAGAGGCTTACAAACCACTTCCAATGGGTGATGGACAAAAAGTGTCCTTGCGATTACAGGCAAGTTCATTTTTCCAAACTTACAGTTTATCGTTTTCAGAGCCATGGCTTGGTGGTAAAAAACCAATCCAATTTTCAAGTTCACTATCTCATAGTAAACAATTTCTTTATTCTGGAAACTCGAGCAATGTAGACAGGACTAAGAGTTTTAATATTACATCGTTATCTATGGGAATTGCAAAAAGATTGACCATTCCGGATGATTATTTTGTGTTTTCAAGTTCTGTGAGTTTTCAGTATTACGATTTGAATAACTATAACACCGGTCTGTTTACTTTCGGGGATGGGTCATCAAGAAACTTAGCGTACACACTTGGTTTGAGCAGAAATAATAAAGGAGTAAATCCAATTTACCCTACCTCAGGTTCTGAATTTAGTGTTTCGGCAAAATTCACTTTACCTTATTCATTATTTAATGGAATAGATTATGCTAATTTAGAAAATCAAAAAGAATATAAACTTACCTATAAAGAGAATGCTGGTATAAATTATATTCCAACCGATAATGGAGCAATTCCTGTTGCCGGTGATTATTTAGAGGAAACAGAAGCGGGTTCTGGAATTTATCAGACGCTTGGTAATACTTTTACTCCGGAAATAGCCGAAAGCGCTGCCGTTAATAGAGGGAAAGTCGATCAGCAAAAATTTAATTGGCTTGAATATTATAAAATAAAATTTAAAGCCGATTGGTATACTAAATTAGCGGGCACCCAATCACACGCTTTGGTTTTGAGGGCATTAGGAGAGTTTGGTTATTTAGGAGCCTATAATAGCGGTAGAGGATTGGTTCCATTCGAACGATTTTTCCTTGGTGGTGATGGCTTAGCTAACTTTTCATTGGATGGAAGGGAAGTTGTTCAATTAAGAGGGTATCCAAACCAATCATTATCTTCACAAGATGGTGCAACAGTTTATAATAAATTCTCTTTAGAATTAAGGTATCCATTAACGTTAAAAGCAGCTGCGTCAATTTATGCGCTGACTTTCGTGGAAGCAGGATCATCTTTTGACACATTCAAAGAATACAATCCTTTTGTGCTGCAGCGTTCAGCCGGATTTGGATTGAGAATATTTATGCCGGCATTTGGTTTGCTGGGAATCGACTTTGCGCATGGCTTTGATGCTGTTCCGGGATATACAAATCCTAATGGTTGGGAAACACATTTTATAATTGGTCAACAATTTTAATTATATTTGATATAATATTTCTAAATAAAGTTAAGAATGAAAAAGTATTTTTTAATATGTATTCTGGTTTTATCCACTGTCATTCAGGCAAATGCACAATCCAGAGGTGTGAAAATTGGCTATATAGATATGGAATATATTTTGCAAAATGTTCCTGATTACAGCGAGGCAAAAAGTCAATTAGAACAAAAAGCACAAAAATGGAAACAAGATATTGAAGCCAAAAAGATTGAAATTGCAAAATTAAAAGATGCTGTAAAAACCGAAAGAGCCTTGTTGACCAAGGAGTTGATAGACGAACGGGAAGAAGAAATAAAATTTCAGGAGACAGAACTTTTAGACTTCCAACAAAAAAAATTCGGCCCAAATGGCGATTTGATTACTCAGAAAGCAGTTTTAGTAAAACCAATTCAGGATCAAGTTTTTACCGCTGTCCAGGATATCGCTGAAGCTAAAAAATTTGACTTTGTTTTTGATAAAACTTCGGATTTAACAATGCTTTTTTCTGCTAAGCGATATGACATTAGCGATCAGGTTATAAGGGTAATTACCAGAGCAGAAAAAAGGGAACAAATGAGTGCTAAACAAGTTAAAGCACAAGAGGCCAAAGATGAGTTGGAAGATGCTGCTCTTGATGCTAATCCAACCCTGGAAGCACGTAAAAAAGCTTTAGAGGATAAAAAGAAAGCCAGAGAACAACTGGTAGCAGACAGAAAAGCTGCTGCTGAAGCTGCAAAAACTGAGAAAGAAAGAAAACGTCAGGAATTATTGGACGCTAAAAACGCCAAAAAAACTGGCACGGTTCCTGCTAAGGAGAAAACCGGTGACAATAAAACAACAACGCCAACTGAAGATAACAAAGCATCTGATTCAACAGCGGTAGATCCGAAAGCAGCTAAAGCGGCTGCAAGAGCAAAACTGATTGAAGACAAGAAAAAAGCTTTGGAAGACCGAAAGAAAAAGATAATAGAAGATAGAGAAGCTGCAAAAAAAGCAAAAGAAGACGCAAAAAAACCAAAAACAGAATAAATAATAACAAATAATTAATTAATACTTTTTAAAATGAAACGATTGAAATCATTATTACTAGCTACTGTGTTGTGTTTAGGAACTAGTTTTACCATCAATGCACAAGCAAAAACTGCACATGTAGATGTAAATGAACTAATTTCTAAAATGCCGGCGATGCTTGATGCTCAAAAACAATTAGAAAAATTGCAAGGTACTTACGATGCTGAATATAAAACAATGGCTCAGGAATACCAGGCAAAAATCGAAAAATATGACAGAGAAGCTAAAGATGTTACTGATGCCGTTAATCAGACACGTCAAACCGAAGTACAGGATTTAGTTAAACGTATTACTGATTACAGAGACAATGCTCAAAAAGAATTGCAAAAGAAAGAAGCTGATATGGTAAAACCTTTGATGGATAAAATCAAGGCTTCAATTTCAAAAGTTGGTAAAGCCAAAGGATATCAATACGTTTTAAATCTTGCTGATTTACTTTTGGCCGATGGTCCGGATTTAACAGCTGAAATTAAAAAAGATTTAGGGTTTTAATCTGAACTTGTTTAAGATTCTCTAAGAATTATATCTAAAACTGCTCAAATAATTGAGCAGTTTTTTTTTACTTTTGTTTCTATGGAAAACAATAATCCTATAGGCCTTTTTGATTCGGGAATTGGAGGAACGTCCATTTGGGCAGCCATTCATGATTTGCTTCCAAACGAGGATACCATTTACCTTGCTGACAGCAAAAATGCTCCCTATGGCCAGAAATCAAAGGAAGAAATTATTGAACTCAGCATAAAAAACACCGAGTTTCTTTTAAATCAAAATGCTAAGATCATAGTAGTCGCCTGTAATACGGCAACAACGAACGCTATCAGGGAATTGCGCGCTAAATATGATGTACCATTCATCGGCATTGAACCAGCGATAAAACCGGCTGCCATAAATTCGCAAAAACATGTTATCGGAATTTTGGCCACGCAGGGAACATTGAATAGCGAATTATTCCACCAAACTGCCGAAAAATTCCATGACACCAAAATTATTGAACAAATTGGGCATGGCTTGGTTTCGTTAATTGAAAAAGGCGAAATGAATTCAAGTGAAATGAATTCGCTGCTTCATCAATATTTGGAGCCAATGATAGATGCCAATATCGACTATTTGGTATTGGGCTGCAGCCATTATCCTTATCTGATTCCACAGATAAAAAAAATACTTCCAAAAGATATTGAGATAATTGATTCCGGCGAAGCGGTAGCAAGGCAGACAAGGAGCGTTTTATTGGAAAGAAATGCGTTAACTAACGAAAAGCATAACGGAAAAAGTATCTTCTATTCCAATGCAGACTCAAAAGTATTGAAAGAAATTTTGAATAATAAACACGAGGTAATTAATAAAAATTTTTAAATCTATAATAAGCACGGCACTATCTTCCTTAAGACATTTACTCCCGCTATCCGCGCTACACGATAGCTAGCTCCTATCGGGGCTAAACACCAACTTAAGCATTTTTTATGCGTCTTTAAACCAACCGGAATACATCACATAATTATTCGAAATACGCTCAATTTCACCAGCAAAATCAGACTGGTCAATATCTTTAACTTTTTTGGCCGGAACTCCAGCATAAATTGTCCCAGATTCAACAATAGTATTTTGAGTAACAACTGCTCCTGCAGCAATAATAGAATTACTTTCCACAACACAATTATCCATCACAATCGCACCCATTCCAATTAGTACATTGTCATGAATTTTACATCCATGGACAATTGCATTATGGCCAATGGAAACATTATTTCCTATTTCTGTTGGATGTTTTTGATACGTACAATGAATAATCGCTCCATCCTGAATATTAACCTTATTTCCTATTTTGATGTAGTGAACATCACCACGGATAACGGCATTAAACCATACACTACAAGATTTCCCCAATACAACATCGCCAACAATTGTTGCATTTTCGGCAACGAAACAATCTTCCTGGATTTGTGGGCTTTTACCGTTTACAGTCTTTATTATCATATTAAAAAAAATTGTCCCGATAAATCGGGACAGTTATTTGAATTAATTAATCGCTGGACAATTACAGTGATATTTTTCTGGTTTACAGAATAGATTAAGCCCTAAAGTTATCTGGTGAAATCCACCTGCATCAAATTTTACATCTCCTAATACATGTGAATAGGTATATGAAAACACATAATTTTTAAAGTTAAGTCCGATTATCGGTGTTACGTACTGCAACTTTTGGTCAGCAACACCATTGCCCTGAACATATTGTGCCCCATCAAGACTTCTTCTGTATGAAATCCCACCCCATAATCTTCCAAAATCTAAATCTTTGTATGCCTTTATATTTAAATCGACTGTTTTTTCCTGAGTCAACGTAACAAGCTGAAACATAAAAGATGGTTCCCATAAAATAGTTTCCAAATCACCAAACGTATATCCGGCATTTAAAATAAATCTTCTCAAATTTACTGGTTCGCTATCAGTATATAATTTCCTGTCGCTAGCCAAAGCATTTTTAACTGTTCCATGAACATAAAAATCAAGAAAATTATATGACGCTCCAATATCAATATTGAAATAAGTTGACTTTTGAATTGAACCAAATATTAAAGGATCAAATCCAGGATTATTATCATAAAACGTGGATTCATCCAAATTACTTTGAATAAAACCTGCACTCATACCAAATGAAAGTTGGTTCAAATCAACATTATCACGCGAAAACATAATATGGTGAGCATAGGTTAATTTCATACCTGTTTGCGAGTGATAACCGTTTTTATCATTAAAAACAATAATTCCTCCTCCGGATCTTTCGCCTAAGGCTCCATTCAAACTTAATGTTTGCAAAGCTGGGGCATCTTTTTGTCCCAACCATTGCTGCCTTGCGGTCAACCTTAATTTTGCGCAATTTGCAGCTCCAGCCATTGAAGGGTGTAGCAAATAGTAATTATCGGATAAATAATCTGAGTAAACCGGTAATCCTTCTTGTGAATGAGAAAATTGTGCAACTATTAGTAGTGCTAATAAATAAATCTTTCTAAAATTCATTTTAACTATCTTTTTAATGAGAAATGGGCTTTAAATTGTTTAACTGTGGCTCCTTCTGTAAAATCAACCGTAAACCAGTAATCATCTGAGGGTAAGAGATGTCCGTTATATATTCCATCCCATCCTTGGCCTGTCGAACTGATTTGTTTCATTAGTTTACCATAGCGGTCAAATATATAAATTTTTGCGTTAGGTTGGTCGCCTAATCCAACAATATTCCATGTATCATGGATTCCGTCCCCGTTCG
>JAZKCP010000066.1:1902-2858 GCA_040388035.1 Bacteroidota bacterium | reverse complement strand
ATCAAAATCATCTTTGGTGATTGGAATATCTCACGACCGAAAAGTGTGTCCGGTAATAATTTAGCATTTGGCGCATCGATCCCCATAGCTGATAATTGCTCTATTGTTTTGGGATTCAAATCAACATTCGAAGCATCACTTAAAAAATGCACGGCTACATAACCGCCAAGCATCGCTCCTACTACAACCGCTAAATTCCATCGTTGTGATTTCCAATCCCAATCAAAGAAAGGTACTTTTTTTCCGATTCCGGTCATCGAACATAACGAACGCAAATTAGAAGACATTCCGAATGCTTTTCCAAAATAATTAAGGGTCAGCATCACCATTCCTATAAGAAAACCCGAAACGGCCCAATGCCATGTATGTGTAATAATTTCCATATGGTTATTTTTTACAAAAATAGAAATATTAAAGTGTTTTCGACTATTAATATTTATTGAAATGAAGTATTTTTGAATCCAAATTAAATCACACTATGAAAAATTATTCCATAGAGATAAGATGGACGATTCGCTTTATATTACTTGTATTGGCGTGGGCTATCGGGGAAAAATACGCCGGGCTTCACGACCAGTATATCGACAAATATGCACTTTATACTAATCTTTTTGCCATACCCGCTTTTCTGTTTTATTATTTGGCTTTAGCCGAAAAGAAAAAATACATCTATAGAGGTCAAATGACTTGGACACAAGGTTTTATAACAGGCGTTATTCTTTCTTTTTTTATTGCTGTGCTGATGCCGATTGCCCAGTTGGTAATTTACAAAAGCATTACGCCTCATTTTTTTGAAAATATAATTGAGTACAAAACCAAAAGTCCTTTATTGAACCGCCACATGGCTTTGAAAGATGCCCAAAGTTATTTTAGCCTGAAGAGTTATATGATACAAAGCGTCTTCACGAGTTTGTCAATGGGTATTATGACCGGTGCGTGTGGTTCATTATTTCTCC
>JAZKCP010000066.1:0-1892 GCA_040388035.1 Bacteroidota bacterium | reverse complement strand
AAAAAATAAAATTGCACGGTTATTGTATTATCGAAAAAAAATAATCTACCATGAAAAAAACAGTCCAACTTATCCTTTTCGCCTTATTCCTTTCTTTTTTTACCTCTTGTGTAAGCACGCGCTCCACTTTGAAAAATGTTGATGACAATGCTCCGATTCCTTTAATAAAGGACAATACCTTTGTTTTAACAGAATACAGCAAGGATAAAAAATATGGTTATGACCCGGATTATCCTGTGAATGTTTTTTACAAAAATGCCAACGATGAAAACCTCAACGCCGAAAGATATCTTAGGGCTTTGGCCGGTCCAAATGGTGAAAAAATTACCTTTACCAAAGTGGAAAGTTGTTGTCCGTTTCCAACCAAAAGAATCGAAATAGGCGCCGGCTTTTTAGACATCTACGAATTGCATTGGGAAGGTCAAAAAAACGCGGTCAAACTTTACATAAACATTTATGAAAGAGGATATTTGCTTGTTCCTACTGGGCTTTCCATCAAAAAATAACTTAACAAAATATCTATAAAAATTTAGCAAATTATTCATAACTTAGCGATTTTTAAATCCAAAATTTATGAATATAAGTACCATTCCACAAATCAAGAATACCGATAGTGGAAATTTCTTCGTTCTAGCCGGTCCTTGTGCTATTGAAGGAGAAGAAATGGCGATGCGAATTGCCGAAAAATTAGTTGGCATAACCGACAAATTAGAAATCCCATATGTTTTTAAAGGTTCCTTTAAAAAAGCCAACCGCTCCAGAATTGATAGCTTTTCAGGAATTGGAGATGAGAAAGCTTTAAAAATCCTTAGAAAGGTTTCAGAAACCTTTCATATTCCAACCGTTACCGATATACACACCAATGAAGATGCAGCTATGGCTGCTGAATATGTTGATGTATTACAAATTCCGGCCTTCCTTGTTCGCCAAACCGATTTGGTTGTAGCTGCTGCCAATACTGGAAAGGTAGTCAATTTAAAAAAAGGGCAATTTATGAGTCCGGAAAGCATGAAACATGCGGTTCAGAAAGTATTGGACTGCAACAATCAAAACGTAATGGTTACCGACAGAGGAACCATGTTTGGTTACCAGGATATGATTGTTGATTTTCGCGGTATCCCAACAATGCAACAATATGCTTCCACCGTTCTGGATGTTACCCATTCTTTACAACAGCCAAATCAAACTACCGGCGTAACCGGTGGAAGACCTGATATGATTGAAACTATTGCCAAAGCAGGAATTGCCGTTGGTGTAGACGGAATATTTATTGAAACTCATTTTGATCCGGCTTGCGCCAAAAGCGATGGTGCCAATATGTTGCACTTAGATTATTTTGAAGGTTTAATGACCCGATTAGTCGCCATTAGAAAAACAGTCAATTCATTTTAATTATAATTTTTAGCCTTGAAAAAGATATTCTTATTTTCATTTATAACTTTTTATTCACTGATACAAACCGTTTCAGCGCAGGAAGCAACTAATCCTGATAAATATACTGCGCATAACAAAGGGAAGTTTTTTGTCTATTGGGGCGGAAACAGGGAAAGTTTCTCCAAATCCGACATCCGTTTTAAAGGAGATAATTACGATTTCACTTTACATAATGTCAGCGCCAGTGATAAACCAAAAGGCTGGCATGTGGATTATATGAATCCGGCGAGAATGACGATTCCGCAAACCAATTTAAGAATTGGCTATTTTATCAATGACCATTATAACATCGCCCTTGGATTTGACCATATGAAATATGTAATGAATCAAAATCAAGTAGTAAACATAACAGGAGAAATCAATGAAGGAACTCCATTTGACGGCACTTATAACAACGAACCAATCACGCTGACAGAAGATTTCCTTACTTTTGAACATACTGATGGTTTAAATTATGT
>JAZKCP010000065.1:0-6553 GCA_040388035.1 Bacteroidota bacterium | reverse complement strand
GTTTCAGCAACATTAACGCCAAGAAAAAATAAAAAAAGAAAATGGCATGCAGAATGGGTATTTGGAATATATAACCTCTATCACAGGCAAAACGCCGCTTCTATTACTTTTAGGCAAAATGATGAAACAGCAGCCAATGAAGCTGTCCGCTTAACCATTTTCGGGATTGTACCGAGCGCAACGTATAACTTTAAGTTTTAAATTATGAAAAAAATAATCATCATTATTTTAATCCTTTTCTCTTTTGCTTCGTGCGAGAAAGTAATTGATGTTGGCCTCACTACAGCCGAACCTAAATTAGTCGTCGAGGCTTCTATCAGATGGTATGAGCAAACCGATGGCAGCCAACAAAAAATAAGGCTCTCAACCACTACGGATTATTTTGCTTCAGAAATTCCTGCCGTAACCGATGCCGTAGTCTTTATTACAAACAGCAGCGGGCAAATTTTCACATTCATACAAAATGAAATTCCCGGAACCTATGAATGTTATGATTTTATTCCGGTAGTAAACGAAAACTATGCTCTAACCATTTTCTATCAGGGAGAAACCTATTCGGCCTCCGATCAATTACTGAATACACCACAATTTACGCATGTTGAACAAGATGATGATGCAGGAATACTCGGCAATGAAACTGAGGTTAAATTCTTTTTTAACGACATCGTCAATGAAACCAATCATTATTTTTTAAGAATTGATGATCCTTACAAAGTGATTCCGGAATATGGCGTTTTGGAAGACCGCTTTTTTCAAAACAATGAAATGTTTGGATTGTATTACAGCGAAGATTTAAAACCCGGCGATACACTGAAATGTAGCTTAAACGGTATAACACTAAACTATTACAATTACATGAACGTTTTATTAATACAGACAGGCACTAACAATATGGGGCCATTTTCAACACCAACATCAACGGTTAGGGGTAACGTTGTTAACCAAACCAATTTTGATAATTTTGCTTTAGGATATTTCAGGCTGAGCAAAACTTCTGTAAATGAATATATTATTCAATAAAAGTATGAAATGAGAAGTGGGAAGTGGGAACTTACTTGAATTAATACTAACTTCGTATTTCTAATTTCTAACTTCGTACTTAAAAAATGTCTTCACACCATATTGTTCGCGACGATCAGGAACCGGCTTTAGTCATTGCAAATGGTGAAGCCTGCAGTTCAGAATTATTAGGACAATTGCTCGAATGGTCGCCCTTAGTGATCGTTTTGGATTCGGCTATAGAACGTGTTTTGGAATTGGGAATCAAAGTCGATGTTTTACTAGGTGATTTTGACAGAGGTTTTGATGCTGCGCATTACATGGAAAAACAGTATCCAATCGAAATTGTATATGCGCCAAACCAGGATAAAACCGATCTCGAAAAAGCCTTTGATTATCTTATCGAAAAAGGACACAGAGCCGCCAATGTCGTTTGGGCAACCGGAAGACGTGCCGATCATACCATTACCAACTTAACCAATATCGTTGCTTATCGAAATCAATTGAAAGTTGTCATTCTCGATGACCATTCCAAAGTGTATTTACTGCCGAATTCCTTTGAAAAATGGTATGTCGCAAATACAATTCTTTCTCTAATTCCAATTGGAAAAGTCACCGGAATTACCACTAAAAATCTTTTTTATTCATTAAGTAACGAAGATTTAACCATTGGTTACCGAACCGGAAGCAGCAATCACGTGACCGAAGACGGCATCGTTTCCATAACACACAAAGACGGCGATTTATTACTAATGGAATGCTGGGACTAAAATGAAAAAAAAACAAAATTCCACAGAAAAAACAGGCTTGCATCCTAGGAATCCACATCGGTTTCGCTATGATTTTGAGCAATTAATCACAGTTTTTCCAGAGCTAAAAGACTTTGTTTTTACAAATGAACATGATATCGAAACGATTGATTTCAGTAATCCCGAAGCGGTAAAGGCATTAAACAAAGCATTACTGGTTTCCAGTTACGGTATTCAAAACTGGGACATTCCTGCGGATTATCTTTGCCCACCAATTCCCGGGAGAGCAGATTATATTCATTATATCGCCGATTTGTTGGCTACAACAAACAATGGAATTATTCCCGAAGGTGAAAATATAGTGGGATTAGATATTGGCATTGGTGCCAATTGTATTTATCCAATAATCGGAAATTCGGCTTATGGCTGGAGTTTTGTCGGAACAGATATTGATGAAAAAGCACTTCAGAACTGTAAAAAAATCATAACTGCCAATCCAAAACTAATCGACGCAATTAGCTTGCAATCACAAGTAGAACCTAGATTTATTTTCAAAAATATTATCCTTCCGGAAGATAAATTTGCCTTTACAATTTGCAATCCGCCTTTTCACAATTCGCCAGAAGAAGCTGCCAAAAGCGCGTTGCGAAAAGTGAATACTTTAACAAATAGTAAAAACATAGAGCCTGTTTTAAATTTTGGTGGACAAAATACTGAACTTTGGTGCAATGGTGGCGAAATTGGCTTTATAACCCAAATGATTTATGAAAGCGTTAAATATCCGATGCAGTGTTTGTGGTTTACGACTTTGGTGTCCAAAAAAGACAATCTGAAAAACATTTACAAAATATTGAACAAAGTTGGTGCTGCAGAAATAAAAACTATCGATATGGCTCAAGGCCAAAAGATAAGCCGCATAGTCGCATGGACATTCCAATCTCCAAAACAACAACAAGAAATGCTTAATAGCCTAGATTTATGAGTAATCCAAAAATAGAAATCCTTAAAACAGAAGTCCTTTCAGACAATTGGTATACGCTAAGAAAAATAACCTACAACTATCTCAAAAAAGACGGCAGTTGGGAAAAACAATCGCGTGAAGCTTATGACCGCGGAAACGGCGCGACAATTTTGCTATACAACAAAAGCAATAAAACTGTAATCCTAACACAGCAATTCAGGTTGCCAACCTATGTGAACGGAAACGAAACCGGAATGATGATTGAAGCCTGCGCCGGTTTATTGGACAAAGATAACGCCGAAGAATGCATCAAAAGAGAAACCGAAGAAGAAACCGGTTATAAAATTTCATCTGTCCAAAAATTATTTGAGGTATATATGTCGCCCGGTTCGGTAACAGAAATTGTGCATTTTTTTGCGGCGGAATATACAAAAGATATGAAAGTAAATGAAGGTGGTGGCGTGGCAGATGAACAGGAAAATATCGAAGTTTTGGAATTTGATTTTGATAAAGCTTACAATATGATTGCATCGGGAGAAATAAAAGATGCTAAAACAATTATGCTTTTACAATATGCTAAAATCAATAATTTACTACAGTAAACTTTGTAACTTTGTTACTCTGCAACTTAGCTACTTAAAAAATGAAATTCCAAGTCGTATCCGATTATAAACCTACCGGCGATCAACCTCAGGCTATTGAGAAACTCTCAAACGGAATCCTCAATGGTGATAAATACCAAACGTTATTAGGAGTCACCGGCTCAGGAAAAACGTTTACTGTTGCCAACGTGATACAAAATATTGAAAAACCGACTTTGGTTTTGGCACATAACAAAACCTTGGCGGCGCAATTATACTCTGAATTTAAGCAGTTTTTTCCAAACAATTCGGTGCAGTATTTTGTTTCGTATTATGACTATTACCAACCAGAAGCTTTTATTCCCGTCACCGGAACTTATATAGAGAAAGATTTATCCATTAATGAAGAACTGGAAAAGCTGCGTCTTAGCACAACTTCTGCCCTGCTTTCGGGCCGTCGCGATATCATTGTTGTTTCTTCAGTTTCCTGTTTATACGGAATTGGAAATCCGGTTGAGTTTCAAAAGAATGTAGTTTCGATTGCCAAAAATGAAATCATTTCACGCACCAAATTATTGCATCGTTTGGTGCAGAGTTTATATTCGAGAACCGAAGCCGATTTTACGCCGGGAACTTTCCGGATTAAAGGCGATACCGTTGATATTTTCCCCAGTTATGGAGATGAACCCTATCGTGTACACTTCTTTGGTGATGAAATTGAAGACATTGAAGCCTTTGACAAAAAGACTTCCAAGGTTTTGGAAAAATACAACAAACTGAATATTTATCCCGCCAATATGTTTGTTACGTCGCCGGATATATTGCAATCCGCGATTTGGGAAATACAACAGGATTTGGTAAAACAAGTCGACTATTTTAAGGAAATTGGCAAACATCTCGAAGCAAAACGCTTGGAAGAACGCACCAATTTTGATTTGGAAATGATACGCGAATTGGGTTATTGCTCCGGAATAGAAAACTATTCACGCTATTTAGACCGACGACTTCCGGGAACACGGCCTTTCTGCCTCCTCGATTATTTCCCAAAAGATTATCTGATGGTTGTGGATGAAAGCCACGTTACAATTTCACAGGTTCACGCGATGTATGGCGGCGACAGAAGCCGTAAGGAAAACTTGGTGGAATATGGTTTCCGTTTACCAGCCGCAATGGATAACCGTCCGTTGAAGTTTGAGGAATTTGAAGGCATGCAGAATCAGGTAATCTATGTTTCGGCAACACCAGCCGATTACGAAATGGAAAAGTCGGAAGGAATTTATGTCGAACAGGTTATTCGTCCAACCGGATTATTGGACCCAATTATAGAAGTACGTCCGAGTTTAAATCAGATTGATGATTTGATTGAGGAAATTCAGGTAAGATGTGAAGCCGACGAACGTGTTTTGGTGACCACCTTAACCAAAAGAATGGCAGAAGAACTGACTAAATATTTGACCAAAGTTTCCATTAGATGCCGTTATATTCATTCTGATGTGGATACTTTAGAACGTGTGGAAATCATGCAGGATTTGCGTAAGGGTTTGTTTGATGTGTTGATTGGCGTGAATTTATTACGTGAAGGATTGGATTTACCCGAAGTTTCCTTAGTCGCTATTCTGGATGCAGACAAAGAAGGTTTCCTGCGAAGCCATCGTTCGTTGACACAAACCGTTGGCCGCGCCGCGAGAAACGTAAACGGAAAAGCGATTATGTATGCCGACAAGATTACCAGCAGCATGCAAAAAACCATAGACGACACCAATTATCGCCGGGAAAAGCAAACGGCTTATAACACCCTGCACGGTTTGGAACCAAAAGCGTTAGTCAAAAGCCTGGGCAGCGCCTTAGGAAATAATTCGGTTTCTACGCAATACTTTGAAGATAAAATTGCCAAAGCAGCAGAACCGGAAAGTTTGTATTTGTCCAAACCCGAAATAGAAAAGAAAATCCGTGACGCCCGAAAAGCGATGGAAAAAGCCGCAAAAGAACTCGACTTTATGCAGGCCGCCAAACTGCGTGATGAAATTAAGAGCCTACAGGAAAAAATTCATTAACCACAACCTTAGAATCAAAAATGGATTTCAATTTTCGGAAAGCTGTATTATCGGATGTTCCTCAAATATGGACGATTATTCAACAGGCTATTGTTCGCAGGAAAAATGACGGAAGCCAGCAATGGCAGGATGGTTATCCAAATGAGAATAGTATCCGTGAAGACATTGAAAATGGCAATGGCTATGTTTTGACTGATGAAAAAAAAGTTCTCGCCTACACCGCAGTACTTATTAACGACGAACCAGCTTACGATCATTTGGAAGGGAATTGGCTCAGTAACGGTGATTTTGTGGTAGTGCACAGGCTCGCTATTTCCGATGGTTATTTGGGTCAGGGTCTTGCACAGAAAATCATGCTTTTTACTGAAGATATCGCAAAACAGCATACTATTTCAAGCATCAAAGTCGATACTAATTTTGATAACATCGGTATGTTAAAGGTTTTCGAAAAACTAGGTTATACCTATTGTGGAGAAGTTATGTTGAGAGGAGGTATCCGAAAAGCTTTTGAAAAAATAATTAATTAAAACTCAAACGATATGAACAAAAAACCTATTTTAATCTTGCTCGTGATACTTAACTTTATGGTTCTTATGGGTCAGCTTTGGCCGGAATTTGCGCCTCCGTTTGCTTCGACAGTAAATATTATTTTCCTAATATTCAGTTTACTTTTCTTCATTGGGGAAATCGTTAGAAAACCCAGAATTTAAGTCTAGCAGCTGAATTAATTCAGTTGTTCCTGGAAAACTTCCAGTAAAAATTCAGCAGAAATCATACTGTTTGGAGAATTTCGCATTGCCTTTAAAACACGTTTGATTGCGTGAGGATTTAAGCCCATATTGATTCCAATTTCGTGGATTTTGACGTGCTCACGTTCGTGTAAAACGCCATCACAATGCATTAATAAAGCCAAACGATAGAATTGCTGAATACGCTCAAAATCCGATTTTATCACTATTGGATATTCTTCTCTGTGAAATAGGCTTTTAAAATCACTTTTGTCAACCTTCAGTTCTTCAGCAATCATGGTCAGGAAAAGATATTCTCGTTCGTGCAGTCTTCCGTCAACAACGGAAAACGCAATCATTTCAGCTAGAAGTGCCAACCTTTCATCGTAATCGTTCATGCGTTTTTTATACTTTTTTTGCTAAAATATAATTTTTATGAATATGACAATCATTTATTTTTTAACATTATTACTGTTCATTT
>JAZKCP010000064.1:0-45903 GCA_040388035.1 Bacteroidota bacterium | reverse complement strand
CTGTTTTAAAACCGTTTAAAAAATATATTTCCGTTTGTCCGGAAATTGAATCGTTGGTCTAATCGAAAAACTACCAATAAAATCAAATATAAATAGTCTCTTTACTATAGTTATGTGTTTGTTGGGAGTCTAAAGTTAAAAATCTTTGAAAAAAACGCCTACAAACTTCTTTTTTACCCAAAGGGCTACTTTTTGACCCTCTGAAGTTCACAGGAGGTCACTTTTTTAATTGTGAAAATGTCTGATTCTTGTAGAGCTAGTGCTCAGCTTCAAAAATATATATAGTTTTTATATGTTTTGTTGCCTCTGGGAGGCGCTAGATCGAAATGCCTTCATAAAGGCAAAGTGGCGGTTAAAAGAATACTTTTTTTAATCATTAGTACAATGAGCATAACAGCATCAGCACAAGAGGTTTTATCACCTGAAACTTTATGGAAATTGGGCAGAGTGTCCGTTCTTGGAATTTCTAAAGACAAGAAATCAATTATCTATAAAGTATCGACACCTGCTGTAGAAGAAAACAAATCCGACTCGAAATTTTATACCATTCCTGTCAACGGAGGAAATGCTGTTGAAATTCAGGAAGCTGATACTAAAGAATTAGTGGCAGACAAAAATATTTCTCCTGACGGAAAGTATATTTTATCCAATCAGGAAGTTAAAACCGAAAAAGTTTTAGGAAAAGATTTTTATCCTGAATTAGACAAATCTGAAGCGCAAATTTATGACGGTCTGGATTATCGTCATTGGGATACCTGGAATACCGGGAGCCACAATCATGTTTTTTATGCTATCAATGGTGAAAATAAAGCAACTCCTGTTGATATCATGATTGGCGAACCATATGATTCTCCGCAAAAACCTCATGGTGGAGATGAGGATTATATTTGGTCGCCAAACAGTAAAAGCATCATCTATGTTTCCAAAAAGAAATTTGGAACCGCTTACGCTATATCGACAAATTCTGATTTGTATGAGTATAGCGTTGAAACAAAAACAACAAAAAATTTAACTGAAAATAATCCGGGTTATGACACCTATCCTACCTTTTCGCCAAATGGTGATCTGACTTGGCTGCAAATGAAACGTGACGGTTATGAAGCTGATAAGAATGACATTATTGTTAGCTTTAAAGGAATGAACATGAATTTGACTGCTAATTGGGACGGTTCTGTTGACAGTTTTAAATGGAGTGCCGATGGTAAAAAAATATATTTTATAGCGGCTGTTGATGGCACATTGCAATTATTCGAAGTTAATTTTCCGGGTTTAACCAAAATTGCCGTAACAGTAAAACAAATTACTTCAGGCGATTTTGATGTCCACGCTATTGTTGGTTTTTCCGGTGATAATGTAATAGTTACAAGAGAAGATATGAACCATGCTGCAGAAATCTATTCTTATAATCTAAAGAAAAAAACATTTACAAAACTTAGCAAAATCAATGACGAAACCTATTCTAAATTGGCGTTGCCAAAATCGGAAAGAAGATATGTAACAACAACCGATGGCAAAAAAATGTTGGTTTGGGTAATTCTTCCTCCAAATTTTGATAAAACAAAAAAATACCCAACACTTCTTTATTGCCAAGGCGGGCCTCAATCGCCACTAACCCAATTCTATTCTTTCCGTTGGAATTTTTCTTTAATGGCTTCGCAGGGTTATATTGTTGTTGCTCCAAACAGAAGAGGAATGTATGGGCACGGCCAGGCATGGAACGAACAAATCTCTAAAGACTGGGGCGGACAGGTAATGGATGATTATCTCTCGGCTATTAATGCTGTGTCAAAAGAAAGTTATGTAGACAAATCCCGTTTGGGATGTGTTGGTGCCAGTTATGGTGGTTATTCTGCTTATTTCCTCGCAGGAATCCATAACAACCGTTTTAAAACTTTTATTGCCCATGACGGTGTTTTCAACACGCAAAGTATGTTTGGATCAACAGAAGAAGTTTTCTTCAACAACTGGGATTTTGGCGGAAACTATTGGGATAAAAATAATACTACTGCACAAAAAGCCTATACTATCTTCAATCCGATAAACTACGTCGATAAATGGAATACACCTATCCTAATCATACATGGAGGAAAAGATTATCGCATACCCTATACACAAGCGATGGAAGCATTTCAGGCGGCACAGCTTCGTGGCATAAAAAGCCGTTTTCTATATTTACCGGAAGAAAATCATTGGGTTTTAAAACCACAAAATGGTATGGTTTGGCAACGTGAATTTTACAAATGGCTGAAAGAAACATTGTAAAATCTAATTTATATAAAAACAAAAAGCCCAACTTTAAAGTTGGGCTTTTTATTTATTCAGGATCTTTCATTTTGAAACTCTCCATAAACTTGGTCGTATAATTTCCGGCCACATAATCCGGTTCGTCCATTAATTGCCTGTGGAAAGGAATTGTAGTTTTGATTCCTTCAATGTAAAACTCATCCAAAGCACGCTTCATTTTGTTGATGGCTTCTTCTCTTGTTTGAGCAGTAGTAATCAACTTTGCAATCATCGAATCATAGTTTGGCGGAATGGTATATCCTGCGTAAACGTGAGTATCTAAACGCACTCCGTGTCCGCCTGGCGCATGCAAAACAGTGATTTTCCCTGGTGAAGGACGGAAATCATTATATGGATCTTCCGCATTAATACGACATTCGATAGAGTGTAATTGTGGTAAATAATTTTTACCGGAAATTGGCACACCTGCAGCTACTAAAATCTGCTCACGAATCAAATCATAATCAATAACCTGTTCTGTAATTGGATGTTCCACCTGGATACGCGTGTTCATTTCCATAAAATAGAAATTTCTATGCTTATCTACTAAGAACTCAACCGTTCCTGCACCCTCATATTTAATAAATTCGGCGGCTTTTACAGCGGCTTCGCCCATTTTGTTACGCAGTTCATCAGTCATAAATGGTGACGGAGTTTCCTCTGTCAATTTTTGATGACGTCGCTGTACTGAGCAATCTCTTTCAGATAAGTGACAGGCTTTTCCATAAGAATCGCCAACAATCTGTATTTCAATATGTCTTGGTTCTTCAATCAATTTCTCCAAATACATTCCGTCATTTCCAAAAGCTGCAGCCGATTCCTGACGTGCACCTTCCCAAGCTTTTAAAAGTTCATCTTCTTTCCAAACGGCACGCATTCCTTTTCCACCACCACCGGCAGTTGCTTTCAGCATCACCGGATAGCCCATTTCTTTGGCTAATTGTTGTGTCTGTTCAAAAGATTCCAACAATCCTTCAGAACCAGGAACACATGGAACTCCAGCCGCTTTCATAGTAGCTTTTGCAGAAGCTTTGTCTCCCATTCTATCAATCATTTCAGGCGAAGCACCAATAAATTTGATGCCGTGTTCCTGGCAAATTTTAGAAAATTTAGAATTTTCAGAAAGAAAACCATATCCAGGATGAATTGCATCGGCATTGGTGATTTCTGCAGCTGCAATAATATTTGACATCTTTAAATAAGAAAGATTACTTGGCGGAGGACCAATGCAAACGGCTTCGTCTGCGAACTTTACGTGTAAACTTTCAGCATCAGCGGTAGAATAAACCGCTACGGTTTTAATCCCCATCTCCTTACAGGTTCTGATTACACGAAGTGCAATTTCTCCTCTATTGGCAATTAGTATTTTTTTAAACATCTTTTTTAATTTAGATTATTAGACAATTGGATTATTGGATTATTAGATTGGATAAACTTTAAAGTCTAAAAATCTAACAATCTAACAATCTAAATTAAGATGGATCAACTAAGAATAATGGTTGGTCAAACTCAACAGGTGACATATCGTCAACCAAAATTTTAACGATTTTTCCGGAAATTTCCGCTTCGATTTCGTTAAATAATTTCATTGCTTCAACTACGCATAGAACATCTCCTTTTGATATTGCGCTTCCCACTTCAACAAAAACCGGTTTATCCGGTGATGGTTTGCGATAGAATGTTCCAATCATTGGTGATTTTATAGTTATGTATTTTGAATTATCGTCCGCTGATGCAGCTGGTGCGGCAGGCACTGCTGGAGCAGTTGTCGGAGCCGAAGGTGCAGCCTGCATAGCATGTTGCATCGGCGCTTGTTGGACATAAGTTATATCTGGTGAGTTTCCTTCTAATGTAGTTCTAATGGTAATTTTTATTTCTCCTGTTTCCAGTTTTACTTCTGCAACTCCGGAATTGGATACAAATTTGATTAGGTTTTGAATTTCTTTTAAATCCATAATTAGTTTAGTTTAGAATTAGTTTTATTGTTTGTTGTATGCCCATTTTAAATAGATAGAACCCCAAGTGAATCCACCACCAAATGCTGCAAAAATTAAATTATCTCCTTTTTTGAATTTATCTTCAAAGTCACTCAACAACAAAGGTAATGTTGCAGAAGTAGTATTCCCATATTTTTGAATATTTACCAACACCTTATCTTCGTCAAGTCCCATTCTGTTGGCGGTGGCATCAATAATTCTTTTGTTTGCCTGATGGGCAATTAACCAATTCACATCATCTTTGGTTAAATTATTACGCTCCATAATTTTCTCACTCACGTCCGCCATTCCTGATACGGCATATTTGAAAACTGTTTTACCATCCTGAAAAACATAGTGCTGTCTGTTTTCAACCGTTTCTTTTGATGGAGGAAGAATAGAACCACCGGCGTCAATTTTTAGATATTCCCTTCCAATGCCATCGCTTTTTAAAAACTCATCCTGTAACCCAAGCCCTTCAAAATTAGGCTCAAACAAAACCGCACCGGCACCATCTCCAAAGATAATGCAAGTCGCTCTGTCTGTATAATCGATAATGGAAGACATTTTATCGGCACCTATCAATAGTACTTTTTTGTATCTACCCGATTCGATATAAGCTGCAGCATTTGACATTCCATATAAGAAACTTGAGCAGGCTGCCTGTAAATCGTATGCAAAAGCATTGACAGCTCCAATTTGTGTTGCAACATAAACTCCGGTTGCGGCCACTGGCATGTCTGGAGTAGTCGTCGCCATGATAACTAAATCTATTTCTTCGGGATTGACTTTAGATTTAGAAATTAAATCCTGTGCCGCTTTTATCGCCAGGAAGGAAGTTCCTTTTCCCTTTTCTTTTAAAAGCCTTCTTTCTTTAATTCCTGTGCGGGTAGTAATCCATTCATCATTGGTATCTACCATTGATTCCAGTACTTGGTTTGAGAGTACAAATTCTGGAATATATGCTCCAACTGCGGTTATTGCGGCTGTAATTTTATTCATAAAGTGGATGTTTTGCTCTTCAGTTTTTAAAATTGAAAAGTTGTTGAAATTACAAAAAATAATTATACCTAAGGTGTTTTAGGATGGGATATTTATTAAATTTCTTTAAAACAAAAAACTCCCACAAAGTGAGAGTTAGTTTTGTAAAAAACTTTAATTATGCTACAGCTACTGATTTATCAATAACCACTTGTCCTCTGTAGTACATTTTACCTTCATGCCAGTAAGCTCTGTGGTATAAGTGTGCTTCTCCTGTTATAGGACATGTTGCGATTTGTGCAACTGTAGCTTTATAATGTGTTCTTCTCTTATCTCTTCTTGTTTTCGAGATTTTTCTCTTAGGATGTGCCATTTTACTATATTATTTATCCGTTAATAGTTTCTTTAATTCGTCCCACCTTGGGTCAATTTCTTCTTCTTTTTTTATTACTTCTTCGTCTTTAACCTGCAACTCATTTAATTTTTTCAATGCCTCTGTTTGTAAAGTTCCATCCTTTACTCCCGGATGAACCCTTTTTTGAGGAATAGAGAGTACAATCATTTCATAAATATATTGTGCCAAATCTATTTGATGTTCACCATGAGGCAGGATTAACAATTCATCATTATCATTGTTGAATTCCTCACCAAATTGGACTACCAATTTAATTTTCCCTTTAATCGGCAAATCAAATTGTTCTCCGGTTAAGTCACACGGAACATTGACTGTCCCTTTGTGTGCAAAGCTTACTTCGAGCATTGTTGCTTTTTTTTCTAAAACAACATTCACTTTTACCACACAGCTTTCAAATTCATCAAAACCAAATTCGTCAAAGAACTTTTTGTCAATATTATATTCAAAATGATGCTTCCCTATTTTTAACCCTATGAAAGGAATTAAATATTCATTCGTACTTTTCATCTAGACAACAATTTGAGCCCGAAGTTTCGGAGCGCAAAGATATAAAATTATTGCAAATCCAATACGCTTATAAACATTTTTTTGTTTATAACTGCTTTTCCTTTGTTTTCATTGGATTTTTGCTGATTTCCAGGTATTGATTTCTAGAATTATAGATATCAATCGCTGTGTAAACAGCTTCCTTAAAAGAATTATGATCGGCAGTTCCTTTTCCGGCAATGTCATAAGCTGTTCCGTGATCGGGAGAAGTTCTGATCTTATTCAAGCCCGCAGTATAATTTACACCGCCTCCAAATGACAAAGTCTTGAATGGAATCAGCCCTTGATCATGATAGGTTGCAATAACCGCATCATATTTTTCATATTGGCTGCTGCCAAAAAAACCGTCCGCGGCAAAAGGTCCAAAAACAAGCGTTCCTTTTTCAAACAATTTTTTTATAACCGGTTTCACTATTTCGTCATCTTCTTTTCCAATTACGCCATTGTCTCCGGCATGTGGATTCAGCGCTAAAACTGCGATTTTTGGTTTATTGATTCCAAAATCCTGAACCAATGTTTGTTTTATGGTTTCAATTTTTTGAACTATTAATTTTTCGGTTAAATGTTTTGCTACATCATTTACCGGAATATGATCGGTTAGCAATCCAACCCTTAAATTATCCTGAACCATTAGCATTAATGCGTTTCCTTCTAATTCTTTATCTAAATAATCGGTATGACCTGGAAATTTAAATTCTTCCGATTGGATGTTGTATTTGTTAATTGGTGCCGTAACCAAAACATCAATTTGATTTTCTTTCAAAGCTTTTGTAGCAGCAACAAATGATGATATAGCATATTTACCAATTGCCGGATCATTTGCGCCAAAATTTAAATCAACTCCTTCTCGCCAAATGTTTAAAACATTTACTTTTCCTATAACTACCTGATCTATCTGATCAATTCCATGAAGTGGCGTTTCCAGTTCTAATGTTTTTTTAATAAAAGACATCACTTTTACGTTTGCAAAAATTACCGGTGTGCAAAGCTCTAACATTCTGGAGTCGTTAAATGTCTTAAGAACTACTTCGCTTCCAATACCGTTTAAATCTCCTATTGAAATTCCAACGATTATATTTTCTGCTTTTTTCATAATAAGTACTAGTTATTTATTGCTAATTTTGAAGTGCAAATTTAGTAAAATAAAACCATAATGTTTACAGGAATAATCGAAACCCTTGGAATAATAAAAGATTTAAAAAATGATAATGATAATCTCGACATAACTATTTCGTCTGAAGTAGCACAAGAATTAAAAATAGATCAAAGTGTGGCTCACAACGGCGTCTGCCTAACAGTTGTAGGAATCAATAATGGCGAATATACCGTAACCGCAATTAGAGAAACTATTGAAAAGACAAATTTGGCGGACTGGAAAATTGGCGATTTAATAAATTTAGAACGCGGAATGAAATTGGGAGACAGGCTAGACGGGCATATAGTCCAGGGGCATGTTGACCAAACGGCAATCTGCAAAGCAATTGAATCAGCTAACGGAAGCTGGTATTTTACTTTTGAATATGATCGTAATTTAGATAACATCACAATCGAAAAAGGCTCAATAACTGTAAACGGTGTGAGTTTAACAGTCGTAAATTCCAAAGCAAGTGAATTTAGCGTGGCTATTATCCCTTATACATTTGAGCATACTAATTTTAAAAATGTTAAAATTGGCACAAAAATTAATCTTGAGTTCGATGTTGTGGGAAAATACGTTACACGTTTGTATGCTTTAAAGAAATAGCTTTTAAAATTCATGCATTTATAAAAGAAAAAGCTTCAAATTAATTTGAAGCTTTTTTTATGTTTGACTTGTAAATTTTATAGCATCCGAACAGTAATGAAAATGCCAATAATAAGAAGACTCCTCCGTCCAAAGGTAAGCCTGGCGGTGGTGGTGGCGTTGATTCCGGTGGCGGTGGTCCTGGATCAGCAAACGCACTTGTTACTGACAAGAAAAACACTGCCAGAATAATAATAATTCTATTCGGGACAATTTTCATAGTGCGTAAAAGTATAAAAAAATTCTATTTACCAAAATAAAATAATATTTAATCCGTAAAGTTAATACAAAATTAATGTTTCGCAAGTACTGATACTGTTGCAATTCTAAATTTTCATTCAAAAATCGACAACTTACGTTTATTAACGATGTATTTAACCTTTTGGTTTTGTTTTAGATAAAAAAGACCTCAAAAATAGAGGTCTTTTTATTAATGTGGTCCCACTTGGGCTCGAACCAAGGACCACCTGATTATGAGTCAGGTGCTCTAACCAACTGAGCTATAGGACCGGTTTTGTTTCACAAATTTCTTATTGATTTCTGTGTTCAATGAATAAAGCCAGGGCTTTATTTGAGGTTGCAATATTACTACTATTTTTTTTTCGTTGCAACTATTTTTACCTGATTTCTTGACAAAGTTCAATCAGAACGCCGTTTGTTCCTTTTGGATGTAAAAAAGCAACTAGTTTATTATCAGCACCTTTTTTCGGAGTTTCATTTAAAACGACAAATCCTTCTTTTTTTAACCGCTCTATTTCTTCTGTAATATTTTCGACATCAAATGCAATGTGGTGAATACCTTCTCCCTTTTTTTCTAAGAATTTAGCAATCGGGCTTTCGGCATTTGTGGCTTCTAATAATTCTATTTTATTTGGACCATTCATAAAGAAAGAGGTTTTTACACCTTCACTTTCGACTTCCTCCTGCTTATATGGTGGATTGCCAAATAATTTTTCGAAAAGCAGATTGGAAGTTTCCAGATTGTTGACTGCAATTCCGATGTGTTCAATTTTTCTCATTTATTTAGTTTCAAAGTTGCAAAGTTAAAAGTTCAAAGATAAGGAATTCGAAAATTAGCCCGGATAGGAGTGGCATCCTTTTTATAGATTGCCACGGGTTTAAACCTGTGGCAATCTATAAAAAGATATAACGGATAGCCGGAAATAGCTCCTAAAAAACTTTACAACTTCACAACTTTGCAACTTTGCAACTTAAAAGTTGTATTTTTGCCCTATGGAAACGAATAGACAGAAGAAAATTGGCAGTGTATTGCAAAAGGATTTGGTAGATATTTTGCAGGGTGAAATACGCAAAAACGGCATTTCAAACCTGGTGATTTCTGTTTCTAAAGTAATTGTGACTACGGATTTGTCTGTTGCTAAAGTCTATTTGAGCGTATTTCCACAAGATAAAGCAAAGGATTTGCTGGAAGCTATAAAAACAAATTCCCCTTTGATTAAGCATGATTTATCGCAACGTGTGAAATTGCAATTGCGAAAAGTGCCTAATCTTTCTTTTTATATTGATGACTCGTTGGATTATATCGAGAAGATTGATAATGCGTTATCCGGAAAAGAAAATCCTATTGAAAACCGTGACCTTTTAGAAAAACGCAAGAAATTTTAACTCTTGAACTTTCCGCTTTACATAGCCAAACGATATCTTTTTAGCAAAAGTAAAAACAATGCTATCAATATCATTACAGGTCTTGCGTCATTTGGGATTATTGTCGGAACGCTCGCGTTGTTTGTGGTGCTTTCGGTTTTTAGCGGTTTACGCGATTTCAGTTTGTCTTTTTCCAACACTATCGATCCCGATTTAAAAGTTAGCCCGCTTCAAGGGAAATCTTTATTTATTTCACCAACACAAGAAAATGAAATCATAACTATTGAAGGTGTTGCTTCCTATAGTAAAGTGGTAGAAGAACGCGTACTTTTCTTTTTTGACGGAAAAGAGCAGGTGACTTATTTAAAAGGCATTGATGCTAATTATACTAAAATAAATGATATTTCCAAAAACCTTTTTAACGGAAAATGGCTTCGTTACAATACTGCCGAAGTAGTTGTTGGTTACGGAATCACCCAAAAATTATCACTTGGTCTTTTTGATTTTAATAATGATTTTGAAGTGTATGTTCCTCGAAAAGGCAAAACCGTAATTGAAAGTGAAGCCGAAGCATTTAATAAATCGGTGCTGATTCCTATTGGGATTTACGCGATAAGTGAAGATTTAGACAGTGAATATGTTTTTGCCGATTTAAGATTGGCGCAGGATTTATTGGAATATAAACCAAATCAGGTTTCAGCAATTGAAATTAAGATGAAACCGAATGCGAATGAAGCCAAAATTATCGAGAAACTTAATGCTGTTTTCCATAATAAAGTGGAAATAAAAAACCGAGCGCAACTCAATGCTACATTATATAAGATGCTGAATACAGAGAATATTGCTGTCTATCTTATTTTTACATTAGTCATCATTATTGCATTATTCAATTTAATTGGGGCATTGATTATGATGATTTTAGACAAGAAAAGTAACCTGAAAACTCTTTTTAATTTGGGTTCCGAAGTCAAGGATTTAAAGAAAATATTCCTGTTTCAGGGTGTTTTGCTAACAATTATTGGCGGAATTATTGGATTGATTTTGGGGATAATAATTGTACTCGTTCAACAACATTTCAAATTAGTCATGATTACCGAATCATTGGCTTATCCTGTAATTTTTACCGTTCAAAATGTGTTAATTGTTTTCGGCACTATTGTCGCGCTCGGATTTATTTCCAGCTTAATTGCCAGTAGCCGTGTGACTAAAAATTTGTTGGATTAAACAAACTGATAATTGGCATAAACCTCTTCAATTTCATTTAGTTCTTTAAATAAAGCTTCAGCCGATTCAAGTGTTACCAATTTTAGTCGGTGTTCCTTAAAATTAGAAATTCCTTTGAAGTAGTTTGTATAATGGCGGCGCATTTCTACAATTCCAACGCGTTCGCCTTTCCAATCCATTGACCAGGTTAAATGATTTCTCGCCGCTTCGATTCGGTCAGCCATTGTTGGTTGTGCCAAATGTTCTCCCGTTTTGAAATAATGTTTGATCTCATTAAATATCCATGGATAACCTATAGCAGCACGGCCAATCATCATGCCATCCAAGCCGTATTTGTTTTTGTATTCTAATGCTTTTTCAGGAGAATCTATATCACCATTTCCGAAAATCGGCATCGTGATTCTAGGGTTGCTTTTCACTCGCGCAATATGCGTCCAATCGGCGCTTCCTTTATACATTTGCGCCCGTGTCCTGGCATGGACAGTTAAGGCTTGTACACCTATATCTTGCAAACGTTCTGCAACTTCGTCAATGTTTATGGAACTTTCGTCCCAACCCAAACGTGTTTTTACTGTTACCGGAAGATTGGTTCCTTTTATTACGGCTTTGGTCAATCGCACCATCAGATCAACATCTTTCAAAACTCCGGCACCGGCACCTTTGCAAACCACTTTTTTTACCGGGCATCCAAAATTTATATCTACCAAATCGGGGTGAACGGCGTCTACAATTTTGGCTGACATTTCCATCGCTTCTTCATCACCACCAAAAATCTGTATTCCGACCGGTCTTTCGTAATCGAAAATATCCAATTTCATTTTACTTTTTATTGCATCACGAATCAAACCTTCCGAAGAGATAAATTCCGAGTACATCAAGTCGGCGCCATGCAATTTACACAATCTGCGAAATGGCGGATCGCTCACATCTTCCATAGGTGCAAGAAGTAAAGGAAAGTCTGGTAATTCTATGTTGCCAATTTTTGGCATAGCCGTAATTTTTTTGGCAAAATTACACTTTTTTATGTAAAGAAGAAATGCCTGTTAACCGCCAACGCTTTCACCACCATTTACATGGATCATCTGACCGGTAATATAGGAGCTGTCTTCGCAGGCTAAAAAAACATAGGCTGGTCCAACTTCCGAAGGTTGGCCGGCGCGTTTCATAGGTGTCTGTTTCCCAAATTCTGATACATGCTTCTTACCAAAACTGGCCGGGATTAATGGCGTCCAAATTGGTCCCGGTGCCACACCATTTACCCGAATTCCTTTCCCGACAAGTTGTTGGGCCATGGAACGTGTAAACGAAACTATGGCTCCTTTTGTACTCGAATAATCAATTAAGTGTTCGCTTCCGCGATATGCAGTAACAGACGAAGTATTGATTATTGTATCACCTTTTTTAAACGTTTTCAAGGCTTCCTGCGTAGTATAAAAGAAGGGAAAAATATTAGTTTCAAAAGTAAGTTGAAGATGTGCCTTGTCCACCTCTTTAAGGTCGTCTTTTGGGAACTGAGCAGCTGCATTGTTTACCAGAATATTGAGTTTACCAAATTTTTTAATTGTTTTGGAAACTATTTCACGACAAAATTTTTCTTTTTTGATATCTCCTGAAATAAGTAAGCATTCACGACCTTCTTCTTCAATAAGTTTTTTTGTTATATCCGCATCCTTTTCCTCATTGTAATAAACGATTGCAATATTCGCTCCTTCACGAGCAAAATGGACAGCCACACTTCTTCCTATTCCACTATCACCGCCGGTTATCAAAGCAACTTTGCCTTTTAGTTTGTCGCTTCCTTTATAATTTTTGCGAATGTATTCGGGTTGTGGATGCATTTTGTCTTCTTTTCCCGGCTGCACTGATTGATGCTGCGGCGGAAATGATTTTGGCTTTTCCATAACGATATTATTAATTCATACAAATATGGAGCAAGAAACTTAATTTTAATTACATGATTTTTTGATTTTTTTACAATTTTAAAAATGAGTTAATCTCAAGTAATTAAGAAATCAAAAAAATCGTATTTTTTTGCTAGCTTTGTTATAAGATCAGTTAAACTATGAAGACGGAAATTACTATGCATGCAGCATTTAGAATATTAAAAGACACCTTTAACAGTTTTATAGATGACCGCGCACTAAAATTTAGCGCATCACTTTCATATTACACCGTATTCTCATTGGCACCACTCTTACTATTGATGATTTCGTTAGCCGGAGTCTTCTTTGGAGAGGATGCTATTAGAGGACAAGTTTTTGGCGAAATAAATGGGCTTATTGGTAATCAGGCCGCGGCGCAAATTCAGGATATAATCAAAAATATGGAGCTCTCCGGAGAAACAAACTTATCGGTTTTTATTGGAGCACTTACCTTAGTTATTGGTGCCACTAGTGTATTTGGTGAAATACAGGACTCCATTAATATTATCTGGAGGGTAAAGGCTAAACCAAAACGCGGTTGGGTCAAGATATTAAAAGACCGCCTTCTTTCCTCTTCGTTAATTGTTGGTTTGGGTTTTTTACTGATAGTTTCGCTAATAGTTAATGGTGCCATGCTCGCTTTAAGTGAATGGCTTAAGAATTTTTTTCCTGATGTTACCCTTATCATATTTCAAATTGGTAACTTTCTTATCAGTTTTATAGTTATAATGACGCTTTTTGGAGTGATTTTTAAGGTTTTACCCGATGCGAAAATTGCCTGGAAAGATGTCAAAGCCGGAGCTTTTTTTACGGCTTGTCTTTTTATGTTAGGTCGCTTTTTGATTGGGCTTTATATTGATTATTCCAGCACAGGATCGGCTTACGGAGCAGCAGGCTCATTGATTATAATTTTGGTTTGGGTTTATTACACTGCGGCTATTTTATATTTTGGTGCTGTATTTACAAGAGTGTATGCTGAATATTTAGGTGCTAGGATTGAACCCGCTGATTTTGCGGTATATGTTGAGCAATTAGAAAAAGAAAAAGATGTTGTTGTCCTTCCGGAAACCGCAAAACCTGATGCAGAAGTAATCGTAAAACCCGAACCAAAACCAACTCCAAAGCCTACAGCTAAAAAAGGTATAAAAATCAAACCGAAACCTAAAAAAGAGGACAAAAAATAGCTTTCGACCGAATTTCACTAAGCTATCCTTTTAATCAAAACTTTGCCTTATATTTGCCGATTAAATGCGTTAGGGATTGCAGTGGAAATCCTTTTGTTTTTTAACAAAAGATTGGAACGTAAAGCCCGGCCTCGTCTTTTCGGACGAGGGAACGCCCCAACAAAATAGACAGATTTACGAAGATGAAGCATATTAGAAATTTTTGCATAATTGCACATATTGACCACGGAAAAAGTACGCTTGCCGACAGGCTTCTTGGTGCCACGCAAACCGTTACCGCACGTGAGGAAAAAGCCCAGCTGCTTGACAATATGGACCTGGAGCGCGAACGTGGAATTACCATAAAAAGCCATGCGATTCAGATGGAGTATAAATATAAAGGAGAAGATTATATCCTGAACCTTATCGATACTCCGGGACATGTGGATTTCTCGTATGAAGTTTCGCGTTCTATTGCTGCTTGTGAAGGCGCTCTATTAATTGTTGATGCTGCGCAAAGTATCCAGGCACAGACAATTTCGAATTTATATTTGGCTTTGGAAAATGATTTGGAAATCATTCCGGTATTGAACAAAGTGGATTTGCCAAGTGCCAATCCGGAAGAAGTTAGCGACGATATTATTGATTTACTAGGCTGCAAATTGGAAGATATTATTCACGCTTCGGGTAAAACCGGTTTAGGTGTTGAAAATATTTTAGCAGCGATAATTGAAAAAATTCCTGCACCAAAAGGTGTAAAAGACGAACCATTACAGGCCTTGATTTTTGATTCTCACTACAATCCGTTTCGTGGAATTGAGGTTATATTCCGTGTGAAAAATGGTGAAATCAGAAAAGGCCAGAAAATCAAATTTATGGCGACCGGCAACGAATATTTTGCTGATGAAGTCGGGACTTTGAAGTTAAACCAAGTACCAAAAGACGTGATTTCTACCGGTGATGTTGGTTATTTGATTTCGGGTATTAAAGAAGCAAAAGAAGTAAAAGTTGGTGATACCTTAACGGATGCGAAAACGCCAACAACCAATATGATTACGGGATTTGAGGATGTAAAACCGATGGTTTTTGCCGGAATTTATCCTGTTGATACTGATGACTACGAAGATTTGCGTGCTTCAATGGAAAAACTGCAGCTAAATGATGCATCATTAGTATTTACGCCGGAAAGTTCGGCCGCTTTAGGTTTTGGCTTCCGCTGTGGATTCTTGGGAATGCTACATTTGGAAATTATACAAGAACGATTGGAACGTGAATACGATATGACCGTAATCACTACAGTTCCTAACGTTTCTTATCTGGCGTATACCAAAAAAGACCCTGAAACTCCTTTTACGGTTAATAATCCATCTGATTTACCTGAGCCTTCAAGACTAGATAGAGTTGAAGAGCCATTTATTAAGGCAACCATTATTACCAAATCTGATTTTGTTGGAAACGTAATGAGCTTATGTATTGAAAAACGTGGCGTTATCACCAATCAAACCTATTTGACTACTGAAAGGGTAGAATTGAATTTTGATATGCCTTTGGCTGAAATTGTATTTGACTTTTATGATCGACTGAAAACCGTTTCCAAAGGATATGCTTCATTTGACTATTCACCGATTGGAATGCGAACTTCTAAATTGGTAAAGCTTGATGTTCTACTGAATTCACAACCCGTTGATGCTCTCTCAGCATTGATCCACGAAAGTAACGCTTACAATATCGGGAAGAAAATGACCGAAAAATTACGGGAACTGATTCCGAGACAACAATTTGATATTCCGATTCAGGCGGCGATTGGCGCAAAAATCATTGCGCGAGAAACCATCAAAGCTTTACGCAAAGATGTGACTGCCAAATGTTATGGTGGCGATATTTCGCGTAAGCGTAAACTTCTTGAAAAACAGAAAAAAGGAAAGAAAAGAATGCGTTTGGTAGGAAATGTTGAAATTCCCCAAGAAGCATTTATGGCTGTTTTGAAGTTGAACGATTAGATATAGGCCCGAAGGTACTAAGGTGCTGAGGCAGCAAAATAAATGGAGCCTGATTGTGAAAGCAATCGGGTTTTTTGTTGGGATAAACCTTAGAACCTTACTATCTTTGCGCCTTAGATCCTTAGAAAAAATGTTAGAAGATAAAACTCCGCAACGCACATCTCTTTCCGAACTGGGAGAATTTGGTTTGATTGACCATTTAACCAAAAATTTTGATGTAAAACAACCATCGACTTTAAAAAGTATTGGCGATGATGCAGCTGTTTTGGATTTTAAGGATAAAAAAGCTGTAATTTCTACTGATTTACTGATTGAAGGCGTGCATTTCGATTTGTCTTATATGCCGTTGCGACATTTGGGCTATAAAGCGGTGGTAGTAAATGTGTCTGATATTTGTGCGATGAATGCAAAACCAACGCAGATTACGGTTTCTGTGGCAGTTTCAAATCGTTTTCCTCTCGAAGCTTTAGAGGAATTATTTGATGGAATTGCTTTGGCCGCCAAATTTTATAATGTTGATGTAATTGGAGGTGACACAACGTCTTCTCAAAAAGGATTGATTATTTCAATTACGGCAATTGGCGAAGCAAATGAGGTTGACATCGTATATCGTGATGGCGCTAAAAATGGCGATTTATTGGTTGTCACCGGCGATTTGGGTTCGGCTTATATGGGACTGCAGATTTTGGAACGTGAAAAACAGGTGTTTCAGGTAAATCCACAAAACCAGCCCGATTTGGATGCCTATACTTATTTAATTGAGCGTCAGTTAAAGCCGGAAGCGCGTCATGATATTCGGGAACTATTGTCAAAACTGGAAGTAAAACCAACAGCGATGATTGATATTTCGGATGGCTTGTCTTCGGAGATAATTCATATTTGCAAGCAGTCAAAAGTGGGTTGTAATCTATACGAAGAAAAAATTCCCGTAGATCCACAGTTTATCAATGTCTGTGAAGAATTTAATATCGATAGTACAACCGTTGCTATCAATGGTGGCGAAGATTACGAATTGCTGTTTACTATTGCTTTGGAAGATTTTGATAAAATCAAAGCCAATCCAAATTTTACGGTAATTGGTCATCTAACCCAGGAAAGTGAAGGAATACATTTGGTTACAAGAGCCAATACCAAAATCCCGTTAAAAGCTCGAGGTTGGGACGCTATGAATGAAGAATAATTTCCTTTTATTAAAAAAAGCGATACCTTTTACAGTATCGCTTTCCCCCTAAATCATGTAAATTAAAGTAGTTTTTTGAGTTTTACTACTCGAGTCTACAGGTAACCCTAAAATCATGAAGCTAAGTTACACCATGCAGACAAAATTCTTGTTACGGTTTCCCGCATAATCGTTAAATGACACCTTTTGTTTTCGCTTCGTTAATTAAATCGATGTCACTTCCGCCTTTTACTTCTAGAATTTCCCGAATGTTGAGTTTACGTTTCTCAATCGCACTAAGGGAAAGCGGAATATATTGTGGCAAATCTTTTGTTTTTACCCCTTTTGACAAGTGAAATAATATTTGCTTGTCAAAAGCGTCCAATTCGATGTTGTTATATTGAGCCTGGCCTACTAATTTGATAACCGTTTGGCTGTAGTAACTTTCGTTATTGATGATTTTATCAAAAGCGAAAATCAATTCGTCGAAAGTCAGGTCATTTTTTATAATCAATCCATTAGGATTAATGTTTTTAATAATGTTGTTGATTTTAAGTAATTCCGTATGCATCGTTAATAGTATAACTTTACAGTTTGGCATTTCCTTTTTCATTAAAATTGCTAAGTCTTCACCTGAGTAAATTCCTTTCTCTGGGTATTCGGGCATGCTGATATCAAAAAAGGCCACGTCAAAAGTTTTTTGACCTTCAGCAATATTTTCATATCCGGATTTACAATTGTTTGCCTGGGTAACATCAAACTCATATCCTTGTTGGCTATACTTATCCAAAGCATTTTTATAGGCCTGAATTATAAAAGGATGGTCATCAACTATTAGTATGTTCATTTTTGTCATGCTGGTTCTTCAATTAGTTGTTTAGTTTCTAATGGTATGGTAATTATAATTGTGGTTCCGTAGTTTTTCTTAGAAGTAATATCGATAATTCCGTGACAGTCATGGGTTCTTGAAATCATGTTTTGCATTCCAATTCCTTTGCTTTTTTTGTTGACGTCAAAACCAATTCCATCGTCTGTTATTTTAAGGAAAACGTTTTCCGGATTTCCGCTGATTTCTACTGTTACATTGTTGGCATTTGCATATTTATTAATGTTCTGCAATCCTTCCTGCAAAATACGATACATATTAATTTTGATAGCATTCCCCACTTTATCCCAGTTTATGGAAGTATCAATGCTATAAGTCACTTCCGCATCATGTAAAGATTTCTGTTCTTCCAATAAATTATGGACTATAGACACAAAGTTATTAATTAAAACCAATTTCTCTCTATTCAGGTCATGTGAAATTTCACGGATATCCTGCTCTATCGTTTTTAGTTCATTTAATAATTCGTTCCTTTTCTGAGGTGCGTCAGGATCGGTGCTTGAATTCAGGCTATCGAGGTTTAAACGCAGCCCAAACATCCTTCCCAAAACCCCATCATGAAGGTCCTGAGCCAAGCGTTTCTTTTCCTTATTCCGGCTTTCGTCAATAATTGATTGCTGAGACATCATTAGGTTGAAAATCTCCTCATTTGCTTTTTGCTGCGCCTGCTTTAATAATAACTCGCGTGTCCTGGCGCGTTGTGCTCTTACTACAAATAGTAATGCCACTAAAATAAAGGTGATTACAAAAATATACAGAAGGTTTCTGTTTCTGTTTTCGAGGACGTCGTTTTGTTGAATGATTTCTTTTGTTTCAAATTGGATTTTACTAAAACGATCTTTTGAATTTCGTTCAACTACCTGAAGGCTATCGCTAATTCTAATATACTCATCCGAATATTGGGCGGATTTTTCCTTATCTACAATTGATGATTGCTTTAATGCTAATGCAACATTTAATGGAACTTTTGAATTTTTTGCTTCAGATAAAGCCGCCATAGAATATTTTATCGCTTGACTCACGTCATTTTTTTTATAAAAATATTCTGAAATGTGAATATAACTTCCAACTACCGCAGTAGGATTGTTTAATTTCTTTCTGATTTCTAATGCTTCAAAAAACAGTGGCGATAGATTAGTCGAATTAGCAAAATATAATTTACAATAGGCTAAATTGTCAATTAAGTTTGAATAAAGTAAAGGATCATCATTTTTTATAAGTTTATTTTTTAATGCATCTTCAAAATAAAATGCTCCTTTTTCATACTGCTTTGATTTTAGATAAAGATATCCGATATTATTTTTACAAACTGTAGTGTAATAATCTCTATCTTCTTTTAAGGGTAAATCTTCAATTGCTTCCAAAGCCTTTTTAAAATAAAAAATCCCTTTGTCATATTCTTTAAGCTCAGTCGCCACAAGACCTAATTGGTCTAAAGAACCATAAATTTTGTTATAGACATTAATCTCCTTAAAAATAGAATGAGCTTTGTTTAATGATAATTCTGCGCCTAAATAATCTCCTATTGAATATTGAACGATTCCCTCGTTCATTAAAAGATTTGCGTAATTAGGTTGATCTTTTAACTTATAGTAAATTTTTTCCGCCTTTCGATAATAATAGTAGGAACTGTCAAGTACTTGAATCTTAAAATAAAAATTTCCTCTCGATCTGTAAGCCATTCCTAAGCTTAGAGTATCACGACTAGAGGAAGAGAGTTTTATTAAAAGTTTAGAGGATTCATCAAGTTTTTCTCTATTACCATTTCTGTAAAATTCAACGACTACATCAGATAATAAATTTCGAGTAGACAAATCATTTTTTTGGGATTTTATATATTCAAATGCTTTATCAAGATTAATATCATTATTGGGTTTATTTTCTAGTTGATTTGACTTAAAGATTTCAAAATATTTTTTTGCAGAGCCACCATTATTAATAATAGAATTATTGCTTTTGTTTTTAGAACAAGAGATTAGAAGTATTAATAATAATAGGATATTGAATTTCAATTAAGCCAGATTTACGAACCGAAAATACAAAAAAAAAGACTGTCGTGAATGTGACAGTCTTTTTTATATCTTATTTTATTATTTTTTATGTTGGGTCTTGGCTTCTTCCTCCGATTGAGAATGTTGGCTCTTGGCTTCTTCCACCAATTGAGAATGTTGGTTCCTGGCTTCTTCCTCCGATTGAGAATGTTGGTTCCTGGCTTCTTCCTCCGATTGAGAAAGTTGGTTCCTGGCTTCTACCCCCGATTGAGAAAGTTGGCTCTTGGCTTCTTCCACCGATTTCAGATGGAGTTGTGAATGACGTGACAATAAGCATTAAAGCTAATAATCCGAATGTTGTTGCTAATTTTTTCATAATTTGAGACTTTTATGTGTTAATGTTTTGATTTGTTATTGTGTGTGTCACTAATTGATTTGAGGCAATGTGAGGACACTTTCACGGAGTAAAACTAAAAAGGATGTGTTCGCCAATCGCAATGGATAAAGATGTTTATGGTAGAATGGTGTCGTTTGATAGTGGATGATAGCCAAATCTGGGTAGATGGTTTTTGGAATTTTGCGGGTTTTGACCAAAAAGCTTATAAATAGAGGCTTTGCGGATAATTGAAATGGATGAGAAAAAAGCAAATCTGGGTAAATGGCTCAATTTTTTAGATGTTGAAAAGGGCATTTTTCAGTTTTCCGATTGCCTATCGTATTAAAAAAACCGGGATTGATTTAGCTATTTAATATCATTTAAGAACGCCTAAAAAGTAACTAAATGACTTCAATTATTGCCCTAATTTAATAGCTATCAAAACCAACAACTCTTTTTAACTAATAAGAATCTGAAGAAAATAAAAACCCTCTCATCTCTGAAAGGGTCTTCGTTTTTTAATTTGTTACGACGTAAATGGTGTTTTTCTTCGGGTGAAAGCTATTGTATTGTAAAGCACATAATGTATTAAATTGGATACGTCTGTAGTTTTCGTTCGGAGTTATATTTCAGCAAGGATTGTAGACATTATTCTCTTCTATAAATTTGCCTACTAATGCAGTTTTATGCAAAAGGAATAGCTATGTTTATTGTGGTGCTTTTGTTTGTTATTGACTGGATTACTAATTTACCTTTTAACGTTTCTACTCTTTGCTTTATATTTTTTAGACCTATACCTTCATTGTTCGCGTCGGGATCAAATCCTTTGCCATCATCTGTAATTGACAAACAAATATTACCTTCATCCTGGGCTAAACTAATTGTGGCTTTTTTGGCGTGAGCAAATTTATTAATGTTATGGCTTGCTTCCTGAATGATGCGGAACATATTCATTTTGATATTGCTAGAAACTTTTTCCCAATTAATGGTCTCATCCACTTCTAAAATATAATCTGCTAAAGATGTTTCGTTTTGTGACTTAATAAAATCATTTAAAAGAGCGACGAAACTATTAAAAACATTGGTAAATGAAACCAACGTTAAATCATGTGCAATATTCCTTATCTCTTTTTCAATCTCGTAAATGTCCGCTATGTGCGTCAGGCATTTAGCGATAGTTTCCGTGTCATTTTTGTGAGTTAGGACATTTAAATTGAGTCTGGTGCTGGCCAATTTGTTCATTACGCCGTCATGCAATTCTAATGCAATCCTTTTTTTCTCACTCTGTTTCACCAGTTCCTCATTATTTTTCTGATCTAGCATTAAGTCATAGATTTCTTCATTGGCCTTTTGTTGTTCTTGTAGTAATTGCAATTCTTTTTGTCTCGCTCTTTGGCGCGTTATAATAAAAAGTAAAAGCACAAATAAAATAACAACCCCGGCTATTGTAGTGACAATCCATTTTTGACTAACCGCCCTGTCTTTTTCCTGAGCAATTTCATTAGTTTCAAGTTGAATTTTATAATACTGATTCCGTGCATTACGCTCAATAAAAAGCAAACTATCATTCTTTTCATGGTATTCTTTAATGTACTGAGGTGCTTTTTTACTATTAAAACTTCCGGCATTACTTAAGGCAGTTAGATAGTAGTATGGAGATTTAAACTTTTTGGCAATTTTTAATGCCCTGTCTGAATACAGTTGTGCTTTGGAACTATCTTTAATCACGTTATAATAATTAGAAAGATAAACATAGCTTAATGTGGATTCTCTAATTCCTTCCTTATTATAATTAAGTAAATTAATAGATTTGAATAGTAATTTAGGAAATCCAGAATAATCTTTTAACTGCAATTTACAATAAGATAGATTATTCAATAAAAATCCATATATTACGGGATCTGCTTTAATTAAATTCTTTTCTTTGAGTGCTAGATTAAAATATTGCATTGCCTCAATATGTTTTTTTTGCTCTCTGTAAACATTTCCTATATTGTTTAAACAAGTTCCTTTTAGACTAATATTGTTGTCTCTTAACTTATATCGTTCAACAAGAACCATTGCTGTTTTGAGGGCCTTAATAGCATTTTCATAATTTCCAAGATTATGATTAGCATTCCCTATTGTTATTAACACATCATATTGAAATCTCTTATAATCTGTGCTTTTAAAAAAGTTATAGGCTTTTTGGGCAGTTAAATCGGCCCCCGTATAATCATCAAGTCTCAGTTGGATTTGACTTTTGTTTTTATATACGACCGCTAAACCATATTGATCATTTGTTTTTTTATAAAATTTTTCAGCTTTAATGTAATAGTAATACGCACTATCATAAATTTCATTATTCCTAAAGTAACCAGCTTTATACCGGTAATATCTCGCTAAATTTAATGTGTCTTTTTCAGCAATGCTTTTTTCAAAAAGAATTTTTTGTATTTTTTTAAAATCTACCCAATGTTTTGTGTCTATGTAATTATATGAAATAGTGTTTATATAAAATCTCGTTAGTGTATCATTATTACTTAAATCCACTAGTAAAAATGCCTTACGGTTATACTTATTTCTAAGAACTGAGTCCAAATTTTGATTACCCGCCAAATCAAGATATTTCTGAATAGAGTCATTCTTCGCTTGAGCCTCTTTATCAGTAGTTTTAGAAGTACAACTACATAAAGACACCAAAATTATTAGCCAATAAAAAATCTTTTTATTCATAAAGCCAATATAGTAAAAACGAATTGAGTCCCGATTAAAAAACCGGAACCCAATTCTACCACAATTTAATTATCTTATCAAACTTGTATTGTTATAAAAAATACGCTCTTGATTTTGATATTGTAAAAGTATATCGGGATTTTTAAATTTTGGTACACTAAAAGTGTACATTTTTACAAAAATCAAAATGCAAAAGGGAATTTCACTCTTTTAATTCGTCTCCGCTGAAAAAAACATTGTCTTCAACCTTTTTGCCGCGTCACTAGCTTCTGTATAATTAGTAATTATTAATCCGGACATCAATCCTTTTAAAGATCCAATTGTTACTTCTACTTTGATTTCTATTTTAACTTCGCAGGTCTTTTGCTTTTTGTTTTGAGGATTGCCGAAATCCAATTCATGAATAATCTGCTCAATCTCTGCATTTAGTTCAACGAGAGACAGAAACTTATACTCTATAATCTCGCTTTTATACGTTGTTATTAATGATGCGCTTTTGAATTCAGCCTGTTGATCATTATTAATTCTCTCTTGCGAAAATCCTTTAAATTGAAAAAGGACAATGGCCACTATACCAATTAACAAATTTTTCATATAAATAATTTTAATTATTACAGTCCTGCCTTGTGTCGTCAAAAGTTATAAAGTCAAGCTGCTATTTTACTTTCAAGAAGTAACCGTTTAAAAAAAAATGAGTTTTAACACCTATGTTAAAACTCACCTGGCTATTCTTGTTTTATGGTCATTACTATATCTTCATCAAATTTATACTCCCCTTTTTTGTAAATTTCTTTATTGGTGAGTGCAATTTCGTATGTATAAATGCCTTTGGTTACTAACAATAAGCATTCTTTTCCGTCTTTTGGGATGACAAGTTCTTTTTTAATCTGGTCTCCTTCGTCATTTTTCCCGACTAGTTTGAAAGTTATCTTATCGGCGAGTTTGTTTTTCACACACACGCTTTCAATTACTTTACTGTCTCCTTTGGCATTCGACTCTGAAACCTTAAGAATAGACAAACCGCTTAAGAGCAGTTCGCCTCCTTTAATGATGGTTTGGAGGTCGGATTGGGCATTTATCTGAAGTGGTATAATAAATGCTATTGTTATTATAACTTTAAACATCATATAAGGCCATTTATAGCTCTTTTCAACTTTACCCTTGAGCCATTGCAACTAAACTAGCTCGCAATCTTTTACCAGCCGCGACGGCATCTGCGCAAGAAGCAGTAATAGAACCTGTTACTGTAACCGATATTGAACCACCTGCAACACCGACGGAACCTTCAATTTTCACTGTTACTGTCATTGTAATCGATACTGAACATGCCTCGTCCTTGGAATAATTGGCTTGTGCTTGTTCGACAGTTTCTTTTATAATTTGTTCTGATCCTTCTTCAAACTCCCCTAAGGTTTTAAAATCGTACTTTATCGTTTCATTATTAACACTTGTAGTAAGATTAAACGTTTCTAGTTTATTTTTTTCTTGCGCATTACCATTAAAAGTAAATAAAACGGTGGCAATTAAGCCAAATAATAAATTTTTCATAAGTTTGTGTATAATTTTAATTATTGCAGTCCAGCTTTGTGTCGTTAAAACATTATAAAGGTTGGGCTGCTTTTTTGGTTGGTTTACTCATACTGCTGTTTAATAACAAACCTCTAAAATAAACAGTAAGTTTCTTTGATTTTTTCGTTACAAAAAATTAGAAAAGCATTTTTCGTTTCGTGTCACTAATATGGTGGCAAACCACTTGTAACTGCCTAATATTCAATTTAAAATTTAACTACTGTTTGATTTTGATATAGTAAAAGTAAATTGTTAATATCGCATTTGAATACACAAAAAGTGTATATTTTTATAAGACCAAGAGTCGTGAAAAATTAAAAAGTAGTTGTGCTTTTCTGAAGCATGTCTTAGTGAATACTATATCAATCCTTGCTTTCGTGCTTCTTTAAGAATGTCTTCATCGTTTCCTTTATCAATGCCCAAAAGCTGTTTGAGAATAGCTTTTCTTTTATCAATAGCGCTCTTTGAAAGATGCAATAATTCAGGGAAGTTTTTGGTTTTAATACCTTGGGCGAGCAAAGAAAGTATTTGACGGTTATAGCTATCCATAACTTTATTCTTTTCTCCCCAGGATTTTCGATGATTAATAACCGTTTCGCTAAAATAGGTTCCTCCTTCAACAACAACATTGAACGCTTCAATTAGTTCTTGGGCTTGAAAATCACTTTTTACTAAAACTCCTTCCGGTTTATGATCATTTATGATTTTAAAAAGAACTATCGCCTCGCTGTGAGAAGTGAGGATGACAACCTTAGCATTGGGATGCTGTTTTCTAACTATCGGGATTAGATCTTCACCAGAATTAATATTTTTTTCAAAATAGGAAGGTAGTGTCAAATCTAGGAACACAATGTCAAAAGGGCGCTTTGCCTGAAAAATTGCATTATATGCCGTTTCACAAGAATGTACGGCAGTAGTGTTTAAAATATAACCAAAGGAATTATATGCCAGAATAGATCTATATCCTTCAATAATAGGAGGATGATCATCAACCATTAAAACTTGAATTTCCATCTGATCTTTTTGTAAACCTACGAATTTTCTTCTAAATCTCCAAATAATTTCCGGCGGCTATTCGGCTGATAATCAAATCGACGTTCTCTTTATAGGATTTTGAGAATGGAAGCTTGGTGGTCGAGTTCTTAATATAGCAAACGGTATTTCCGGTATGGATTCGCGATACCTGGTTTACATTTATAATATAACTGTTGTGGATGCGAAGGAACTGTGTTGGCGGTAAAACGGTTTCAAAATGCTTTAAGGTCTTAAAGGCTGTAATCATTTCGCCATTGTTCAGATGAATATCGGTCGAGTTATTATCGGCCTCAAAATAAAGCACATCGTCGGAATCTATATAACGGTAATCGCCATAGGATTTCACACAAATAACCAACGACTGCGGTTGTTGGATTTGCGCCGTGCCTACTACTGTTGTTGGATTTTCCGCTTTTGTTATAATATTTACGTCTGTATCGTTTTCAGCCTTATCAATTTCCTCTGTTTCCAATTCTTCGGTAAGCGTTTCGTCTAAGACCTCAAAAGTCGCCACAGGATTTTTTTCTTCCATATAAGGCAAGTCAGATTGTATGGCGCGGTCAAATTTTAAGATTGCCTTTCTAAAGTCATTTATATTCAAAGGCTTTAGCAGATAATCAATAACCTCATATTGCAGGGCGTCGTACGCCAGATCTTTTTTGCCGGTGGTTATAATGATTTTGGGAACTACACGTAAATAACGGTACAGTTCATTAATCAGTGCTAACGAAAGATTGCTTTTTTTGTCCGTTGGGTCAATTTCAAGAAAAACCAATCGGGGCTGGTGTTCCAATATCAGGTTCACCCCATCATCGTAGGTATTGGCAGAGCCGACAAAGTTAAGATTCCTAAAACGCTCGGCAATAGCCTGTGTTTTAAGGACGCTTTCTTTATCATCGTCTATAATGATGTATGTCTGACTCATTAAATGCTTTTCCGGTTTTGATGTTGGGAAAGCATTAGATTCGGTAAAAATAACGGGTAGTTTTGGGGAAACTATTTGTTAGCGCTAAAGATTATATTAAAAATTTAACTACAAAAATAAATTCGTTTAAACGTCTGTATTTTCGTTGTAACGAAAGTAAATTTTTGGGTTGCAAATTCGTCAAATTGTTAACATCAAGCGTTAACTTGTTAATATGTCGTTTTTTAAGCGGAAAAATGCTTACAAAAACAAAAAATCCCAAACTCTTTTCAGAATTTGGGATTTTGTTCTTCGTTGTCATTCAGAATGACAGTTATGATGTTACATTTTCATCAGCCAGTTCCTAACCGAAACTTCGGCGTTTATAAGTCCACGTAATTCGGAAATTTTCACCCTGTCCTGTGCCATAGAATCACGGTGACGGATTGTTACGGTTTCGTCTTCCAAAGTTTGATGGTCAACCGTAATACAGAATGGTGTTCCCAATGCATCCTGCCTTCTGTAACGCCTTCCAACGGCATCTTTCTCATCATACGCCACATTGAAATCCCATTTCAAATCTTCAATGATTCTTTGGGCAACTTCCGGCAATCCGTCTTTTTTTACTAATGGTAAAACGGCTGCTTTTGTTGGTGCCAATACTGATGGCAAACGCAAAACGGTTCGGGTTGAACCATCTTCCAATGTTTCTTCGTGTAATGATGTGGCAAAAACCGCCAGGAACATCCTGTCCAATCCAACCGATGTTTCCACAACATAAGGAACATAATTCGAGTTGGTTTCGGTATCAAAATATTGCAGTTTTTTACCTGAATACTGTTCGTGTGCTTTTAAATCGAAATCGGTTCTTGAGTGAATTCCTTCCAGTTCCTTGAAACCAAATGGGAAATTGAATTCGATATCCGCTGCCGCATTTGCGTAATGCGCCAATTTTTCGTGGTCATGGAAACGGTAGTTCTGTCTTCCCAAACCGAGCGACAAATGCCAGTTCAAGCGGGTTTCTTTCCAGTATTCATACCATTTCATTTCTTCACCCGGTTTTACAAAGAACTGCATTTCCATTTGTTCAAATTCACGCATACGGAAAATGAACTGTCTTGCCACAATCTCATTCCTAAAGGCTTTCCCTGTTTGTGCAATTCCAAACGGAATTTTCATCCTTCCGGTTTTCTGAACGTTTAAAAAGTTTACGAAAATTCCCTGTGCCGTTTCCGGACGCAGGTATAAATCCATCGCGTTTTCAGCGGAAGCTCCTAATTTGGTACCAAACATAAGGTTGAATTGCTTTACATCTGTCCAGTTTCTGGAACCGGTTTCGGGATCTGCAATTTCCAATTCCTCGATAAGGTTTTTTACATCTTCCAAATCACCAGAACCTAATGAACGCCCCATTCTTTCAAGGATTTCCCTTTCTTTCGAAAGGTATTCCATCACTCTTGAATTGGTAGTTTTGTATTGTTCTTCATCAAAAGAAGCACCAAAACGCTCGCGGGCTTTTTCGATTTCCTTTTTGGCTTTCAGGTTTAATTTCTCAGCATAATCCTCAATTAAAACATCAGCTCTGTATCTTTTTTTGGAATCTTTGTTGTCAATCAACGGGTCGTTAAATGCATCAACGTGGCCCGAAGCTTTCCAGGTTGTTGGATGCATCAAAATTGCGGCATCAAGACCGACAATGTTATCATGCATCTGCACCATGGCTTTCCACCAATATTCCCTAATATTCTTTTTTAATTCTACTCCGTTTTGCGCATAATCATAGACTGCGCTCAAACCATCGTAAATTTCGCTTGACGGAAAAATAAATCCGTACTCTTTTGCATGCGAAATTACACTCTTAAATAAATCTTCTTGTTTTGCCATAATGCTGCAAAAATATAAAAAGCGATTATAAAAAAAGACCTAAAAATCAATTAGGTTACATTTTTTTTATACTTTTATGTAAGAAAATTATCTTTTTTATGTGGAATCATCTCTTAAATTTATTTTTTCCAAAGTCGTGCGCCGGTTGTCATTCGTTTTTACTGAGCGATGAAAAAGTAATTTGTACCCAATGCAGGCATGAAATTCCGCTGACAAATCATCATAAAATTGAAGAAAATGAAGTGATACAAAAGTTTTACGGAAGAATTCCATTGGAGTTTGGGGCATCGCTATTTTATTTCCATAAAAAGGGAATTGTCCAGGAAATTATACACAAGCTAAAATATAAAGGACACGAAGAAATCAGCGAAACTATTGGGAACTGGTATTCGGCAGAATTGAAAAATCTGGAACAGCTGAAAAACATTGACTTTATTATTCCTGTTCCATTGCACAAAAAGCGACTGCGGGAACGCGGGTATAATCAGGTGGAAGGTTTTGGCAAAGCATTGTCAGCGAATCTTGAAATCCCATACGAAGAACAAGTCCTACATCGAAAATTGTACACCAAAACACAAACCAAAAAGAATCTTTTGGGAAGAAGCGATGTCATTGATAATGTATTCGAGGTTTCTTTTTCGGAAAATCATCATGGCAAACATTTTCTTCTTATTGATGATGTGATTACAACAGGTTCAACCCTTGAATCCTGCAGCCGTGCCTTACTCAAAATTCCGAATATCAGGATTAGTATTGTTTGCATGGCAATGGCGCACAGCTAATTGTTAAGTTTCACCAAAAACATTTCATTCACACTAAATATAATTGTTATTTTGTGCTTTGAAATAACAGCAATATGCCAAAATCTATTTTCAAGTTAATTTGTATCCTTTTTATAGTCGTTATGGCAAGCTGCGCCAAGCGTGGCAATATAACTGGTGGAAGCAAAGACACGTTGGCTCCTGTTTTAGAAGCAAGTTTTCCTAAAAACTTCTCGACAAACTTTAATGGCAAGGAAATCAAACTGGTTTTTGATGAATATGTCAAGCTAAAAAATATCAACAAGCAGTTGATTATTTCGCCACCAATGAAAAATCAACCTGAGATTTTACCGCAAACAGCCAGTAAAATAATAACCATAAAGTTAAAAGACACGCTAATTTCGAATACGACGTATAGCTTCAATTTCGGGCAAAGTATCGAAGACAATAATGAAGGAAATCCTTTTTCCCAATTCAAATATGTTTTTTCCACCGGACCTTATATTGATTCGCTGAAAATAAATGTCAAAGTCAAAGATGCTTTGGAAAATAAAGTTGATAATTTCGTTTCAGTGATGTTGTATGAAATCAATGAGAAGTTTAATGACTCCACAATATATAAAGAATCCCCAAGGTACATCACCAATACTTTAGACAGCCTTGAAGTGGTTACCCTTGAAAACATTAAAGCCGGAAAATATCTTTTGGTGGCATTGAAAGACAGTGGAAATAATAAATACGATCCAAAATCTGATAAAATTGGTTTTCAAAAAGAATATATAACTGTTCCAAATGACACACTTTTTGAAGTAGAATTGTTTAAGGAAAAACTTCCTTTCAAAGCGATTAAGCCAACGCAAGCCTCCGGAAATAAACTGATAATGGCTTATGAAGGCAATCCAAAAGAGGTGAAAATTACTGTTAAAAATGGTTCGGAAATTGTTCCAACTGTAGTTACCCAGTTTCCAAAAAAGGATTCCGTCCAGGTTTGGTTCAAACCGATAAAGGCAGATTCTTTGCAGGTTGTTGTTGAAAAAGACAGTTTTAAAAAAGACTTTGTAGTAAGGCTAAAAAAACAAAAATCGGATACCTTGAACTTAAGCGCACAATTTAGCACAACGCTTCCTTTACGGGAACGATTCGCTTTAAACAGTTCGACACCTTTGGTGAAATTTGACAAATCAAAAATGGCAATTTTCAATAAGGATTCTATTGCTGTTCCTTTTGAAACAGAATACGATGATTTTGAACAAAAGCTATATTTCAATTTCAACAAAGAGTCATTAGATAGTTATAAAATTGAACTATTGCCAAACGCTTTAACTGACTTTTTTGAGAAATCAAACGACACTTTAACTTATAGCGTTGCAACCAAAAATGCATCCGACTACGGTAATTTAAAAGTGGTTTTAGAAAATGCAAAAAGATTTCCAATCATTGTTGAACTTACGGACAAAGACGGAAAAGTAAAAGCAACTGCCTTCACAGACAGCAATCCGGTTATTGAGTTTTTGGCACTGGAACCAGCCAAATATACCCTACGTATTATTTATGACGATAATAAAAACAACCTTTGGGACACTGGTAGCTTTATGGAAAAAAGACAGTCGGAAGAAGTCATTTATTTTACAAAAGAATTGGATGTTCGTTCCAATTGGGATGTGGAGCAGCCTTTTAATATTGGAGGCTAAACAATCTCGAAGGTATCCCTGTCATTCAAAAATGCCAGTTTTTCCCGCGTTTCCAGAAGTTTGGCTTTATCCAGTTCCACTATAAAAACGGAGTCAGCTTCCTGAGGTTCCAAAACATAATTACCAAGAAAATCAACAACCTGAGAATGCCCAACATATTCATGATTGTTGTTGTCAGTTCCAATTCTGTTTACACCAATCGTGTAGCACATATTTTCCACCGCTCTGGCTTTTAGCAAAATATCCCAGGCATTAATACGCGGTTTAGGCCAATTAGCAACATAAAGCAACACATCATAATGCTCAACATTTCTCGAAAACACCGGGAAACGTAAATCATAGCAAACCAGCGGACATATCCTGAAACCTTTGTATTCGACTATCAATTTTTCTGTACCGGCGGTATAGAACTGATGTTCGCCGGCAAGTGTAAATAAATGTCTTTTGTCATAGGTTTTGATTTCTCCGGTTGGAAAAACAAACACCAAGCGATTGTAGTAGTTTCCGTTTTCTTCAATCACCAAACTTCCGGTAATAGCACAGTTTCTGGCCTTCGCCAAATGCTGAATCCAAGAAACCATTTCGCCCTGCATGGTTTCAGCAACCGCTTTTGGATTCATTGTAAAGCCTGAAGAAAGCATTTCAGGAAGCACAATCAAGTCGACATCTTCCATAAAACCCATAATCTTTTGGGACAAATGGCTTCTGTTTTCTGTTGGGTTTTCCCAAATAAGTGATGTTTGTATTAAGGCTATTTTCATGTTTACTTAATGATTATCTCGTCAATAAAAATAAAAGCATCTCCACCGAAACCCTGATGCCATTCGGGCAATTTCCCAAAATTATAGGCTTTGACTTTTATATATCGCCCTATGCTCTCTTTGATCAAACTAAAATTTTTGATTTTATTTTCACCTTCTTTGGCATCAACGTCATTGGAAATTATTCCTGCTAATGTAAAGTTACTATTATCTGACGAAATATAATATTCGACTTTCGTTGGCATCAAAATCCATGATCGCGAATCCTGCAGGAATATGGAGCCGATATAATTAATCAGCGTTTCTTTCTGTAAATCAATTGTGGCTTCAAAATTTTCTCCCTGATAGCCCTGCCAATCGCCTTTACGCCAATTTGCTGTTCCATAAACGCCGTCCAATAAACCTTCCGCTCCACCAGCATGATACTGTGGATTATAGATTGATTTGGTGTCAATGGTATAGTTGTTTGGTTTTTTGAAGAAATTCGCTGACACTATATTGCTTTCGCCGGTTTCATTTTGAACCTTCGCTAGAATTTCAGAAGAAACATCAATGCATATTTGACCGGTATATAAGATCCAATCCTTATTTTTTCGGTTATCGTATTCGTCTTTAATCCAATAATAAATATCTCCAGGTCTATTAATTATTATTTCAACCATCATTTGATTCTTGAACGACTTACTTTCTGCCTTAATTATCGGAACCGGGATAATCCATGGACTTTTTATAGGTTTAATCAAATTATACGTTTTCGTCAGAATTCCAAGTCGACTTTCATTCGAACTTTCGGTTATAAATTCACTATTACCATCTTCAAAATCTACTTCAATCTTATCAAAAAAAGGCTTAGTCTCAGACCATTCTGCATATCCAGGTGTCACTGCGTAAATTCCCATAGAACTTAATACATACCACGCACTCATTTGACCACAATCTTCATTTCCAATCAAACCATCAGGAGTATTTTTATAGAAATTGTCCAAAATAAAATGTACTCTCTCTGTTGTTTTTTCAGGTTTTCCAACATAATTATACAGATAAGCCATGTGATGGCTTGGCTCGTTTCCGTGTGCGTATTGCCCAATCAATCCGGTAACATCTGCCTGTTCACGGCCTGTAGTTTTGCTTTCGCTGTTGAACATTTCGTCAAGTTTGGCTTCAAATTTTTCATTTCCGCCATAGGCTTCAATCATTCCCGGAATATCCTGAGGCACAAAAAACGAATACTGCCATGAATTCCCTTCGGTAAAATTATTGTTGATTTCTTTTGCATCAAAAGGTTTGTCCCAGCCACCATTTTTCTTTGGACGCATAAAGCCTGTATTCCAATCGAATATGTTTTTCCAGCTTTGGGAACGTTCCATAAAATAATTGTAATCTTCCTGTTTGTTTAGAAGCAAAGCCATTTGCGCAATACACCAATCATCATAAGCATATTCCAAAGTTTTGGAAACGCTTTCATGCTCGTCATCCATAGAGATAAAACCTTGTCTTTTATAGGCATCCAAACCCAAATGATCAAGCATGGCTGAATGCTTTGCCGCTTCAAAGGCTTTTTCATAATCGAATCCTGTTATGCCTTTTGCCATCGCGTCAGCCATCACGGAAACGGAATGATAGCCAATCATGCAATCGGTTTCGTTGGAAGCCAATTCCCAAACAGGCAACCTTCCGCCTTGTTCGTATTGCTTTAAAAAAGTATTAATAAAGTCGGCAGTACGTTTCTTTTCGATTAACGTATATAAAGGATGCGCACCTCTAAATGTATCCCAAAGCGAGAATACGGAATAATAATCAAAGCCTTCCGCTTTATGGATTTGGTTATCCCTGCCACGGTATTTCCCGTCGATATCCTGAGCAATATTAGGCTGGACCATCGTATGGTATAAAGCTGTGTAAAAGATTGCTAGTTTGTCTTTATTTCTTTCCGTAATCTCAATTTTAGAAAGTTGCTTATCCCAGACTTGTTCCGCATTTAGCTTTACTTTATTGAAATCCCAGTCTGCGATTTCAGAACTATTGAGTCTGGTACCTTCATATCCGGTTGGCGAAAGCGAAACTTTTACCAAAATCTTTTCTCCTTTCTTAACTTTTTTTGAAAAACTCAGTGCCAATTGTGTTCCGGCAAAAAAAGTATCGGAGTTTTTTGCAATGGCAAAAGCATTGTTTCGAACCTTATTAATCTTCAGAGGAACATTAAACTCGATTCGGGCATAAACATATTGATCTTTAGCCCAAGCCTCGCTTCTGCGAAGAATTTCGATGGTCTTATTATCAATGATTTTAACTTCTCCCTGCAATAATTTATCCCTATGGTTTAAATCCAGGATAATATTGGCTTGCCCTTTTTTATTAAATGTATATTCGTGAAATCCAACCCGGGTTGAAGCCGTTAATCGTACATCAATATTGTGTTTATCAAGTTTTACAGCATAAAATCCGGCTGTTGCACTTTCGTTCGAATGAGAAAATGTAGAACCGTACTCTTTTGGGTTTAAAGTTGGTTCATCCATAATTGGCATAAGCATAATATCCCCAAAATCTGTGCAGCCCGTTCCGTTTAAGTGTGTGTGTGAAAATCCATAAATTGTGTTGTCATCATAATGGTAACCGGAACAGCCATCCCAACTTCCGTCGATTCTCGTGTCAGGCGATAACTGAACCATTCCGAAAGGAACGGTCGCGCCGGGATAGGTGTGCCCATGACCACCGGTACCAATCATCGGATTGACGTACTGATGGAAACTTTGTCCAAAAACGGAAAAAGTAAGCAGAAAAAATAGCCCTGAGAGTTGTAGTTTCATCCGTGTTGTTTCTGTGTCCTCAAATATAATTAAAATTGGAGTTCAATATAGACCGGCAAATGATCTGAAGGATATTTTAAGTCTTTAGAGTCACTCAAAACAGCATATTTACTAACCTTAAACGGATTGTCTTTGGATAAAAAAATATAATCAATGAGTTTGGTAACCGCTTGATTATGTTTGAATGCATTGAATGTTCCTGACGGCCCAAAAGGTCTTCCTTCTGAAATTTCGCGACTATCATTCATCTCTTTTTTCAGATTTATGATTCGTTCTTCTGTAGGTTCCGAATTGAAATCGCCCATAAGGAAAACGGGATAATTTTTGGTGTTCACTTCCTTTATTTTGGAAAGAATTAATTTAATTGAATTCGTTCTCGCCAATTCACCAATATGGTCCAAATGCGTATTAAAAATCCAGAAAGCCTGTTTGGTTTTCCTGTCTTTGAGCAAGGCATAAGTGCAAACCCGATTTAGCGCAGCATCCCAACCTTTCGAAATTACATCCGGCGTTTCGGAAAGCCAAAAGGTATTTTCCTGTAGTACTTTGAATCGGTCTTTTTTGAAGAAAATATTGGATGATTCTCCTTCACCAATCCCGTCACGACCAATGCCAACATGATTGTATTTGGGCAACAAACCGGCAATTTCGGTAACCTGATTGGGCAACGCTTCCTGAATTCCGAAAATATCAGGGTCGTAAAAAGATACTTGTGAAGCCCAATATTCCTTTCGGTTTGGCCAGGCGTTTTCATTATCTGAGGCCAAATCCAAACGGATGTTATAAGTCATTAATTTTAAATCCTGCGCTGAAATTGAGAAGGCAATCAGTAAAAGTAAGCTTGTGAGATAGCGTTTCATGATGTTAGTTGTTGTTCTTTCAAATATACAAATTTTGACAACCGCGTGAGGGATTGCAGTGGAAATCCTTTTTAGGATTCTAATCCTAAAAAGATTGGAACGGAAAGCGCGGTCTCGTCTTTAAGACGAGACACGCCCAAAAAAGAAACGCATCCAAAATGGATGCGCTTACTATTGCCTTATGGCTTTTGGCTAATGCCTATTTCAAACTTACTTTTAAATATTCCCTGTTCATGCGGGCGATGTTTTCCAGCGAAATCCCTTTTGGGCATTCTACTTCGCAGGCTCCGGTATTGGTACAGTTCCCGAATCCTTCTTCGTCCATTTGGCGCACCATATTCAGCACACGAGCTGTTGCTTCAACTCTTCCTTGTGGCAACAAAGCATACTGCGAAACTTTTGCACCAACAAATAACATTGCCGAACCGTTTTTACAGGAAGCCACACAAGCGCCGCAACCAATACACGCAGCTGCTTCAAAAGACCTGTCGGCATCATGTTTTGGAACTGGCGTTGCATTTGCATCTATAGTTCTGCCCGAAGTATTCACCGAAACGAAGCCTCCGGCTTGTTGTATTCTGTCAAAAGAACTACGGTCAACCACTAAATCCTTAACAACCGGAAATGCCTTGCTTCTAAATGGTTCGATAAAAATAGTATCGCCATCCTTGAATTTACGCATGTGCAATTGACAGGTTGTAGTTCCGGTTTCCGGTCCGTGTGCTCTTCCATTGATATATAACGAACACATTCCGCAGATTCCTTCACGGCAATCGTGGTCAAAAGCTACAGGTGATTTTCTTTCGTTGATTAATTGTTCATTCAATTGGTCCAACATTTCCAAAAACGAACTTGCAGTTGAAACATTATCCAATTTATAAGTTTCCATGCTACCTTTGGATGTAGCGTTTTGTTGACGCCAGATCTTAAGGTTTATATTGATATTTTTTGCTGAAGACATAAGATATATTATTTGTAATTTCTAGCTGCAATTTTGATAAACTCGTATTTCAATTCCTCTTTGTTCAGGATTTCTTTGCTGATATCGTAACCCATATATTCCCAGGCGCCAACAAAAGAGAAATTTTCATCATCACGAAGCGTTTCCCCTTCTGAATCTTGATATTCCTCCCGGAAGTGACCACCGCAGGATTCTTTTCTCTGAAGCGCATCCATTGCCATTAACTGACCTAAGTCGATGAAGTCAGCCACACGAAGTGCTTTTTCCAACTCGGGATTTAATTCGTCGGAACTTCCCGGAACGTAAACATCTTTGTAAAATTCCTCTTTTAATGCTGCTATTTCAGAAATTGCTTCCGTTAAGCCCTTTTCATTTCTTCCCATTCCAACTTTATTCCACATAATCAAACCAAGTCTTTTGTGGAAATGGTCAACCGTTTTAGAACCGTTGTTGTTCAGGAATTTATTGATTGTATCTTTTACGCTCTGTTCTGCTTCAATAAACTCAGGTGAATCTGTTGAAATTTTTCCGGTTCTGATCTCATCTGCCAAATAATTTGAAACTGTGTAAGGCAATACGAAATAACCATCAGCTAATCCCTGCATCAAAGCTGAAGCTCCTAGTCTGTTAGCTCCGTGGTCAGAGAAATTCGCTTCTCCGGCAACGAAACAACCCGGGATTGTTGACTGCAGATTATAATCAACCCAAACACCGCCCATAGTGTAGTGAACCGCAGGATAGATTTTCATCGGCGTTTCGTATGGATTCTCGTCTGTGATTTTTTCGTACATCGCGAAAAGGTTTCCATATTTTTCTTCCAGCCATTGCTTTCCTAAACGTGTAGTTTCTTCCGGAGTTGGGTTGTGATTCCCTTTTGCGTAAGCTGCTTGTTTTCCTTTGCTTTGAATTTCTGTAGAGAAATCTAAATAAACACCTTCGTTGGTGTCATTGGCCTCAATTCCGAAACCTTCGTCGCAACGCTCTTTGGCAGCTCTTGAAGCTACGTCACGCGGCACTAAATTTCCAAACGCGGGATATCTTCTTTCAAGGAAATAATCCCTGTTTTCTTCTGAAATTTGTGTCGGTTTTAATTGACCTGCACGAATTGCTTCGGCATCTTCTTTCTTTTTTGGTACCCAAATTCTGCCTGAGTTACGCAATGATTCCGACATCAAGGTCAGTTTCGATTGGTTAACTCCGTGAACCGGAATACAGGTTGGGTGAATCTGAACAAAACATGGATTTGCGAACAAAGCTCCTTTTTTGTGGATTTTCCAGCCGGCCGTAACGTTGCTTCCCATGGCATTTGTAGAAAGGAAATAAACGTTTCCGTATCCACCGGTCGCAATAACAACAGCGTGTGCCGAATGTCTTTCTAATTCTCCGGTAATCAAATTACGTGCTATGATTCCACGTGCTTTTCCGTCAACTTTTACTAAATCCAGCATTTCGTGACGATTGTACATTTTCACGCGGCCTAACCCAATTTGTCTTGACAAAGCTGAATAAGCTCCAAGCAATAATTGTTGCCCGGTTTGTCCCGCTGCATAAAATGTACGCTGTAATTGCGTTCCACCAAAAGAACGATTGTCTAACATTCCACCGTAATCACGCGCAAAAGGAACACCCTGAGCCACACATTGGTCAATGATATTAGCCGACACTTCAGCCAGACGGTGAACGTTTGCCTCACGTGCCCTGTAATCGCCGCCTTTTATCGTATCGTAAAATAATCTGTAGGTACTGTCACCATCATTTTGGTAGTTCTTAGCTGCATTGATTCCGCCCTGAGCGGCAATAGAGTGCGCTCTTCTTGGTGAATCCTGAAAACAGAATGCCTTAACATTATAACCCATTTCTCCCAAGGATGCTGCAGCAGAAGCTCCGGCCAAACCGGTTCCAACCACAATAACATCAATTTTTGGCCTGTTATTTGGCGCAACTAATTTTAAATGATCTTTATAATCTGTCCATTTGTCCGAAATTGGACCTTCCGGTATTTTTGAATCTAGTGTCATTTATTACTTGAATTAATGATTAAAATGGTGGAACAATGCAATGAAGATGAATCCGAAGGATACAATTATTGTAAATACATATCCTAATTTACTGATGAACGGTGAAAACTTATTGTTTATTCCCATTGATTGGAAAGACGATCCGAACCCATGCCATAAGTGGAAAAACAACAACACAAAAGACAGGCAATATAAACCTGTACGGATTGGATCTGCAAACTTGTGAACCATTTCAGGGTAGTATCTTGTTTCATCTATTGCGTTTACGGCAATATATTTATAATCCATTTCCGGAAACCAGAAATCGTAAAAATGCAATCCTAAAAATGCCAAAACAACCAATCCTGAAATAATCATATTTCGGGATGCCCAAGTTGAATTTGCTGAACCATTATTTTTAGCATAAGCAATTGGCCTGGCTTCCCTGTTCTGAAGTTCCAATACAAAACCCATAACAAAATGGAATACTACTCCAAATACCAGAATTGGCTGAAATACATATTGAACTAACGGATTGTATCCCATGAAATGAGAATAGGTATTGAACGTTTCAGCGCTAAATACAGAAAGAAAATTTATAAAAAAGTGTAGCGCTAAAAATGAAATTAAAAAGAGCCCGGAAAGTGCCATAGCAACTTTTTTTGCAATGGACGAGCCCAAAACGGAAGATTTTGCCATAAGATTGTGTAGTTATTTAAAAAAATCACACAAAAATACAGCTATTTGAACTTAACTACAACCTTTTCGTTATAATTTATAATGAATTTAAAGTGACCGCAACAGTAGGAGTTTCTACTGTCCTTACTTCACATAAGTCGGAACCAAACCGCGTAATCCCATGTCTACAACATCCTCATTGGCAGTAGGTTGGTATTTGCCATCTGGGACAGTATCATGCCATTCAAAACTGTTGTTGATTGAAAGCGATAAAGTAATAACAACATCATTGGTTTCCGTGCCGTCAATGACTAAATTATTGGTAAATCTTCCTGTCACGACGCAAGAGCCTGAGGGAACAAATGAGGTGGACTGAATTGGATTTGGAACCGTTGTAGCTCCCGCCGCTGCTTGTCCCGAAGTAGAATAGGGGAAATCATTTAAAGCAAAAGCCCAATATCCTTGTGATTTGTTTGCGTTTACCGGAAAAGTGGTATTATCTATATCAAAACTGTTTATGTAAGTGTTAAAACCAACAAAACTGCCTAAAGTGCCATTGTAATCGTTCCCATTAGCCGCACGAACACTGATTTGATAATTTTGATAAGCCAAAGAAACCCGCATCCATTCATAGCTTCCGGCAGCGACTTGGCTTAAAGGGATTTTTAAAAAGGTTTCCCCTGGACTTACAATTTTTTCCCGATTAAAATCTATAGCATTTGCGCCGCCTAAAGTTGTTTCAGTACCATGGTAGATAATCGTTCCGGCACCCAATTGTGTATTGGCATTAGGCGCTAATTCCATATAGTGGGCGCCAATGAGATTAAAAATTGGTGATTGCGCAGCATTTCCGGTGCCAACGGTGGAAGGCTGTCCCAAATTATTTAGTCTTGCCTGACTGGGATCAAACTGAAATTTGACAATAAGCATTGGTTCGCTGCTTGTATCGCTACTACAGGAATACAAAGTTGCGATGGTAATTGCTAATAATAGAATATATGGTTTTTTCATTTTAACTCTGGTTTGATTTTTTCGGTGACGATTTTAATTGATTCGTGATAGGATAACGCCAAAAAGCTATTTTTATTACATTTGAAATATAAATTCAACCAAATGTTTTCCCAATTCATCAAAATTGCCACCGCCGACGATTCTGAAAAAGACACAGAAGAAATTATACAGTCTTTTGAGAAACTGAAGTTAAAAAAGAACGCCTGTTTTGTCAAAGAAGGGGAAATCTGCAATTATTTCTGTTTTGTTGAAAGCGGGATTTTGCAACATTCTATTGATGTTCTTGCTGAAGAAAAAACTACCTATTTAGCGCTTCGAAATTCATTTACTTCTTCATTATACAGTTTCCTGAACAAAACGCCATCACGGAAAAGCATTAAAGCCATTGCAGATTCTGAATTGTGGGTTGTAGATTTGAAAACCTTCAAAAACCTGATTGAAAATAACCCGGCTTTTCATCGGTTTTACTATGATTTAATTGAAAAGCAAATCTGCCTTATTGATGATTACCGAATTGATTTATTGACATTAACTCCGGAAGAACGCTATAAAAAGCTTCTTTTGACCGAACCAAAATTATTGCAGGAAGTGCCTTTGCACTATCTCGCTTCCTTTCTCGGCATTTCAAACCGGCATATGAGCAGAATCAGGCAAAATATAAAATAACGCCATTTGGCTACTAATAGGTTTGAAGTAATCCGTAATTTTGATAAACTAATTTTCAAATTACCTCATCTTCAAATTTTCAAATTAAAACACATGAAATACCATCAAATAGACCGAAATCTTTTTATTAAAAACAGAGCGAAATTCACCGCGCAAATGAAACCAAACAGTGTTGCTGTCTTTAATTCCAATGACATTTATCCGGTTTCTGCGGATAGTTCGCTGCCTTTTGCGCAACACCGGGATATCTTTTATTTATCTGGTGTTGACCAGGAAGAAAGCATATTGTTGCTTTTTCCGGATGCGCCTTATGAGCATTTGAAAGAAGTATTATTCCTGAAGGAAACCAACGAACACATCGCCATTTGGGAAGGCGAGAAGCTAACTAAAGACAGAGCATTTGAAGTAACGGGAATCAAATCGGTGATTTGGCTGCAGGATTTTCACAAGACGCTGAAGGAAGTTATGGCTTACGCGGAAACGATATATATTAACACCAACGAGCATTATCGCGCCTCGATTGAAACCGAAACCCGTGAAGCGCGTTTTGTCAAATGGTGGAAAGAAAATTACCCGGCGCATAAAGTAGAAAAATCGAATCCAATTTTACAACGCATCCGTTCTGTCAAAGAAAGTGAAGAACTGGATTTGATTCAAACTGCCTGTGACATTACCGAAAAAGGATATCGTAGAATATTACAGTTTGTAAAACCAAACGTAATGGAATATGAAATTGAAGCTGAGTTTGCACACGAATTCCTAAGAAATCGTTCGAAAGGTTTTGCGTATACGCCAATCATTGCCTCGGGAAACAACGCCAATGTGCTGCATTATATTGAAAACAACCAGCAGTGTAAAGCCGGTGATTTGGTTTTGCTTGATGTTGGTGCCGAATACGCAAATTATTCCAGCGATATGACGCGAATGGTTCCGGTTTCGGGTAAGTTCACCGAAAGACAAAAGCAGGTTTACAATGCCGTTTTGCGTGTGAAAAACGAAGCAACCAAAATGTTGACAGTAGGAAATCTTTGGAAACAATACCATGTAGAAGTTGGTAAAGTCATGACTTCCGAACTGCTTGGTTTGGGATTAATAGATAAAGCCGATGTGCAAAATGAAAATCCGGAATGGCCAGCGTATAAAAAATATTTCATGCACGGAACTTCGCATCATATGGGATTAGACACGCACGATTATGGACTTTTACACGAACCAATGCAGGCGAATATGGTATTCACCGTTGAACCTGGAATTTATATTCCGGCAGAAGGTTTTGGTATACGTATTGAAGATGATGTAGTGATTCAGCCAAAAGGTGAACCGTTCAATTTGATGAGAAACATACCGATTGAGGTAGATGAGATTGAATCGATAATGAATTCTTGATTAAGGGATTAGGGATAAGTAAAAAGGGATAAGCGGCTCACGGAAGTGGGTCGTTTTTTATTTAAAAATGGTTGTTTTCTCTTTTTTTGGTAATTGTATTTGAGGTAATGGCTGGCAGAGTGTTTTGTTTACAATCTTTTCCCGCATTAGTTTCTTTTTGTTGAAATGCCGAGAAATATTTTGTGTAATTTCCGTGTAATTGTCTGTCCCGTCGTCTTTTTGATGATAAAAAACCTTAATAGAGATACAGTTTTCATGTTCAAAGATTGTATTCAACAATGTTCTATCCGACAAACCACAAGAATGTCCCATTATATAGACTTGAAATTTATCACTATCAATTAAATCCAAAAGTCTTTTATAATTTGAGTTGTGTAAATATTGAAAAGATTTGATATTTCGCAAATATTCATTGTCATTTTTCTCTTCAATTTCCTGATAGTGCTTGTCCATTTCATCTCCAAAACCAAAATTTATATGATTATTGTCATCCTCTAATCTTCCATGAATCTCGTTTAGGTTGAATATATTATACTTAAGCTGTTCAGTATAATTTTGTATTGTTGATGTATAGTTAAAAGAGAGAAAATAGTTATTTATGTTAATCCTTTCTTTATAACGCATTCTTACACTTCCATCAAGAATGTTACTCTTTTCTTCCTTAAAAGAATTTTGAAGATATTTGACTCCACTTCCTGAAAATTCTTTTAATAAATGTTGTAACGTAGAATTTTCGTAAAGAGTTTGAGAAAATATTTTTGAGAACTCGTTTTCTGCAAGATTAGAAAAATTAAAGTTATTTTCTACTTCCCTTTTTAAATACAACGATAACTTTTCTTTTATTATTTCAAATTCTTTGTTCACAGAAATAATCTTTTCATTAGTTGGGTATTTTAGACACTCTTTTAGCAATGAGTAATATTTATTTTCAATGTCGACCCAATTCTCTGTGTGTGTTTGATTACTTATTAATCTAAATAGTTCATTATGAAAAGAAAACGAAGTCCCATAAAGCCGATCAAATTCGGTAAGAAAAGCAAATAAACTATCAAAGTCTTTTACAGATTCCCAATTACTATAAAGATCATGAGTAAGTTCTAAACGAGGTATTTTAACTTGAAATAATTCATCTTCCCATCTCTTATTTAATGCAACTAAATTTATCACTTTTTCCCAATAATCATCAATAAAATGCCTATACCCCGTCGGCAAACCATGCGCTAAGTCAAATCCATTTCCAATAATAACAAGTCTGTCCATCTAAAATCCTTTTCTCAAATATAGGAATTTCTTACTTAAAAACTTTATCAACAATCATTCGTGCATTACTTCGTCAGTTGCCTTGCTCGTGTCGTGGCTAAATCTTATTTTTACAGTTGTAAATAGTTTGAACTCCAATGACTAAAACCACCATCTTTAAAAACACGAAAATTTCCTATACCGACGAAGGTAAAGGAACCGCTGTTGTTTTATTGCACGGTTTTTTGGAAAATAAAACCATGTGGGATAAGTATGTTTCGTTGCTTGTTAAAAATTATCGCGTCATTACCATCGATTTATTGGGTCATGGCGAAACGGATTGCCTTGGTTATGTCCACGTAATGGAAGACCAGGCGGATATGGTTTATGCCATTCTGATTTCGCTCAGGATTCGGAAAGTGGTTTTGGTTGGGCATTCTTTGGGCGGTTATGTAGGTTTGGCTTTCGCCGAAATATATCCGGAGTATGTAAAAGGCCTGTTTCTTTTAAACTCAACTTCACGTGCTGACAGCCCGGAACGGAAAACCAATCGCGACCGAGCCATTAAAGCGGTAAAACAGAATTACACCAACTTCGTCCGAATGTCGATTGCTAATTTGTTTAGCGAAGACAATCGCGAACGCCTAGCCAAAGAAATCGAAAAAGTAAAACTCCAGGCTTTAAAAACACCGCTTCAGGGAATTGTTGCTTCGCTGGAAGGCATGAAAATCAGGAAAGACCGCGAAGTGTTGCTGCATTTTGCGCAGTATCCTATTCAGTTGGTTTTGGGTAAAAAAGATGGTGTGTTGAATTACGAAGAAAACATTGATCAAATCGAAGGAACTAATGTAGAACTTACCACTTTTCCCGACGGCCATATGTCACACATTGAAAACGAAGCGGAACTTAAAAAAGTTTTGGTCGATTTTCTGAAGAAGATTTAGCTCATTTTATATTCAATATCTTGTTGTAAGCTGCTGTATCCATCAATAGTTCTATTGCTTTTTTAACTTCGGGGTCTTTAAGCAAAGCAGATTGCGTTCCTCCGTTTTTATAATATCTCGATACAATTTCCTCTTCAAGAGCATTGATTACTTCTGTTTTATGAGCGATAAAATCATTTTCTTTTTGTGTGGCCAAATTACCTTCAGCCAATTCAATGTCCTTTTTTAGTGTTTCCCACAATCCTTCCTTTGTAGCAGATTCTTTGATGGCCTGAAGTTTAACTTCGGTATCCGTTTGATAAATTATTTTCCTTGTTTTTGCGAAGGCAATAAATCTATTGTACTCTTCTTGATCTATTCGGAATTTACCAACTGTAGGAATTGATGGGTTTCTCAGTTTATAATCGGTTGCAAAGTCAAATATAATATTATGCTGTTCAAGGCTTTCCTTTAATTTCGAAGGATTTGAGTACAACGTTTCTATATCAGGACTGATTCCGCCACCGTTGTAAACTTTCCTTCCGTTTTTGGTCTCAAATGATATTTTAGGAAGCTCCAACATTTCCTTATCTCCATCCCGATAATTAAAAGCCTGGATACATCGTCCGCAAGGAGTAAAATAACTTCCTGTTGTTAGCATTATTTGCGTTTTGCCTGGCATGTCCAAAATTTCCTGAATTAGCCCTTTTCCAAATGTCTTTTGCCCAATGAAAACTGCACGATCATTATCCTGAAGTGCTCCGGCGAGGATTTCACCTGACGATACTGTATTATTGTTTATTAAAACGACCATAGGAACTATCGGAAACACAGGGTCTTTCATTGCGTAATAAGCCGTATCTCTCTCCTTTGTACTGGTTTTTACCAAAAGGCTGCCTTTGTCTATGAAAAGGTTTGCTGTTTTTACCGCTTCGCTTAAATAACCACCTTCATTGCTTCGTAAATCAAAGATTAAGCCTTTGAATTTATATTTCTTGTAAAGAGCGGTGAGAGCATTTTCTAGTTCTTTGGCACTGCCTTCACTTTCCATTGCCAGTCGGATATAAGCAATGTTTTCGTTGAGCATCCCTGCATAAGTTACCGGATTTAGATTGATGATGGCGCGCTTAAGCGTAAAGGAAATCTCTTTGGGAATTGAAGGGCGTTTTATCGTTAGACTGATTTCACTTTCTGGTTTTCCCCTTAACAAGCCAAATACATCATCAAATGAAATATCTTTTACTAATTTCCCGTCGATGGAAATAATTTGGTCGGCCACACTAATGCCTGCTTTTTCTGATGGCGAATCCGGTAAAGTTTTCACTACCACAACTCCTTGGACTGTTTCCTGGAGTATAACGCCAATGCCTCCAAATTTTGCCGCCAGCCTTTGTTTCATTTCCAATACTTGGGACTCGTTAAAGAATTTGCTAAAAGGATCAAGCGATTCCAACATCGGGTTTATTCCCGAAAGTGCTAGTTTATTTGGTTCAACTGAATAAGGATAAACATCTAGAACTTTACGGTAAACAGCCGAAAAAATGTCAATGTTTTTGGTAACTAGTGAATCTTTTGACTGTTGGGGGTAAATTTCAGTCGAAAAGCAAAAAAATAAAATCAGCAATACTACTTGCAACTGTTTCATTATAAAATATTTGTAAATCAAAGTTAGCTAAATTTTCTCCTCAAACGGAACATCCGCATTCAGAATTTGCTGCAGTAAAATCACAATCTGATCCAGATAG
>JAZKCP010000063.1:11318-48798 GCA_040388035.1 Bacteroidota bacterium | reverse complement strand
TTTCTGAAATATCCATCAGCTGTGATAAAGCTTTTGGCTTTTTCTTTTTTAAGGCCCGATGAATCGTTGCAGCTTGTTTTAAAAATTGTGGTTCAGAGTAAGTTTTTACAGGCAACTCTTTTTCAAAATTCAACGACTTGGCTGGCGAAATAACAATCTTCATTTTTTATTAATTTGATTCTCAAAAATACAAATTCAATATTGAAAACCATCTAACGCAAAACGATTTAATTATGATTCCACAATTGTTAAATCTTATAAGAATTCTGCATAATTTTATAACGACTAAATCTTGGCATAATTTAAATTTGTAACATCCGTAATATGTGCCTAATTTACTAAACTCAAAATCATGAAAAGACTTATTTTGTTTTGTTGCGTATTGCTTCTATTTTCTTGCAAAAGTAAAAAGTCCACGACGTCGACGACTAAGCCTGTGGTGGTAGAAAAAAACGTGACTTTGGTAAAACCAACTGAAGTTGATATTTCGAAGAAAAAACGCGCTGACGATTTGGGAACGAGATTACTGGAAACCTGTAACGTATCCAGGTTTAGAGGATTCAGTGCTACTGAAGCCACCGATAAAGTTAGGCAAAACGCCACTAAGGCGAAAATATCCGCTATTTGTCAAAAAATTAATCAAAGAAATGGAAGGTTTTTAGGAATTGACCTGATTGATATTACCCGTGACAAGAAAAAAAATGAACATACTTTTCGTTACAGTATAAGTTACGAAAAGAAACTTTATAAAAGAGAACTTTTTGTAACAGTTAATGCCGAGAATAAGGTTTCAGCTATTTCAACAAAAGAAGTTACTCCTAAGCCGTTGTAGGTTTGGAATTCGGTCAAATTGTTGTATCTTGACCAAGCTTAAACAAGCTCAAAAACAGCAATGATATGAATTCACTTTGGCAGAAAATAATAATCCGAACCATACTCAAAAAACCAAAGAAGAAAAATGTCGGGGATGACGATTATTCCGCTTATGCTTTGGCAAAAGGGTATCGTGAATTTGAAATCCTGGCAAAACGACATATTAAAGATTTCTTTCTAATTACGATGGGGATTTTTTCAGCCAGTTTCGGCTTTAAAGGGTTTCTGTTAACCAATCATTTTATTGATGGCGGCGCTACCGGAATTTCGTTGCTTGTTTCGGCATTAACCTCTATTCCGCTCTCTATTTTGATTATTGGAGTTAATATTCCATTTATCATTTTGGGATATCGAATAATGGGTCGGGCATTTGCTATCAAAACAGCATTAGCAATCACCGGACTTGCTGTTTGCCTGGCTACTGTTAGTTTCCCGGATGTAACGACGGATAATTTACTAGTCGCAGTTTTTGGAGGTTTCTTTCTTGGTGCCGGCATTGGCCTTGCGGTTCGAGGTGGCGCAGTCATTGATGGTACGGAAGTTTTGGCAATTTACCTCAGTCGAAAATTTGGCACTACCATTGGCGATATCATAGTTGTAATTAACGTCATTATTTTTGGTGCTGCAGCTTATTTTCTTGGTATCGAAATAGCGCTCTATTCGATGATTACCTATTTGGCTGCTTCCAAAACGCTCGACTTTATTGTAGAAGGTATAGACGAATACATTGGCGTTACGATCGTTTCTTCCCGCAGTGACAAAATGCGTCAAATGATAATTGATAAAATGGGCCGCGGCGTAACTGTCTATAGCGGAAAAGGTGGTTATGGAAAACGAGGTGAAACTAAGGAAGTCGATATTATTTATACTGTAATCACCCGATTGGAACTCAACAGACTCAATACCGAAATTGAGAAAATAGAACCGACTGCTTTTGTCGTAATGAACAGCATTAAAGACACCAAAGGTGGTATGACTATGAAATCAAAAATCTTTCTATCAATTGCTATTATCCTAATAGCAGCTGCTTGCAAAAAAGAAACACCTACACAAACACCAGAAAAGACAGTGCCAATTGCTGAAGAGGTGTTACCGGAAACTCCGAAAACGGAGTGTTATGAGGTCAATAAAAATGGTAACGTGATTTCAATGCAAATGAATTATAATCAGGATAACGTCAGCGGAAGCCTAACTTACGCTATCAGGGAAAAAGACGCCAATACGGGAACGTTTACGGGTCAAATTAAAGACAGTATTCTCATTGCAGATTATACCTTCCAATCCGAAGGAATGAAAAGCACTCGTCAGATTGCATACAAATTAAAGGGAGACCAGATTGTTGAAGGTTATGGCGACATGAATGAAGACGGAACCAAATTTAAGGATGTAAACAAACTTGATTTCGATTCAAAAATGCCTCTTTATAAGGTAGACTGCGCCAAATAATTTATTCCGGTTTATAGCTATACAATATTGGATTACCAACTTTACTAATATCCAAAATTCCATTTTCATCATAGGCATTCCATGGAGAATTAGCAAAGAAATAGACTTTATTACTAACAATTGTTGCCAACGCAGGTTCGTCAAACTCGGGCCTGTTATTGTCCAGTATTTTAAAACCGGTAATTTGGTTTTGCTGTTTATTAAGTTTCAGCAAAGTAATTCTAATTGGCTTTACACCGTTTTGTATGGCTATCAAAGCATTGTCGTAAAATACTAATCCGTCAATTCCCTTTGCTGTTGTTTTGTCCGGGAAAGTCAGCCAGGTTTTAGCTTTGGTCGGCATATCGATAACAGCAATCCCTTTTAAATAATCGGCCACATAGAGTTTGTTTTTTTGCTTGTCAAATGTCAATCCCTGCAGGTTAAAACCCTCATTTTCAAACGAAACAAACTCAGTCATTACATCATTTTCAATTTTGTAAATTATGGGTTTACCACTATCAGACACATAAACAATACCGTTGTTATCTAAAATCAAATCACCAAAAACATGATTGCCCGGTATAGCAAATCGGTTTACAATTTGTTTGGTTTTTATATTTACTTTTAGAACCCAGCGTTTCCATTCATGGCTTTATCAAAGTTTTCCATTTGAGGGAAAGCTGCTGTGGCAACCCATAAAAATTCTTCATTAGCATCGGCTTTAAGAGCCAAAACAGCCAATATATTATCACCTGAAAGCCAATCTGTGCATTGACCGGTATTGACATCAAAACTGACAATCTTTCTTTTTCTGATGCTTGAAGCCAACCAGGTTTTAGACTTTGATAAAAAAGTCAGGCCTTCCGGATGTAAATCTTTTTCGCTTAGTGTTACCACAGGTTTAGAAGTGGCTATCACATTCTTTTGAGCTTTCTTCAACTCCAGCACTTGGTTAAAGCCTTCTGATCCTTGTAATGATTTAAAATCATCATCTGTTTCAAAAGCTGCTGTATTGTTCATTAAAATCAACTTTTCTAATGTGGCAACTGCTTTTTCCGCTTCGCCATTCAACGCATAGGCTGAAGCCAAATTATAAGTATAAGTAGGATGAAAAGGGCGCACGCTGTCTAATTTTTGCGTGAGTTGCAGAAAAGTTTTATAATCCTTGCTTTCGTATGCTTTGGTGCTTGAGTTGTAAATTTCCCTTTGCGTTTGGGCAATACTAACGGTGCTATTCAATAACAATAAAAATAAAAGTAAATTCCAACATCTCATAGCATCGAATTTAAATGGTTTGAAGTATGACGTAGAAATGATTTATTTATTACAATTTTTACAATTTTTTTATTCCCAACAAATTCCTATTTTAGTGGCTTAATAAATAAAACATATGAAACTACTCGGAATTGGCTCCAGAATAAATCACGCAGAATATGGCAAAGGCGTCGTAACAAATGTATCCCAAAAAGAATATTGGGTAACCTTCATTGACGGCGGCTTAGAAACAATAGATCTTGACAGCGAATTTGAAGTAATTGAAGCTGCTGAAAACGAAGTAGACACCATAAGCTTCTATGATGTTGAGCAAAGTTTACTTTCTATCCTTAAAAAATGGAATGGCCTTGGAGAGCCAGTTGCCATTGGAGATAAATGGAAAGGCGGCAACATGAAATTGGTTCCGGGACAAGCCGGTTTGGCACATAAGGATGTTCCTATTGATGTCTTCTTTCACAAAATTGTAATGCTTCGTGATCGTTTACGTGTTATGGAGCAAAAGATAAATGCCAGCAAAATTGAAGAAATAGAAAAGGTAGAACTACAGCAATATATTACTCGAATCTATGGCAGTTTGACAACTTTTAACATATTATTCAAATCACAAAGCGACTATTTTGTAGGTGAAAAAACAAAGTAAACTTTAACTTTTTTGAAACTTTGAGCGTTTAATAATTCCGTACTTTTATGAGAATCTAAAATTCAAACGTCATGAAAAAAATATTGTTTGGAGTAACCATTGCTGTATTGCTGATTTTTAGCTGTAAAACTTCAACTAATAGCAGCGCCACGAAAAAGGTGAGTATTCACCTGGAACCAAAAAGCGGCAGTAAAGTCCAAGGGAAAGCCGATTTTAGTGAAAAAGACGGCATCGTATACTTAGAAGCCCACTTAACCGGATTGACACCCGGAGTTCATGCTATACATATACACGAAAAAGCGGATTGCTCTGCTGCTGATGCGGCTTCTGCGGGTGGACATTGGAATCCGACATTCAAAAAACACGGAAAATGGGGCGATGCCGAATATCACAAAGGTGATATCGGTAATTTCACTTCAGATGTAGACGGAAATGCAACCGTGCTTTTCAAAACAGATGAGTGGTGTATCGGTTGTGGCGACACTACCAAAGACATTTTAGGCAAAGGTTTGATTATTCATGATAAACCGGACGATTTTGTTACCCAGCCAACTGGGAATGCAGGTGCAAGAGTAGCATGTTCAGCTATAATCCAATAATTACTTTCGAACGTATGGCAAAACAAATTTATTTATTCTTTTTTATTTTAGTGTCCGGCATTAGTTTTTCACAAAATGTAAATGGGAATGTATCTGAAATAAAAGAATTGCTTTGTACAACATGGAATATAGATTATGGCTTGTCTAACGGAATCAAAATGCAAGGGATTGAAACTTATCTAAACGAATATAGTTTTGAACCCGACAATACCTACAAAATATCCGGACCGGATGCTGAACCTACAATTGGAAATTGGAAATTAAACCCTGAAAAAAATCGCATAGAGCTTTATACTGATAAAGGAATTTCTGGTGGTTATATTACATTTCTTGATAAAAACCATTTCGTAATTATTCCGGATGAAGAAAGTGTACCTGAAGATACTAAATTAGAGTTCTTTTTTAAACCAAAAAAATAACATTTCCTTGGAAGAAAAAGAACTTTTATACTTCAAAAATGCTCAGGAATGGCGCGAGTGGCTGCACGAAAACCACCATTCATCAAAAGGTGTCCATCTTATTTTTTATAGGGTCTCCAGCGAAAAGGAAAGCATGCGTTGGGAAGATGCCGTTCAAGTGGCAATCTGTTATGGCTGGATCGACTCTACAGTAAAAAGACTGGACGACGAACGCAGACGGCAAATGTTTACGCCGCGTAAAGATAAAAGCGTTTGGAGCAAACTCAACAAAACCTATATCGAAAAACTTATTGCAGAAGAATTAATGCACGAAAGTGGTTTAAAAAAGATTGAAACTGCGAAAAAGAATGGCTCCTGGGAAACACTTGATGCTGTTGAGAACTTAGAAATGCCACAGGATTTGGCTTTGGCTTTTGCCAAAAATAAAAAAGCTCTGGATAATTATAATTCCTTTAGTCCATCGTACAGAAAAAGCTATCTGTACTGGCTTAATCAAGCCAAACGGGAAGAAACACGGACAGCGCGTGTTGCAGAAATTGTAAACCTTTGTGAACAAAACATCAAATCTAGAGTTTGATATTAAGAGGAGAATGTCCAGTGGACATTCGGTAATTTTAAATTTGATAACAATCATCGCAAAAATGATTTAGTTTTGTATTGTAAAGCATCGCAAAATGATTAACCCTTCAGCACCAGGTTGGATTGAAAAATTCTTTATCGAACAGAAAACTTCTGGGGAATTTGCTATGGATACCGAAGAAGCATTCTATGCCAGGACACGCGCTACCGGATTTATCTTTGGACATATTATAAGTTTTGATACCACAAAACCAATTCCGATTACTGATAGGCTTCCCGAAGAAATTTCCAAAATTGGAATGCTTAATACTTTATACGAGATGTATTGCCTCACTAAGAATGATAAGGATGAAAATCATTTCATTAGCGAAGCTGTTGCTTTTTATAATCTGCTTACGCCAAAAGGATTCAATCCGTTGCAAAAAATATTACCCAGCAGTTCGAACTCAAGTAAACTAGAGAAAATCATTCATGACAGAGTACAGACGAATGAGGATATGTTTAGCAAAAGCTTCTCTCATGTTATTACTAATGCGTTGCTTTTTGTGGATGTTTTGGCATTCAAGAAATATCTTGAAAAAGGTTCTTTTCCTGAAAAATATTTCAACAAGATTGAAGATATCGTCATTAGCATTATTTCGCTTTCGCTGAAATCTAAAACCGGCATTTCGGTACATGATGATTTGTTGCAGAAACTTTTTGAATCGTCGGTTCGTTATAATAAGTTTTCCAATGCCAAAATAAAAACGACAGGTGATTTGGATTTAAGCTATCTGAGCAACGATTTAGAAAAGTTTTATATAATTGATTTGGCTGGAATAAGTTTATGGAGCGATGCCAAAGTGGAAAATGAAGAGCGTTACTTTCTATTCAAATTGGGAGAAAAATTAGATATTGCGGAAGTTTTCACTATTGAAAGTATAAACTTTATCAATAATTTTATTGTAAAGTACAAAAATGAGATTCCGTACTTCAACAATTCGAATCCGGTAAAAAACTTCTATGACCATACTACCGAAAGTGTACAAATCCTAATCAATAGAAACAAAAAAAGATTAATTAGGGAAGTTTCCCAAAGCAAAGAACTGATGCATCTTTTGGCTAAATCAACACATAAAGATTTGGATAAAGATGAAAAGAAAAAAATCAAGATACAATTACTTGACATATGCAAAACAGTGCCTTCACTGACTATTTTTCTTTTGCCCGGCGGAAGTTTGTTGTTGCCAATTTTAATAAAATTCATTCCACAACTATTGCCATCAGCGTTTAATGAAAACGAAGAACGAGAATGGAATAGTGATGCCGAATAGAATAAAAAAATCGCCCGAAGGCGATTTTTGTTTATTAAAACTTTAGTTGATAGACTTCGTCCAAATCCTTATTGGAACTGATGTTGACTTTTAAATCGGTTACGTAACCGGAATTCAATCCATAAACCCAACCATGTAAGGTAAGCTCCTGCCCGTTTCTCCACGCTCCTTGAACGATAGATGTTTTGGCTAAATCAAAAACCTGTTCTTTAGCATTTATTTCCACAAAAGCATTGAAACGGTCATCTTCGTTGACGATAGAATCTAAGTATTCGTCATGCAAACGATATACATCTTTAATATGGCGAATCCAATTGTCGATAATTCCGATTGAATCATTTCCCATCGCCGCCTTTACGCCACCACAGCCATAATGGCCGCAGACAATTACATGTTTTACCTTTAAAACATTCACCGCATAATCCAGAACACTTAGCATGTTCATATCGGAATGCACAACCATATTGGCAATGTTTCTGTGTACAAACACTTCGCCCGGTTTGGCTCCGATAATTTCATTTGCAGGAACACGGCTATCGGAACAACCAATCCATAATAATGGTGGTGTTTGCCCTTTGGCTAAATCCTTGAAATAATTTGGGTCTTTTTCCAATGCTCTTTCAACCCATTCCTTGTTGTTATCTAATATTTTTTTATAAAAATCGCTCATTGTTTATTATAGTTTTCAATTGTAAAAACACTTTACTATTTGATTATAAAAGTAAGGAATTACAATTTAGGTTTATATTATTTTTAATCATTAAAATTTTCGTTGATAACTTCACGCTTAACGGTTTTCCTTTTCATTACATCATAGTAATGCTCAATGGTTACCTTGTTTGGAGTTTCTCTGCTGTTTTCAAGCTGATACGCCTTTTTGAAACCCTTTAGCTTGACTTTGATGTTTTCGTCAATCGCTCTTGTAGTCTTAAATTCACGGAGCAAATCCAATATATCATGAGCAATATAAACCGTATCATGAGCATTGATAATCACCCTGGAATTCTCAGGAATGGCCATCAACGTTGATTTAATAGCCGCTTTGTTCAAGAATGAAACTTCCTGCGCCAAATCAATATGGATAACGTCGCCATCGGCATATTCTTCCTTTCTGAAATTGTAAGCACGTTTCAAATTGCCTTTCAAAACAAAAATAATACTGATTACAATTCCCAAAGCCACACCTTTCAGCAAATCGGTAAATACAACTCCAACAAACGTGGCAATAAACGGTACAAACTGATACTTACCTTTTTCCCAGAAGTGCTTAATGATTTTTGGATTAGCCAACTTATAGCCCACTAACAACAAAATGGCAGCCAAAGTTGCTAACGGAATTTTATTCAGAAGTGCCGGAATGGCCAAAACACTTATCAGCAATAAGCCTCCATGAATAATAGCCGACATTTTAGATTTGGCACCCGCGTTATTATTCGCCGAAGTCCGAACTACTACGGATGTCATTGGTAAACCGCCAAGCAATGAACTGATAATGTTTCCCACCCCTTGTGCTTTCAATTCTACATTCGTATCCGTATATCGTTTTTGAGCATCCATCCTATCCGCAGCCTCGATACACAAAAGTGTTTCTATTGAAGCCACAACAGCTATGGTGATACCGACAATCCAGACTTTACTATTGGTGATGGCTGAGAAATCAGGGGCGACAAAAATAGAGGCCAATTCTTCAAAGGAATTTGGTACAGGCAATGTAACTAAGTGTTCGCTTCCAATAGCTAAACTGCTTCCGGTTTGAATAAAAAGTTCATTTAAGAGAATACCAACCACAACAGCTATCAATGCAGCCGGCACAAGTTTTAGTTCTTTTAAAAATTTGACTTTAGTCCATGCAATTAAAATGCTCAGGGAAACTAAAGCAACAATTATTGCCCCTGGCTGGATGTGATCTAACGTATGAAATATTTCAGAAAAAGTGTTTTGCCCGTCGGGCTGGAAAAAACCTAAATCACCTTCATGGTCTGGATCATAACCAAACGCATGCGGAATTTGTTTGAGGAAAATAATTACACCAATTCCGGCCAACATACCTTCAATAACATTGGTTGGAAAATAATTGGAAATACTTCCTGCTTTAATAAATCCGAGTGCCAACTGAATGACACCGGCAATCAAACCGGCGAGCAAGAATGCATTAAAAGTCCCTAAATCGCTGATAGCCGTCAACACTATAGCTGTTAAACCCGCAGCAGGTCCGGAAACACTGATATGGGATTGGCTTAGATAACCAACTATTAATCCACCAACAACACCGGAAATAATACCGGCAAATAATGGCGCACCGGAAGCCAAAGCAATTCCCAAACATAATGGAAGTGCCACTAAGAAAACCACTAAACCTGAAGCAAAATCAGATTTAAGGTTTGCAAAAAGATTGATTTTTTTTGTCATTTCGAAAAATTTAATACACTAAGAGTAACACCCGTAGTCTACGGATATTGTAAAACATGATGTATTAAATCAATTCTGGTGGAGGAGAGAATATTTCTGCAGCAACATTATCGTGACGTGATAAGTTCTCGGAGATGATAGCAGTGTTAGTTTGGATTTTCAATTCCAAAAAAGGATAATCAAACTGTTGTTTTACTTCGGCTTTAACTTCCTTTAATTCTTTATGGATTTCTTCTTCAGCAAAACTATAAAACATTGAAATATCACTATTTTTCTCAATCAACGTAACAACTGTCGGCGTTGATAGAAAAGTAACAAATACTAATAATAATAATTTTGCAAAGAATCTCATACCGCAAAAGTAGGCATTCGGAAGACGTATAAAAAACCATTATAATATTTTTAACATTCGTTTACTATAAATTAAATTTATAGGTTTTATATTTACATAAAAATTTACTATATAATGACAATTACGCAATTAAAATACGTCCTGGCAGTAGCTGAGCATAAGAACTTTACACTCGCAGCCGAAAAATGTTTTGTCACACAACCAACCTTGAGCATGCAAATCCAAAAAATTGAAGAGGAATTGGGAATTCAGATTTTTGACAGAACTAAGAAACCCATTCAACTTACGGACATTGGACAGCAAATTGTCAATCAGTCAAAAAATATTGTCAACGAAGCTGACAGAATACAGGATATTGTGGATCAGCAAAAAGGATTTATCGGTGGTGAATTCCGTTTGGGAATAATCCCGACTATAATGCCAACATTGTTGCCTATGTTTCTGAACAATTTTATCAAAAAATATCCAAAAGTTAAACTCATTATCGAGGAGTTAAACACCGATGAAATTATAATAAAACTCAACAACGGCCATTTAGATGCTGCGATTGCCGCGACGCCGTTAGAAGAAGAAAAAATAAAAGAAGTTGTGCTGTACTTTGAACCCTTTGTCGCTTACATTCCCGAAGGTCACCATTCTTTTCAAAAACAGGAAATTGAAGTGGATGATTTAAATATAGATGAAATTCTTTTGCTTCAGGATGGACATTGTTTTAGAGACGGTATTTTGAATTTATGCAGGAATGTTGCCGCCAACGAAAAAGCGCACTTCCAAATTGAAAGCGGTAGTTTTGAAACCCTAATAAAACTGGCAGATGAAGGTTTGGGAACAACATTGCTTCCCTATTTGCACACTTTGGATCTAAAAGAAAAGGACCAACTCAAATTACGCCATTTTAAAGAACCAAAACCTGCACGGGAAGTAAGTTTGATTTTTCCTAAAACCGAATTGAAAATTCAAATTATAGACGCTTTAAGAAGCACTATCGCCGGAGTTGTAAAAGGCGCAATTGTTTTTCAGAATGTGCAAATTGTGAGTCCATTACAAAAAAAATAAGGAGCTTTTGCACAAACTCCTTATTTCTTCTGCTAACTAACTACAGACAAACATTGTTTTAATTCGGGATGCTCACTCGTGAAGAATTGCAACCATTTTTTCAGTTGTTCAACTTCGTACGGCAATAAGTTTTTGATGGCTTTTTTAAGCTCTTTTGCAAAAAGAACCGGATCGAAGCTTACTCTTTCGAGTACAGATTTTGTGTAATCGTAAATCATTCTAGGCATAGTTGGTTAAGATTTGGGGTTATCTTATTGTAAGAACGTTTAGTAAATGTATATTAAAAAAAGTTTGCAAGCAAAAAAAAGACTAAAAAAATTTCGTTAAAACACCTTTTTAGTCGTTGAAATGCACTTATTAACAATTTATTTAAGTTTTAACTTACTAAAATTTTCTTGTCTAACAACTCCCAAAACCATTTTTGTGTTTCAGGTTTATCAGCAGTGTAAAAAAATAGCCAATTAATGAGCCTGTCTTTTTGATAAGGTAAAAGAGTTCTTGACGCCTTCGTTAATTCGTTGACAAAAAGCTCTTTGTTTTTACTAACTTTTACAATCGCAGATTTCGTGTAATCATACATTGCTTGTCCCATACCTTAAAGTTTAAAATTACACTTAAAGTTACGCAAAAAACTATTAAGCGGTTTTAAAAATTGGTTAAAAAAAAAGGAACCGTTTAAGTTCCTTTTAGTTCTATTTATTATCAATGAGCAACATACAATGCTGCAGTTCCGGTTTTTCCTTGATAAATTTTGAAAGCCATGAAGCTAATTCTTCTATTTCGAAAGGCAACAAAACTTTACATGCTTTTTCAAGTTCCTTGCAGAAAAGAGTGACGTCAAAACTTACTCTTTTCAATACATTCTTAGTGTGGTCTAACATCGATTTAGACATAAAAAAATATTAGATTTAAATTAAAATAATAATGTAAGAACGGTTTGGTGTATCAAATGTAAAGAATATTGTTTTGCACTTATCAAAATAAATGTGAAATTTAATGCATCAAAAGTGTTAAAATTCTAAACTGCTTTAGTGGCGCGCAACATCTCTCTTTTGCCTGGAGCGCCCGGTAATTTTTCTACAGAAAAACCTGCCGATAACATAGCGTTTTTTATTGAAGTACGACAGGCATAGGTTACCAAAACACCATTTGCTTTCATAGCTTTGAACATAGTGGCAAAGATCTCTTCTGACCAAAGTTCGGGCTGTACCCTGAAACCAAAAGCATCAAAATAAATCAAATCAAAAGCTGCTACATCCTGAATATCCTGAAAGAACTGCGTGCGCTTTGTTAATGCAAATCTATCCGAAAGCCAATTCTTCTGTTCCCAATCGCATTCGTGCATTTGTTTAAATAGTTCGGCCGCTCCTTCATCAATGGCATTGGGATAATTCATTTGCATAGCTTCGTCTAAAGAAACCGGATACCCTTCTACTCCAACGTAATCGATATTTTGATTGTCTTTTTTTGCTTCCACGAAAGTGATAAAACAATTGAGGCCTGTACCAAACCCTATTTCCAAAATTGAAATGGCTTGTCTCTGATAGAGAGACAAGCCATTCTTTATGAATACATGATATGCTTCCTGGATTGCGCCGTGTTTTGAATGGTAACTTTCATTCCATTCCGGCAGGTGAATGGTTGTAGAGCCATCCTTGGTTTGGATAATTTCGCGTTTCAAAATTATTTTATATACAATTTCTTTATTCTCGGAATTGGTCCGCCACATTTACTTTCGTGGCATTTTAAGCAGGCATCAACACCGGCGTTGAAGTTTTCTTTTTGATGCTGTGGATCGCTATACAGTAATTGTTGTGCTGTAATATATTCTTTAGCTTTTTCTTTAAAAAACAAATCATTTTCCGTTTCGTCCGTAAATTTTGCTGTATGGATTTTTAAAAAATGCTCCGGAAACTGTCCGATTGCCTCGCCCTTTTGAATAAGCTCTTTAGCACGTTTACTATCCACGTACATTTGCTCCATCAAAGCTGCCATTTCAGACATTTGGTACATTTCCAGTTTCTTTTCCTTGGTTGGAGGGCATTTTTCTTGTTTTGCCTTCTCTTCCTTCTTTTGACAAGAAAATAAACCAAAAACCAGAACAAGCGCGATTATTTTTTTCATCCGAACAACTAATTATTTCCTGATGTAAACACCATCTGCCAAAAACGCATAAGTTACCTCCGGTTTGGTGATTTTTGCAATCTCAGCTGCAGATTTTCCGCCATCCTTGGCATAATGCCTTAATGATTCAACCGATTCAACATCAACAAATGCTTTACCGTGTACGATGGCTTCGCTATTATCTGCATTCAATGGCACAAAGAAACCATAATCCTTAAATTTTACGAAAGAATTATTATCACCAGCCAATTCCATTTTCATCCAGCAGCCTTTCTTTTTGCATACCGATTTGATATTCGATTGAAATTGCACTGTGATAGTATCACCTTTTTTAAGTGTTTTATACTTTTTCAACATTTCGTTTTTGGTATAAATTTTAGTCACTTTGAAATCGTCGCCAAACAAAGCGTAGTCTTTACTATTAAAAGCGTTGGCTTTTTTTTGTGCCATTACTGTTGTTCCTGTACATAGAAACAGCACAATCAGGATAATGTTTAATTTTTTCATAATTGTTGTTTTAAGGTGTTGCGAATATAAAGAGTTTAAATAAGACCGACAATATGTTAGCAATTATTTTAAGTTTCACGCAGAAAATCATGCTAAAACAGTCTTAAAAATATTGTTTCGAAAAAAGTTTTCAATTTTTTCTGACGATGCTAAATGCAACCATATTTTTACTAGTTTTACAAAAACTAACACACAACTATAATTCTTCGGGACAGGAATTGCAACCGATTAATTACCAACGATTTGAACTGTATCCTGAATTAAAACCTATTATTAAATGATGTTAAAAACTACCAGCGAAATCGATATAGTTAGAGCAAATTCTTCTAAAATTAACGAAGTCGATTTTGAAAACCTTTCCTTCGGGAATATATTTACAGACCATATGCTGGTTTGTGATTTCAAAGAAGGAAAATGGCAAAAACCAGTTATAAAACCTTACGAACCATTCTTAATTGATCCTTCAGCAAAAGTGTTTCACTATGCTCAGGCGATTTTTGAAGGAATGAAAGCCTATAAAGACGAAAATGACGATGTTTGGCTTTTCAGGCCTGACCAAAACCTGGATCGTTTTAATAAATCGGCGGTGAGAATGGCAATGCCTGAAGTTCCTGAAGAGATTTTTATTGGCGGGTTAAAAGCCATCGTTGAGATTGAAAGAGATTGGGTAAAGAAAGGTTTAGGAAACACTCTTTACATTCGTCCATTCATGATTGCAATTGGCTCCGGTGTAATCGCTCAACCATCAACGCAATATAGGTTTATGATCATCCTCTCGCCTGCCCGTTCGTATTATTCGGGTGAAGTGAAAGTAGTCATTGCCGAACATTACAGCCGTGCTGCCAATGGTGGAATCGGAGCGGCAAAAGCAGCCGGAAACTATTCAGCACAATTTTATCCTCAGAAATTGGCACAGGAAAAAGGATTCCAACAAATTATCTGGACAGACGATGCCACGCATACCAAACTGGAAGAAGCGGGTACTATGAACGTTTTCTTTAGGTTTAATGACACTATCTGTACCGCGCCAACCAGTGAAAGGATTTTGGATGGTGTAACGCGTAAAAGCATCATTGATATAGCAAAACGCGATGGTATTAAAGTAGAAGAGCGTTCAGTATTGGTTTCTGAATTAGTTCAAGGTGCCAAAAACGGAAGCCTAAAAGAAATCTTCGGTGCCGGAACTGCTGCGGTAGTTAGTCCGATTGTAGGCTTTCAATACAAAGAAGATTATTATGAACTGCCAAAAATAGAAAACTCTATCGCATTGCAATTAAAAGAGAAACTGACTAAAATTCAATACAATCTTGCCGAAGATACTTTTGGCTGGACGGTGAAAGTTTAATTTTCAAAATAATTATTGATTTACAAACTCTGGGGAAACCCGGAGTTTTTTTGTATCTTTACGTCTAACCATTAAACGTCAAGCGATTAAAGGTTATTATGAATGGTTTTGTTTAAGCTACTAAAAACCTAAAATGAAAAAAATACTTTGTATAGCCACCATCGTATTAATGTCATTTTCGCCCTTTCATTATGGGCCGGTGGATATAATTGGCGTAAAAGGACCAATCATATTCAATAATATTCGGTTCCATCTTTCCCGTTCAGAAAAAGCACATGTGGATTACTATATTCAAAAATACACACCAATCTATCAGACTTTAGAACGATTTAATGAATTAATTTCTATAAACGTTCTGATAAGAAACGTTAGCCTTGAAGATGCTGTGCGGCAAAAAGCTGGTGAACTAAATAAGAGACAGGAAACAGATAAAATTTGCAGTTATAGTATCACGAAAGGTACGGATGGTAGAGAAAGTATTATTGATTACGTACTAAGCACAGAAAAAAATGATGAATTGACGGCTGTCGAATTCACAATATCCAGGTACAAGGAAGTGGAATTACAAGATCACACAAAAGCAATCCTAATTTATTCTTATACTAAAACAGCCAATGGAAAAGATAAAATCGACTTTTTTACAAACTTGTCAAAAGACAGAAAAAAGTTTATGGATTTAATGAATTTGCAGGAACTCCCAAAAATCAGAATTAAAGAATAAAAGAGCGTTATGAGAAAAATAATTTTAGTCCTATTGTCCATTGTAACTTTGGTAAACTTAGTGCTGGTGATTATATCACTTACGCAGCCTGCTTCATCATTATATCCTCATCGATTTATTATTGGAATTTCTCTTATCACTTTTGGTGCCTTTTTGAGACGGCATATCGTGCTGTATAACAAGACTAAAAAACTATAAATTTTATAATCTTACTTTATTCAGGTGTAAGACTTTTGAATAAGGATTTTATAATTTTAGGAAAAAAGTAAATGAAGATTGCAACCTATAATGTAAATGGGATAAATGGACGAATTTCAGTTCTTTTACGTTGGCTGGCAGCTGCACAGCCGGATGTCGTTTGCCTACAGGAGTTAAAGGCACCACAGGAAAAGTTCCCTGAAAAAGCCATTAAGGATGCCGGTTATAATTCCATTTGGCACGGGCAAAAACAATGGAACGGCGTGGCAATCTTGGCAAAAGGTGAAATTCAGGAAATTAGTAAAGTGCTTCCGGGCGATGAAAATGATTTGCAAAGCCGTTATATTGAAGTACTTTATAATACTAGCATTGTAATTGCTTGCTTGTATCTACCGAATGGTAATCCGGCGCCGGGCCCAAAATTTGATTATAAACTAACTTGGTTTAAAAGGTTTCAAAAGCGCGCAGCGGCACTTTTAGAATTTGATATTCCTGTGATTTTGGCTGGTGACTTTAATGTAATGCCAACGGAACTTGATGTTTACAAACCGGAACGTTGGATTAATGATGCACTCTTTAGGCCCGAAGTGCGCAAGGAATTTAAAAAGCTGATTGATAAAGGCTGGACGGATGCTATAAGAAAACTATATCCGGAAGAAAAAATTTATACTTTTTGGGATTATTTCAGAAACGCCTATCAAAGAAATGCCGGGTTGCGGATTGACCATTTTTTATTAAATCCAGTCGCAAGTCCAAAACTTATTTCAGGTAGCGTTGATACAGAAGTACGTGGCTGGGAAAAAACCAGTGACCATGCGCCGGTGTGGATTACGTTAGAAATGGATTAGAAGTGAAAAATACTGAACATATCGTCAAGAAAGAAATTGTACTGAACGCTAAACCTTCGTCAGTATGGGATGCTTTGACAAATCCGGAAAAAACAAAGAAGTATTTTTTTAAATGCAAAGTTATTTCCGATTGGAAACCAGGAAGCAGTATCACTTTTAAAGGAAAGGTCTTCTTTATAATAAACATCGAAATGAAAGGCAAAATACTAAAAATAGAGCCTGAGAAAATATTGCAGTATACATTGGCCAATCAAGGTTCTCCGGGTTTTTCAACCGTGACGGATACACTCGAATATAAAAATGGAAAAACAACCTTATCAATAAAAGATGATGTTGGGAAGGAAGAAGGCGCCGGGAAACGATATAAAAAATCTGTCAAAGGCTGGGACAAAATCCTGAAAGGCTTAAAAGAGTTAGTAGAATCTGAAAATGAATAAACAGCATCATCGAAAAATTAAATAAGTATTAACTAAAAAACAAAAAATTATGTCTAACAGTGTAACACTTCACAGAGTACTCAAAGCAAAACCTGAGAAAGTTTATCGCGCTTTTATCGAGCCTAATGCGCTTGCAGCATGGATTCCGCCATACGGCTATTTATGTGTCGTACATAACATGGACGCAAAAGCGGGTGGATTCTACAAAATGTCTTTTATAAATTTTACCACCGGTAACGGTCATTCGTTTGGCGGAAAATATCTTGACATCAAACCGAACGAATTCCTAAAATACACGGATACTTTTGATGATCCGAATTTACCGGGCGAAATGATTACGTCTGTTTGGCTGAAAGAAGTTTCAGTTGGTACAGAACTCAAAATTACACAGGAAGGTATTCCTGAAATGATACCGGCAGAAATGTGTTACTTGGGATGGCAGGAATCGCTAGAGAAATTAAAAAATTTGGTCGAACCGGATATTCCTGATATGTAGCCACGTGGCAACTATTAAACAATAAAAGAGCGCACCATTTGATGCGCTCTTTTATTTTGATTTTATCTTAATATTTCTTCAAAACTTGGCTTAAAATAGTTTGGCCCTTTGAGTACTTTACCATCTTCGCGGTAAATAGGCAGGCCGTTTTCTCCAAGTTTACTCATGTTTGACCGCTGTATTTCATCAAAGACTTCCTCTATTTTGTGCTGTAGTCCGTGTTCAAGGATAGTTCCACACAAAATATAAAGCATATCGCCAAGTGCATCGGCTATTTCTATCAAATCATTATTTTGAGCCGCTTCCAGGTATTCTTCATTTTCCTCTTTCATTAAGTTAAAGCGCAACATGTTTTTTTGTTCGCCTAAATCTCCTTTCATCTCGTGGCTTACACCAAGTCCAAATGAAGTATGGAATTCTTTTACTGCGTTGATTTGTTTTTGCATTTGTATTGAAATTTATTGTTGATGCAAAATACAACTTTCAGATACATTTGAGTAAATTTGTTGAAAATTTGAAATAAATGTTCACAACTGGTCAATGGACTTTCGCCGCTATTTTTTTTGTTGCTTTTATAATCGCTGCATACTTTGCCTATGGGAGAGACAAAGCACTCCACCAAAGGGTTTACAAAGGAAGTTATAAAATCCTGATTGCCTTTCTGCTTTTTATAGCGTTGCTGTTTGTTATTAAGTTAACGATGAAGCATTAGGAGTTTACCTGACTGCCACTGGCAGTCCTCCTCTTAATATCAAATGCGGGAATAGTGAACTTGTGCGTTTATCTTCCTTTCAAAAGGTTAACACTTACTGTTGCCAACTCCGAATTTGGGAATTTAGTGAAGACATTGTTATCCGAAAACAATCCTGCTTCGGCCGCTATCTTATGAAGTACATCGATTTCTACTATATATTGATCGGAAAAACCATGCGTGGCGTCATAGGCTGTAGCTGCAGTAATTCCAAGATTATTGGCGGTTAACTCGGGAGCAATTGTATGAAGTTCAATTAACAGCAAACCAAATTTCTCTACAAACGGCGACCATTTTTTTAGATGCTCCAGTAAGTTGTCTTCCACCTCAGCATTGCTGATTCTTTTACCGCGATGTGCGAAAGCTCCGGTCGAAGAACTTATTCGATCTGGAGTTTTTACAGTTGGTGTTTCCCATATTCTATTGTGGTCTAAAAAGGTTCTAACGTTAAGCAACTCTTTCAAGTCAATTTTGTAATCTTCCTTCAGTGTCTCTGCCAGTAATTGCGGTCTTCCTATATCGCCCCAAATTACTTTGGCCCAGATGTCGGCTTTGATTAAATTGGCGCGTGTTACTTTTATTGCTGCTTCATTATAGTCAACACCAACTAAAAACAACGGATGCTCGTCGAGCATTCTGCCTCTGGTTGTTTGGCGCTCAATTACATCAAACATATGTTCCAAAAAGGCACCATTACCACAACCCATATCCAAAATCCCAATCGGTTGTTCCGCTATCGGGCGATTGAATAGTTCTATGATTATCTGGTCTACAATTTTGAAGTATTCGGCGTGTGCTCCTCCACTTCCCCAAACGTTCATCTTTCTATCCACATGCAATTCTTCTTCGTGCTCGCCTATATTTCTCAGTATAGAAGGATTTCCAAAAAGAAGCTCATCCATTTTTCTGAGCGTTGGAATATAGGAAACCGTAACACCGTAAGCAGCGGCTCTTTTGGCATAAAACAAACCGGTTTCCGTGAATTGATAATTGTCATTTTTTTTAGTAAACCAATTTAAATGTGCAAGGAAATCAAGTATTTCCTTAAAGCATTCCGGTTTTTTGTGAAACTCTTCCGGACGGAAAGAAGTTTCCATAAAATATTTGTGAAACATTCCGGTCATACCCAGCATCACTATTGTTGGGCCAACTAAAACACCTTCTATGTGATACAAAACCTGCTCTTGAATTGCTCTTATCTTGGTATCACCAGAAAACGTGATTCCGAAACTTGATTTGTATTTTGAAAACAATTCATTGAGCATTTCAAAAGGTTCCACCTCAAATTTTCGTGGATGAAAATGTTCTGTGAACTCCATTAGATTGAAAGCATCTTTGTAAAGCGGTATCAATGAAAAGGCAGTTTCACTTTTTTCGTTTACGGCAAAAGTTATTTCATCTTTTTGATTGTCAATATGCTGAACAAGCCAACCTTGTGAAGCCAAAACCCGAAGCGCTACATTAAGATACCCTTCGTTTGCATTAAATTTTGCAGTAAGTTCTTGAAGTGACACATTTTGCTGTTGCAGTATGTAATCCAAAACCCCTTTTTTGTGTAATGAATAAGCTGCCGGAATAGTTACGATTCCGTCTAAATGCCTGAATAAAATACCGCGGAGGTCACTTTTTGTTTTCATAATTAAAATTTGAATGCACGCAAATATAATCAATATTTAATACTATAAAATTCATAACTTTGTGACACTTTATAAACCTAGTTCCATGAGAATTTTAAAATATATCTTCTTGCTTATTCTTTTAGCACTGGTTGGAATTACGGTGTATGTAGCTACACAAAAAGGGGATTTTGAGGTTTCAAAAAGCGGTATTGTCAAAACGCCAAGAAGTATCGTTTTTGATTATGTCAATGATTATAAAAACTGGGAAACATTTGGTTCGTGGATGGAGAAAAAATCAGATATCAAATTTAATTATGGCGCAAAAACAATGGGTGCCGGAGCAAAATGTTCTTTCGAAACTGAATCAGGTGATGGCTCAATCAGAACTGTGTTTGTAAAAGAAAACGACAGCCTTTCTCAAAAAGCCGATTTCAACGGTACAACAGCAACTATTTCCTGGAAATTTAAAGATACAATTGGCGGGACGAAAGTTACCGTTCACAGCAAAGGAAAAATGGATTTAATCACTAAAATCTCTAGCTTTTTCAAAGGTGGCCTAACTTCAATTTTGGGAGATATTTATGAAAAAAGCCTACGCAATCTTGATAAAACGCTTAACTATGAAATGAAAACCTATTCAATAAAAGTAAACGGAATTGTGCAACGACCATCGGGTTTTTGTTTGAAACAAACCGTTTCCTGTCATATTAAAAGCGTTGGTAAAAATACCAAAATCCTGATGACGAGAATGGTTCATTTTTTCAAAAAGAACAAAATTCCAATGGCAGGAAAGCCATTTGTTAACTATGACAAATATGATGTTGCCAATGATTTTGCTACCATTTCGGTTTGCATTCCGGTGAGGCAGCAAATTTCTATTTCGGAAGGAAGCGATGTGGCGCCCGGAGAAATTATAGCCTTTACCTGTTTAAAAACGACCTTAACCGGTGATTATTCGCATAGCAAAGAAGCTTGGGCAAAAGCCAAAAAGTATATTGTTGATAATGGCTTAAAAGAAAATTTTGCGGGAAGCTATACTGAGGTTTATGTCAAAACCATTGATGACATTAAGCAGCCTTCAAAATGGATTACGGAGATTTATATTCCGGTTTTTCCAAAAGCAATTGAGTTACCAAAACCTATTGTTGCCCCGATAAATCCTGCTGTTGGCTCGAGCGCTAGCGAACAGGCGAAGCAAACACCTCAAACAACTACTACTCCACCGGAAATACCTTAATTTTGGAGTAGATTAAACCTTTTCCGTTATCTTTATTCCAATTAGCTAAATTTTCACTTTGCAAGACGAAAAGGATTTCATTCAGGAATTATTAAATCCAAAAACGCAGAATGTTGCGTCTCAAAACCTGTTGCGGGATTATCAACGACCGTTGTATAATCACATTCGGAATATTGTTTTAAATCACGATGATGCCGATGATGTTTTGCAGAATACTTTTGTCAAAGTTTTTCAGTATTTAAAAGATTTCAAAGGGGAAAGCAAATTGTTTTCGTGGATGTACCGGATTGCAACCAATGAAGCCATTACGTTTATAAATCAAAAAGCAAAACGAAATGGTACAACCAGTGAAGCATTGCAAACCAAAATTGTGGATAACCTAAAGGCAGACACCTATTTTGATGGCAATGAAATCCAAATCAAGTTACAAAAAGCAATTGCATTGCTTCCGGAAAAACAGCAATTGGTTTTTAAAATGAAATATTATGAAGAAATAAAATATGAAGAGTTGTCGGAAATCCTGGGAACATCTGTTGGTGCACTAAAGGCATCGTATCATCACGCTGTAAAGAAAATTGAAGATTTTGTAAAAAACAATTAAACCATTTAGCAATACATTTGTCAAACGCCTATGAAAGATTTTAAACTAGATAATGAACCTAAAATAACATCAGGATTTACAACACCTGATGGCTATTTTGATACATTCACAGATAAGGTTTTAGCGAAACTGCCAAAGCAGGAGCCTAAAGTCGTTTCGATTTTTAGTTCCAGAAAAACCTGGTATTTTGCTGCGGCTGCAGTTCTTATTCTAATGCTGTCCATTCCATTATTTAATAACTACAATACGCAATCAGAAGAAATTGATACTGCCACTTTGGAAAATTACATTGCCTATCAATCCAACATTTCCGAAGAACAAATTGTAGATTTATTGGAACAGGAAGATTTAGATAAAATGAAACTGGATTTCAATGTTGATGATACAGCGATCGAAGATGCCTTAAATACTAACTCAAATTTAGAACAATATATAATAGACTAATATTATGAAAATCACAAAAATACTTCCAATACTAATAGCATTTATTTCCGTGACTGCTATTGCTCAGGACGGTCCTATACGCAAAAAGAAAGAGCAAGTTAAAGCACTTAAAGTAGCCTTCATAACCGATGAATTGGCACTAACACCTGACGAAGCTGCAAAGTTTTGGCCTTTGTTTAATGCCTTTGAAGACAAACAAAAAGAAATTAGGCAGCAAAAACTAAAAGGTTATTTTGGTAGAATGGATGATGATTCGTTTGATAAATTATCAGATAAAGAGGCGTTAACATTATTAAATCAAATGGAAAACTCTGAAGACGAATTACATCAGGCAAAAAAGAAATTTGTTACCAGTTTAAAGGGAGTGATTTCTCCTTTAAAGATTCTGAAACTCAAAAAAGCCGAAGAAAACTTCAACCGAAAACTATTGCAGCAATATCGTGATAAAAAACGCGGAAGATAAATTATAAGAGAGCTCAATGCTCTCTTCTTTTTTTTAGAAAAGGCTGATTTATAAGCAATTGTATAGATTTAACCAAGCCAATATTTGTTAAATAACTACAAAAAACAAGTTGTGGCACAGTAATTGGTTATTTCAAAAAAATTCCAAATACTTAAATACTAATAATTATGAAAACGAAAATTTTTTCCTTGGCAATGATGTCTTTGTGGAGTCTTTCAAGTGTTTTTGCCCAGGACAGGACTACGGTCACAGCAAACAATTCAGATATCAGTGATAATCTGGATTTGCGTGCCGTTGCTTCAATCTTTGGTGATTCGCGTGATTTATCAGATTTTGAAAGAAGATTGAATGATCCAAATTCCCAAATCTCGAATTTAGATTTGAACGGTGATAATCGGGTTGATTATTTACGTGTGATTGAAACTGTTGAAGGAAACACCCATTTGATTATAATCCAGTCGGTTCTTGGTCGTGATAACTATCAGGATATTGCCACGGTTGAAGTGGAAAGAGATCGTTATAATAGGGTTCAGGTGCAGGTTGTCGGCGATGTTTATATGTATGGTAACAATTATATTTATGAGCCGGTTTATGCTTATACTCCTGTAATTTATACCTCATTTTGGGTTGGTAACTATCGCCCCTATTATTCTTCATGGTACTGGGGATACTATCCAAGCTTTTATGTTGCTTGGTCTCCGTTCCCAATATATACTTATCACAATCACATTTCCGTTTTTATAAACTTTAATCATCATTACAACTATGTAGATTACAGAAGATGTAGTGTAGCTTATAACAATTATTATTATAACGGAAGAAGAGGGAATCATTATGAAAGACAATATCCAACACGATCTTTTTCAAACAGAAATACAGGATATACAAATAGATATGAATTGGACAATAATAGGAGAACACAAACTTTGGCTACCAGAAATCAAATTGCTTCTAGTGGAACCAGAACAAATTCAAATGTTACAGGATCTCCGAGAAGCGCAGGAACTAAAAGTGTTGCCAGAAGCGAATCAACTCCGAGAACTTATAGCAATACAAGAACTCAGGAGTCTCCAAGAACAGTAACATCTCAAAATGGTTCGAGAAGTCAATCAAGCCCGAGAACTTCTGGTAATCAAAGAAGTACCGATTCTCCAAGAAGTGTGGCGACTCAAAGCACACGAACTTATGGGAATCAAAGCAGTAATGAGTCACCAAGAAGTGTGGCAACTCAAAATCCAAGAAGTTATGGGAACCAAGGAAATGAATCGCCTAGAACTTACGGAAATACTGGAAATAACAGAGATTCAGAATCGCCTAGAACTTACGGGAATCAAAGAAGCCAGGAGTCGCCAAGAAGTGTCGCAACTCAAAGCGGTTCCGGCAGCGAATCAAGCCCACGAAGCTCTGGAAATCAAAGAAGTGCAGGATCGCCTGGGAATTCAAGTCCGAGAGAATATTCACAACAAAGAGGAAGCTCTCAAAGAAGCGAAGGAAATTCTAGAGGAAATAGTAACGGAAACAGAAGAGGTTAAAAGTTTATAGTTTTATTGTTAAATGAAAATCATCACAGAAATGCGGTGATTTTTTTTTGTCTACAACAAAATTAACTCTTTAAAAAATTGATTGATTTAAAAATATAGTACATTTGTAACCGCTTTTTTAACAATTTTTTATGAGTTCACATAGTCACCAGAATTTACATTCTAGACTCTCGGCAGCCGGATTACTTTTAACATTAGGAATCATTTATGGTGATATTGGTACATCTCCGCTATATGTGATGAAATCAATAATCGATGATAATAAAATCGATTCTGATTTAATTTTGGGCGGACTATCCTGTATCTTTTGGACCTTGACATTGCAGACAACCTTAAAGTATGTCATCATCGTCTTAAACGCGGACAACCATGGTGAAGGCGGTATATTCTCTTTATATTCATTAGTTAAACGCACAAAAATTCAATGGCTGATTGTTCCGGCAATTATTGGTGGTAGTTTGCTTTTAGCAGAAGGAATTATTACACCCCCAATTTCGGTTTCTTCAGCTGTAGAAGGACTTTTAATTTTTAAGCCGGACATTCCAACTATTCCAATTGTAATAGCGATTCTATTTGTTTTATTTTCCATTCAACAATTCGGAGCTAAATTAGTTACCAAGTTTTTCTCTCCAATAATGCTTGTTTGGTTCTCCATGTTGGGGATATTAGGAGTTATTCAAATATCGCAGAATTTTGAGGTTCTAAAGGCTATAAATCCTTATTACGCTTATAAACTCCTAACATCTACTCAAAGCGGACACGGATTTTTTATCCTTGGTGCCGTATTCCTTTGCACTACCGGAGCAGAATCGCTGTATTCAGACATGGGGCATTGCGGAAGAAAGAATATTAGAATAAGTTGGATTTTTGTTAAATCAACTTTATTGCTGAATTATTTTGGGCAAGGAGCTTATTTGATGCAGCACAATGGCAGTACACTGGCAAATCTTAATGACCATAATCCAAATCCATTCTATTTGATTATGGCGGACTGGTTCCAGCCAATCGGAATTGTAGTAGCAACATTAGCAGCAATTATTGCCTCCCAAGCATTAAAAAGCGGTTCATTTACACTGATTAACGTAGCGATGCGGCTAAGTTTTTGGCCAAAAGTCAAAATCAATTACCCAACAGATGTAAAAGGCCAACTGTATATTCCATCAATAAACTGGCTACTTTTTATTGGTTGTGTTGGGATTATCCTATACTTTAAAGAGTCCAAAAATATGGAGCATGCCTATGGCTTGTCGATTATCCTGGGCATGATGATGACCACAACATTATTGAATTTTTATTTGATAATGAAACGTGTTAAATGGTATTTCATTGCTCCTATTATTACAATCTACGGTGTTATTGAAATAAGTTTCCTGACCGCAAATATCACAAAATTCATGGATGGAGGTTATGTAACCTTAGCAATTGCAATCTTTTTGATTGGCGTGATGTCGACATGGTTTTTAGCTAAGAAAATTAGTAAAAGCTACACTAAAATTGTTAAAATTGAAAGCTATAAAAAAGTTCTCGCCGAATTAAGTGTTGATTTATCTATCCCAAAATACGCCACGCATTTGATTTACATGACCAATTCTCAAAGAACAGATGAAATTGAGGAAAAAGTAATGTATTCAATCCTTCAAAAAAGACCAAAACGCGCCGACTTATATTGGTTTATTCACGTCAATATCCTGAGCGAACCCTATAAAAAAGAATACAAGGTTACCGAAATCATTAAAGATGATATTTACCGGATTGATTTTTACCTTGGTTTCCGTGAACCAACCAAAATTAACCTGATGTTCAAACAGGTAATCAAGGAAATGGTGCAGCGTGGCGAAGTAGATATTACCAGCCGATATGAATCTCTAAGTAAAAACCACATCATTGGTGACTTTAAATTCGTGCTTTCAGAAAAATTCCTTTCCAATGACAGTGACCTAACTTTCTTTGAAAAAATTGTTATGAATACCTATTTCATAATGAAAAAAATGAGTTTGTCAGAAGAAAAAGGTTTTGGATTAGACAGCAGCTCTGTAAAAATTGAACAATTTCCACTTGTAATTCATGCTCCTGAGAAAATCGACATGCAAAGAATAGAGAAAGTGGTTTACTAAATAAAGTATTCTCAGAAGAATACTTTTTGTTCACATTAAAAGCAATATCTTTGCACGCTCAATTTTTTACACTATGCGATTACATCGGAATTTAGTTTACACCACAATTGACTCTTTAAACGCCATCTTCAATGAAGGAGAATATGCTGATAAAGTAGTTGCCCGTGCGTTGAAAAAAGACAAACGTTGGGGAAGTTCCGATAGGAAATTTGTTGCCGAAACTATCTATGAAGTCGTTCGTTGGAAAAGACTATACGCAGAAATTGCCGAAGTAAGAGAACCATTTAACCGGGAAGACTTATGGAGAATGTTTGCCGTTTGGGCTGTTTTACGAGGTTACCCCATTCCCGACTGGAAACAATTGGAAGGAACTCCCGAAAGAAAAATAAAGGGGAAATTTGACGAACTTTCCAAAATCAGGAAAATGCGTGAGTCCATTCCGGATTGGATGGATGAATTAGGCGTAAAAGAGTTAGGCGAAGCGCTTTGGACTAAAGAAATTGCAGCACAAAACCAACCTGCAAAAGTTATTCTCCGTGTAAATACCTTAAAGACAACAAAAGAGAAACTGCATTCTCTTTTGATGGATTTAAACATCGAAACCGAGTTTTTAAAGGACCAACCCGATGCATTAGTATTGAAAGAAAGAGCGAATGTATTTTTGACTGATGCTTTCAAGGAAGGATTTTTTGAAGTGCAGGATGCTTCCTCTCAATTAGTAGCCGCTTTCCTTGATGTTCAACCAGGAATGAGAGTCGTGGATACTTGTGCCGGTGCCGGTGGAAAAACCTTGCATATGGCTTCGTTGATGCAAAACAAAGGGCAATTAATTGCTATGGACCTGTACGAAAGTAAACTGAAACAATTAAAATTGAGAGCCAAAAGAAACGGCGCTTTCAATATAGAATACAGGATAATTGACACGACAAAAGTCATCAAAAAACTGCATGAAAAAGCAGATAGGGTCTTGATTGATGCACCATGCAGCGGTTTAGGAGTTCTAAAAAGAAATCCGGATGCCAAATGGAAATTGCAACCGGAATTTATTGACAATATTAAAAAAGTACAAGCCGAAGTTTTAGAAAATTATTCTAAAATAGTAAAGCCCGGCGGTAAGTTGGTTTATGCAACGTGCTCCATCTTACCCTCTGAAAATCAGGAACAAATTAAGCATTTCTTAACTACCGAAACTGGAAAATCATTTACCTTTGTCAAGGAAACAAAGATCCTCGCTCAGGAAACTGGATTTGATGGTTTTTATATGGCGCTATTAGAAAGAAAAAAAGAAATATAAAAATACAAATGAAAAGAATCTTTACCCTATTCCTAGTCAGTTTTACATTCATCAGCATCGCCCAAAATGCGACTCAATCCGTTAATTCAATTCCGCCCGGTTATTACAATACTGCAACAGGAACGGGATATACATTAAAAACACAACTATTCAACATTATCGATGACCACAATGACAGGGGATATTCAGGTTTATATACCACCTATCTTACTTCTGACATAGATTCTTTTTATGAGAATAATGGAACTATGCTTGACATGTACACAGAAAATCCTATCGGTAGTGAATGTGAATTCGTTTACGGTGGCGGTTTGCAAGATGATGGAACTTTAGGAAATAATGAATGTGAAAGATATAATAGAGAGCATACTATTCCGCAATCCTACTTTGGTAATGGAGTACAGCCTATGTATTCTGATGCACATTTTGTAGTACCTTCTGATAAACATGTTAATGCACAAAGAGGTGACTTACCTTATGGAAAAGTAAATGTTGCAAACTGGACGTCAACGAATGGCAGTAAAAGAGGTTCTAATTTAAATTCTGGTTATTCATTTGGTTTTTCAGGAACTGTTTTTGAACCCATAGATGAATTTAAAGGTGATTTTGCAAGACTGTTTTTCTATTTTGCTACCCGTTATGAGTCAGATCTGGTCGGATTCTATACCACTTCTACATCTTTATCCAAAGTAATGTTTGATGGCACAGCAGACCATACATTTTCTCAAACTTTTTTAAATATTCTATTAACCTGGAACACGCAAGATCCGGTAAGTACTAAGGAAATAGTTAGAAATGATGCTATCTATGCCCGACAAAACAATAGAAATCCATACATCGACCATAATGAATATGTTACAGCGATATGGGGATTGCCATTGGCAGTTTCAACATTTGATTTCGAAAGCGCTGTTTCAATATATCCAAATCCTTCTTCTGATGTGGTGAACATTTCTACAACAGTTTCTCTTGAAAAAATTGATATTATTACGGTAAACGGACAAGTATTACAACAAATAAAAAATCCAATTATTGAAAATAATACCTACACAATTAGTAATCTGCCAAAAGGATTTTATTTTTTGAAGTTATCTACTGCCACCAATTCGGTTACTAAAAAAGTGTTGGTAAACTAGTTTTAAAACTCTAATATATAGTAAAACGCTGTTGAACTTCCGCAGCGTTTTTTTGTTTTTTCAACCTCGCAAGTATCATTTTCGTAGAGAAAATGTTGATTTCCTTTGAATTTCTAACGCTTCTTTAGTATCTTTCGCCCTCAAAATGTGTAACCCTTAAAACATTTTACAAAATGTTAGAAGAAAAGAATGATAACCTGCTCGATGCAGATGGAAACATTGCTGATGAATCACAAGACGTGACTACAGCTGAAAATCAAGAGATTCCTGTTGAAAGTCAAGAGGAAATAGAGCCTGTTGCAGAGACAGGATCAGAAACTGTTGCAGAAGAACCTGTTATTGAAGAAGTCGAAGAAGCTGCTACTGAAATCGACCCGAGCGCTAGCGAACTGGCGGACCGAACTCCTACCGAAGAAGCTGAAGTTGTAGCTGACGAACCTATTGAAAAAGCAGCTATTTTAACTGAAGCGCTTACCGAAGATGAACTTGAAGTATTGGCTGAAAAAGATGCTCTGGTAGAAGAAACCGTTGAAACGGTGATTGAACCTGAAGAGGAAGATGAAGAAGAAACGGAAACTCCGGCTGAAGTCGCCAATGAAATGCCGACAGAAGAAAACATCATTCAGTTAACCGATGAACAAGTTGCCGATGACACTATTGTTATTCAAAACGATGAGCAATCAGCAATCAAAGCTATCGAAGAAGTAAATGCAGAGGAAAGCGAAGATGAAACCTTAAAAGAGCGTCACGATATTCCAATGCTGGATTACGATACCTTATCAATGGAACAATTAGTTGACGAATTAGGCGAATTGGTTCTAGTCGAAAAACTAATGTCTGTTAAGGACCATGTCGAAGAACTTAAAAAGTCATTCCTTTCAAAATACCATCATTTTATTGATGAAAAGAAAGAAGAATTCCATACCGAAAATCCGGATACAACAGAAGATTTTCATTATCATTTTCCGCTAAAAGCGAAATTTGACCAATTATATTCTCAATACAGAGACAAAAAAAATAATCATTTCCAAAGCTTACAAAACAACCTGAAAGCGAATTTAGAAAACAGATTGGCTATTGTAGAGGAATTGAAAAACTTAATTCACAGCCAGGACAGCATTCCGGTTACCTTAAAGAAATTTAATGATATCCGTGACCGATGGAAAGTGGCCGGACCAATTCCGAAAGATAAATACAACCATGTTTGGAATAACTATCACTTCCATTTAGAAAATTTCTATGATGTCCTTCATTTGGACAGGGAAATCCGTGACTTGGATTTCAAGCACAATTTGGTTCAAAAACTCAAAATCATTGAACGTGTTGAAGAGTTGGTGAAAGAGGAAGATATCAACAAAGCATTCCGTGAATTGCAGGATTTACACCGAATCTGGAAAGAAGACATTGGTCCTGTTTCAAGAGAAAGCCGTGAAGAGATTTGGAACCGATTCAGCGAATTGACAAAACAAATGCACGACAAACGCGAAAGCTTGTTTGAAAAACTTCGTGAAGTTGAAACGGCAAATTTGGAAAAGAAAAAAGAAATTATTGCCCAAATTGAAGTTTTAGCACAGGAAAAAGTAAATTCACATGCCGCTTGGTTAGGTCAGGTTGAAAAAGTAGAAGCTTTACGAAACCAGTTCTTCGGAGCAGGGAAAGTTCCGCCTGAAGTAACAGATCAAACCTGGACTGAGTTTAAGAATGCCGTTAGAAGTTTCAATGTTTTGAAAAACTCTTTCTATAAAGACATTAAAAAAGATCAAAACGATAACCTTTCCAAAAAGCAAGCCTTGGTTGCTAAGGCAAATGAGCTGAAAGACAGCACTGATTTCGCCGCCACAACGCCAATGTTTAAACAAATTCAGGAAGAATGGAAAACTATTGGACATGTACCAAGAAAATTTTCTGATAAGCTTTGGGCTGAATTCAGAGGTGCCTGTAACGAATATTTCGAAAAACTAAAAGAGCAGAAAACTGAGCTGAATGCTGAAGAGATTGAAGCATTCGAAAAGAAGAAAGCCTATTTAGAAACCATTAAAGGTTTTGAACTTATTGGCGAACATAAAGCCGATCTGGATGCGATAAAAGCACATATAGAAACTTGGAAAAGTTTTGGAAAAGTTCCTTTTGCACGCCGACACATCGAGGGAAAATTCAATAAAATCCTTGATGCTTTGTTTGAAAAATTAAGCTCAAGCAAAAAAGACAATGAAATGGTTCGTTATGCCAATCGTTTGGATAATCTTTCCGGCGCCGATAACACCAGGAAGCTGGATAACGAGAAAGTATTCATTATGCGTAAGATTGAGGAAGTACAAAGCAATCTTTTCCAACTGGAGAATAACATCCAGTTTTTTGCGAGAGCAAAAGCTGATAATCCAATGGTAAAGGAAGTAATGGGTAATATTGAAAAACAAAAAGAAGAATTGGCAACCTGGAAAGAAAAGCTAAAACAACTTAGAAGTATCAAAACTGAAGAATAAAAGAAAGTCCCGAAATATCGGGACTTTTTTATTACTGTATTTTAGAAGCTAAAAGATAAATCACCGCCATCCTGATGGCAACCCCGTTTTCTACCTGATCTAAGATAACCGATTGTTTTGAATCGGCGACATCTGAGGTGATTTCAACGCCTCGATTGATTGGTCCCGGATGCATGATGACAATTTCTTTCGATAAGGAATCCAAAAGCTGCTTGTCAACGCCGTATTGCTGTGCATATTCCCGCGTAGAAGGAAAATAATTCACATCCATTCTTTCATTCTGAACGCGGAGCATATTCGCCACATCGCACCACTCAAGTGCTTTTCTCAGGTTTGGTTCAACGGTTACGCCAAGGCTTTCAATATGTTTCGGAATCAGGGTTTTTGGTCCGCATACTTTTATTTCTGCTCCTTGCATTTGAAGTGCATAGATATTAGATAAAGCAACTCTTGAGTGCAAAATATCACCCACAATTACCACCTTCTTCCCGCCTACTTCTCCCAGCCTTTCTTTAATGGAATAACTATCGAGTAACGCCTGTGTCGGATGTTCGTGCGCTCCATCTCCGGCGTTAATGATGCTTGCCTTTACATTTTGTGATAAAAAATAAGCTGCTCCGGGATTCGCATGCCTCATGACAACCATATCCACTTTCATAGAAAGGATATTGTTAACGGTGTCAATCAGTGTTTCCCCTTTTTTAACTGAGGATTGCGCTGTTGAAAAACTAATGACGTCGGCAGATAATCTTTTTTGGGCCAACTCGAACGAAAGTTTGGTACGTGTACTATTTTCAAAAAAGATATTCGCAATGGTAATGTCGCGCAGTGATGGCACCTTTTTGATAGGTCGATTGATGACTTCCTTGAAATGGTCAGCCGTTTCAAATATCAAATTGATATCTTCTTTTTTCAGATATTTAATCCCTAGTAAATGATTAACTGACAGTTCCGACATTTTCTTATTTATATAACTTATAACTCATAATTCATAACTCTTAACTTAAGTAGACAGCGTCTTCCCCATCCTTTTCCTTCCAGCAGACTTTTACATTTTCATCGTTAATCACGTCTACCTGGCGACCGCGATAATCCGGTTGAATTGGCAGATGGCGGCTGAATCTCCGGTCTATCAACACCAATAATTCTATTTCTGATGGTCTTCCAAAGGATTGTATAGCGGTAAGCGCGGCGCGAATGCTTCTTCCTGTGAAGAGCACATCATCGATAAACACTACTTTTTTATCTTCTACCAGAAAGTCGATTTGGGTTTTATTGGCTTCCAATTGGGTTGAACCACGACGAAAATCATCACGAAAAAACGTAATGTCTAAAAAGCCAAGCGGAATATTTTTGATTTTGTATTCGGTTTCTAAAATGGTCTTTAATCGTTCCGCCAGTGAAACACCACGTGGTTGAATCCCGATAAGGACTGAGTTCGAAAAATCGAGGTGATTTTCGATTAACTGACAAGCCAAACGATGGAGTATGATATTGACTTCTTTGGAAGTGAGCAATACTTTTTGACTCATGGTAGTGTTGTTTGGGTTGTAAAAGTAGTATTTTTTATTGAGCAAGTCAAATAGTTATGAATTATGAGTTATGAGTTAACAGCGTGCACTTCTTAAATAACGTATATGTTTAAGAAATTAAAACTGCTTTAGGCACATAGACTTTCCAATTTAGTAGATGTAAACACTAATGTCCTTACCGTCAGTGATAACATTATGGATTTCGTTTTGAGTTACCTTCTGCAAAACAAGGTCAAAGATTTTCTCCTCGTTGTATAGTGTAGTTTCCAATTCGTCCTCAACATCTAAATCAAAGTAAAAACTAACGTAGGTGGTGGAATCATACTTTATTTCATCAGCAAGGTCAAAGTAGTCAATCGGGTTGTTATCCTCATTTCCGAAGTAGTCCAAATTGCAAAGATTGCCGAAAATCATCTTGCTTACTGATTCAATTATATTCAGGTTGTGAGGTACATTCAGCCTTGGCAAAGAAAGAACAACCGTTTGTAGCTTTGTGATCATAACATTTGGTGTTAAGGTTCACCATAAAATTATCAAAAAGTCACTGCTGACCTGTTGCAGAATTTCAATAAAATTTAATATGATTTAGGGATTGGCTACAAAAAAGCCACCCATTTAAGAGTGGCCATCAATTGTGATAAGTCAGCGTAAATTTAAAATTTATTGAACAACTTATCAATTGCCTTCTTGGTTAACGAAACGGTTACTCCACCTTCTTCACCATTATTGTAGGACACCTTCATCTTAACGCTTGCTACATTCATAGATTTTGTGTATTGAAGGCTAACGGTTTCATTGGGAAGTTCAATTTTGATATCTTCTCTCGATAAGTTTGTAAAACCTTCACTGATAACACTATAAAACCCTTCCAAGGCACCATCAATGTCTTTGAATGAGAACGTTTTGAATTCGGCTACCTGCGGTTTGTTGTTATTCTGGTATTTGAAGGTCACCAAGTCACCCGTCTTCGTTATTTCCAACGTAGTCAGCGTGGGAGTTCCCACTTTTCCAATAACAACCGGTTTTGCTTCAGCTTTAGCTACCTTGATTTGGGCATTGGTTGCAAGGGCGATAAATAGAAACGATAATGATAACAGCTTTTTCATAGTGTTGTAAATTTTGATAAAAGTAAAAAAAAATCTCATTCCTTAAATAAGATTAACTTTTCAAAGTATTCGTATAGCGGTAAAAAACATTTTGTAAATTTATCGTGACTGATGAATTATACTCTTAAAACATAACCATATGGCCAAAGTAGCAGAAATTAAAACTAAGGAAAACGATTCAAGCGTAATCGATTTTCTAAACAATGTTGCCGAGGAGCAAAAACGCAAAGACAGTTTTGTCATATTGGAAATGATGAAAAAAGCGACTGGAGAAGAACCCAAGATGTGGGGCGCTTCAGTGATTGGCTTTGGAAATATCAGGTATAAAAGCCCGGCAACAGGCAGGGAAGTCGATTGGCTTCGTATTGGTTTTTCTCCCCGCAAGGCAAATTTATCGCTGTTTCCTTTACATCTTCAGGGACAAGAAGATACCTTGCAAAGATTGGGCAAACATAAAACAGGCGTCGGTTGCCTTTATATTAACAAACTGGCAGATGTGGACATGCAAGTTTTGGAGGAAATGATTAATAAAACTATAAAAAAGTAATAAAAATTAATGCTTAGTTTTATTATCTTTATCAATATCAAAGCATTAGACGCAAGTTTGGATAATTAAATTTCATCTATTATGTTAAACAATCTCCCTAGCCCATGGCAACTATTAACAGATCCGGTTTCCATTATTGTCATCTGCATATTTTTCGGACTGATGATTTTGGAAGAATTATTTCCCGGTAGGCCATTACCTCAAATTAAATACTGGAAAATAAGGGGTGTCATCGCTTTTATCATCTATTTCTTTTTGTCTTCCTATTTACCTTTCCCATGGAATGAATTCTTGGCAAAATATCAAATTTTTGACTTAACACTATTGGGTAATTATTGGGGCGCTTTGGTGGCATTGCTTATTTATGAATTTGGAGTGTATATATGGCACCGTTCCATGCACAAAAGCGATTTATTGTGGAGAATGTTTCATCAGATGCACCATAGCGCAGAACGTGTGGATACATATGGTGCTTTCTATTTTAGTCCAATGGATACATTTGGATTTACTTTTTTAACAAGTCTCGCTTTGGTTTGGATTGGAGGATTTACGCCGCAGGCAACCATTTATGCTATTTACGCAGCAACATTTCTTGCGGTAATTCAACATGCCAATATCAAAACACCACAATGGATGGGCTATATTTTCCAACGTCCCGAATCCCACTCATTACATCATGCAAAAGAAATTCATGCCTATAATTATTCAGACCTTCCTCTATTTGATCTTATTCTCGGGACTTTTAAAAATCCTAAAGAATTTTCAACAGAGACTGGATTTTATGATGGAGCTTCTTCAAAAATTAAACAAATGATTTTATTCAAAGACATTAATAAAGAAGTTAATTGATTAACACATGGAATTACCATCAGAAATAATTAAAACCACACCCGAAAGCGAAATTGTAACTACAAGAACCATAAGCTTCCCTATTGAACTTGTTTACAAAGCCTGGTCAGACCCAGACCATTTAAAAAACTGGTGGGGACCAAAAGGTTTTACCAATACTTTTAATGAATTCGACTTCAGGGTGGGAGGAAAATGGAGCTTTATCATGCACGGTCCCGATAAAGGAAATTATGTGAATGAAGTTGAGTTTATCAAAATTGAAAAACCAAATCTTATTGCCTGGACACGCCATTCCAAACCGCTGTTTCAAATTTTAGCAACCTTTGAAGAATTAGCTGCCGATAACACGAAAGTTGTGTTCAAAATGCTTTTCAGCTCGCCTGAGGAATGCAACAAGCTAAAACCCTATGTAATTGATAAGAATGAAGAAAACTTCGACCGGCTTGAAATCGAGTTGAGAAAAATGATGTAATTTTCGCTTGTGCGATTTTATTTTATCAATAAATATCTGACAGTTAATATTTATCACTATCTTTAACTGCCCTTAGTCTTGTGGTTTAACCTAAAATTAATAATAATCTTAAACCAACCAATTTATGAAAAACAAGATGTTAAAAGGAATTGCATTAGGAGTAATTACAGCGTTAGTTATTGCCTGCCAACCTAAAAAAGAAGAAGAAGTTGTAGCTGCGCCTGCAGTTGACAAAGAAGCTATTAAAGCGGAATTACAAACGATGGAATCCGCATTTGCTGATGCCATGAATGCCGGAAAACCAGAATCTATTGTTTATTATTCTGATGATGTTGTTAGCTATGAGCAAAATTCAGCACCCATTCAAGGTAAAAAAGCTATTGATGCCAAGTTGGTCGACCAGGTTAAAGGTATGGGGAAAGGCAATAAGATTTCTTATACTGCCAACGAAGTTTTTCCTTCAAACGATGGCAATCAGGTTGTTGAATTAGGCAGTTACAAAATGGTAGATTCCACAGGTACAACAAAGGCTTCCGGTAACTATATGGCGCTGTTTGAAAAAAGAGATGGGAAATATGTTTGTATCCGCGATATGGGTGCGTCAGATATGCCAAAAGAAGAAAAAAAATAATTCTACCACAGTTTATTTTTAAAGGCACTTCCAATTGGAAGTGCTTTTTTTGTACTTTTAAATTCCTAACAAAAGTATATGTCCAAACTTCCGCATATTGGTACAACCATTTTTACTGTCATGTCACAAATGGCAACCGAAAATAACGCTATTAATCTTTCACAGGGTTTCCCCAATTTCCCAATTGACACACGCTTAACAGATATTGTCGCGAGGTTGGTAACAGAAAACGTACACCAATATGCGCCAATGAGCGGGTTCCCGCCACTTTTGGAAAAGATAGCAAAACTTACACAACAATCTTATCAACGAACAGTTAACACAAAGGACGAAATTCTTATCACAGCGGGTGCGACTGAAGGAATTTTTGCTGCTATTCAGGCTTTAGTCAATGCTAATGAAGAAGTCATTATTCTTGATCCGAGTTATGATTGCTACGAAGTGCCAATTTTATTATGCAACGCGAAACCAATTCGTATTCCGCTCAACGATGATTTTACGCCGAATTGGGAAACGATAAGCACTACTACAAATGAAATGACTAAGCTTATCATCATCAATAATCCACATAATCCAACAGGAAAGACATGGAACGAAAATGATTTTCTCCAATTGGAAAAGTTAATGGCCTCCTTCCCTAACCTAGTTATTCTTTCGGATGAAGTTTATGAATATATTACTTTTGAACAAGCACATATTTCAATACACCATCGTCCAAAGTTATGGAATCGCAGTATTACAGTTTCTTCGTTTGGAAAATCGTTTCATATCACCGGATGGAAAATTGGCTATCTGATAGCGCCTGAGCATTTGATGACGGAAATAAAAAAAGTCCATCAGTTTCTTGTTTTTAGTGTGAACAGTATTTCGCAAGCAGTAATTTCAGAATATTTAAATATTGTAGATGTGTATAGTCTCGCGGATTTCTACCAGCAAAAAAGGGATTTCTTTCGCAATCTACTAAAAGATACCAAACTTGAGCTTCTGCCTTGCGAAGGAACTTACTTCCAAGCCGCATCTTATGCCAAAGTTTCAAACGAA
>JAZKCP010000063.1:0-11308 GCA_040388035.1 Bacteroidota bacterium | reverse complement strand
GAAAGCGATTTGGATTTCACAAAACGATTGGTTACCGAATTTGGCGTAGCAACCATCCCGCTTTCTCCTTTCTATGCCAATGGAAATGACACTAAATGCATCCGCTTTTGTTTTGCCAAAGATGATGCTACATTAATCCACGCTGCAGAACGCCTGATGAAATTATAAATAAATGGCTGTTTACTTATTGTATACCTCTAATTTTAGGATTGCTAATAAAAAAATCTAATTTTGGATTATGAATTTCATCCGAATACTTTTCATTTATTTCATTGCACTTGTTTCGCTGGGCAGTTATGCTTCACCATCGCAAAATCCATTTATGCAAAAGGGCTGGGCTGCATTGGTGAAAGATAACGAAAATGAGGCATTTCAATATTTTTGGAAGGCACATGAACAAGCCGTAAAAGATAAAAATATCGCTGATAACGCGGAATCATTACTCTATCTGGGAATCTGTTCGTATGGTTCAAGCCTTGAAAAAGGATTGCAATTTGTTACGCAATCGCTTACCGAGTACAAAACTCTTGAGAAAACAAATCCCGAAAAAGCTCTTATTGGCCGCTATAAATGCTTGCAGCTTATCAGCACGATTTATGCCCGCCAAAAAAAATATGATGACGCCATGCGCTTGAGCAGTGAAGTTGTTACTGAACTAAGAGGAAGAAATGATACATCAGGCACACTCGGATTAGCTTATAATAGTTTGGGATCTTTACTTGAATTGAAGAATGAAAAAGAAGAAGCAGAAGCCTATTACATTTTAGCTTTAAAAGAATTTGAAAAAGGAAATAACATTGCTTATCTGCCGACATCCTATTCCAGATTGGGTGAAATTGCATCTGCCAAAAACCAAAAGGAAGTCAGTTTAAATTACTTCAAAAAAGCATTAGCTCTTGCCGAAACTTCTGAAAATAAACAAGCTCAGGTTACCTCATTAATTGCAATGGGAAAATGGTTTATCCGGTTTGAGAACAACTTACTTCAGGCAGAAAATTATTTTAACAAAGCCCGGATAATTTCGGTACCACTTTCAGATAAATCATTTGAAATCAAAACAATAGAAGCTTTAATTGAACTGAAAAAGAAAGAGCAAAATTTTGAAGAGGTAAGCAGGTTACAGCATGAGGTCATCACAATTAAGGATAGTTTTTACTCTTTTGAAAGAGAACAGATTGTGAAAAGCCTGGAAGTGCAATTTGATGTTTCTGAGAAAAATCGGAAGCTACAATTAATTTCTGCGGAAAAAGAAGTTTCCAAGCTCACAAACTATTTTTTGGTAACACTCTTGGGTGTATTGATTATAGTATTTACCATTTTGTATTTCTTCTTTAAACGGATCAACAAACGTGACAAACAACTGCTCAAAACAAAAGAGGAATTGGTAAACCTGATGGAAGATCAAAAGCAATTAAAAGAGCGACAATTCCAGAATGACCTTGAATTCAAAGAAAGCCAACTGAGTGCCATTACAATTCAGATGCTTGAAAAAAACGAATTACTTGACGAAATAAAAACCGTCCTCAACAGGAAAGAACCAACATCGGAAAAGGAAATCAAAAAATTGGTATCCAAATACACTATTCAGGATAACAACTGGAAAGATTTTGATAACTATTTTGAAAGTATCAACAAGAATTTCTACACGCGTTTAAAACAAAAATATCCTGAAATCAGTTCCAACGATTTAAAAATATGTGCATTAATCAAACTGAATCTGTCAATTAAGGAAATGGCTTCCATTTTAAATATTTCTCCCGACAGTGTCAAAACTGCGCGTCACCGCCTCCGCAAAAAACTGCAATTAAATACGGAGGAAAACCTCACTGATTTTATTCTTTCCGTCTAAAAAAAGTCAATGACACCAAGCTTTCCGGCATTGTTTACCTATTGTCAACCTGCTATTTTAGTTTGTAAAAAAAATTAAAAATACATTTGTTTTGAAATCGAAGATTCATAAACACCATAAAAATAAACACTTGTGAATAAATTGTTATGAAATCGAAGATTCACGAATACCAAAAAGAAATTCACTCGCATGAGTAAAAAGAATTTCGTTCTATTAACCAAAAAAAAAAAATTATGAAAAAGAACTATTTTATCCTCGCGCTTATTTTATTAGTTGCTCCTTTTTGCTCTCAGGGACAGGTTGTCAATGGAGACTTTGAAAATGTCAAACCCAATTTTCTGCCAAGTAATTGGGGAATGACTTTTCTGCAACAAATTGTTATTGATGCTCAAACCGGAGAGACATTTGGAGACCAAATCCAATATACCTGGTGTTTTCCGTCAATGGTTTATGCGTCATTTGAAGCCAAAACCGGCCAATATGCCATGGAAGTTTCTAATGCTTATAATGCTACCCAAGACGTTGTGATTCCGGGAGTCGCTACTATCTTTAATGATCCTGAGCAAGATGGACCAGGTTGGAATCCGGGAGTGCCGGTAAGTCCGAACAGCTCAATAATTTTGCTTGGATTTGATTATAAATTTCTACCCGTTGGCAATGATATTGCGCAAGCTTCTTTGGATGTAATAGATGAACAAGGAGATATAATTGGAAGCGCTTCAATTGATATAAGCGGCCTACACAATACTTACACCTATGTATATGCTCCTATAACTGTTATACAGGAAGGAACTCCGGCGTTTATGAACATTTCATTCAGCATGGCCAAAGAAGGCTCAACACCAACATTTGGTTCACGCCTAATTGTCGACAATGTCATCGTTAATTTTAGCAGCTTAATAGTTCCTGAAAATGAGCAACAAGCAGCAAAAGTATATCCAACGTTAGTCGATAATGAATTGAACATTATTCCAACTGGTTTTTCAGAATCGGTCTCGTATAAAATAATAAATTCTGAAGGCAAAATCCTAAAACAAAGCACAGTAAATCAGGACTCAAGTCAAGTTTACACGATGAATATCAGCGATCTTAGTGCCGGAATGTATTTCCTAAACATTCAGGATCAATCAAGAAACAGCACTAAAAAGTTTATTAAAAAATAAAAGATCGGTTTAAAATAAGTTAATTGCTTATGCCGGATTGCTAGTGAGAACTACAATCCGGCATATTTTTTTTCAAAGGTTTGTTTATATATATTTACTGAAAATTAAACCTTATGGATTTCTCAGCAAAAATGCTTCGCGATAATGCTCTATCAGATAAAGTAATAGTAGTTACTGGCGGTGGAAGCGGTTTGGGTAAAGCAATGACCAAATATTTTTTGGAATTAGGTGCCAAAGTCGCCATTTCGTCACGTGATATCGAAAAGCTAAAAACTACCGCAGCCGAATTGGAAAAAGAAACCGGCGGAAAATGCCTTCCAATTCAATGTGATGTGCGTCATTATGATCAGGTTGAAGCTATGCTGGCAACCGTATTGAAAACCTTTGGCAAAGTAGACATATTGCTCAACAATGCTGCCGGAAACTTCATCTCACCTACCGAAAGGCTTTCTGCCAATGCTTTTGATACGATTATTGATATCGTTTTAAAAGGTTCCAAAAACTGCACGCTAGCGTTTGGAAAACACTGGATTGCTGAAAAACAAACGAACTGCAATGTCCTGAATATTGTAACAACTTATGCCTGGACAGGTTCGGGTTACGTGGTGCCAAGTGCTACCGCCAAAGCCGGAGTTTTGGCAATGACGAGAAGTTTAGCAGTAGAATGGGCAAAATATGGTATTCGGATGAATGCCATTGCTCCAGGTCCCTTTCCCACAAAAGGTGCCTGGGACCGACTTTTACCCGGCGATTTAGCTGAGAAGTTTGATATGGCAAAGAAAGTTCCATTGAAACGCGTCGGTGATCATCAGGAATTGGCAAATCTGGCGGCTTATTTGGTTTCGGATTTCTCTGCTTATATTAACGGAGAAGTAGTAACTATTGATGGTGGTGAATGGCTGCAAGGCGCCGGACAATTCAATATATTAGAAAAAATTCCACAGGAAATGTGGGATATGCTCGAGATGATGATTAAGAATAAAGGCAGTAAATAGAGTGGTCAGTTGGCAGGTTTTAGTTGGCAGTCAGGATACTGAATACTTAAAACTGAACACGGAACACTTTTACAAGAATGTTAACAAAAATACGTTGGCAGAGCCATAAATAATTGTATTTTTACGGCTCAAAATTTTAAAAAATAAATGGGTAAAATCATTGCTATTGCCAATCAAAAAGGTGGTGTTGGAAAAACAACAACTTCGGTAAACCTTGCAGCATCACTGGGAGTTTTAGAAAAAAAAGTGCTATTGATAGATGCTGATCCGCAGGCCAACGCAAGTTCGGGTTTGGGTATCGATGTAGAAAATGTAGCTGTTGGTACCTATCAGATTCTGGAGCACAGCAATACACCCAAAGAAGCTATCATTCCATGCAGCGCACCCAATGTTTGGGTAATTCCTTCGCATATCGATTTAGTTGCCATTGAAATTGAGTTGGTTGACAAAGAAAACCGCGAGTATATGCTTAAGCAGGCTTTGGAAAGCGTGAAAGATGAATATGATTATATCTTAATCGATTGCGCGCCATCTTTAGGTTTATTAACTTTAAATGCGCTCACAGCCGCCGATAGTGTTGTCATCCCGATTCAATGCGAATATTTTGCTTTGGAAGGTTTAGGAAAACTATTAAACACGATAAAAAGTGTTCAAAAAATACACAACGCCAATTTAGACATAGAAGGTCTTTTATTGACTATGTTTGATTCCCGTTTGCGATTGTCCAACCAGGTGGTTGAAGAAGTGCAAAAACATTTTAGTGATATGGTTTTCAAAACGATCATCCAGCGAAATGTAAAATTAAGCGAAGCGCCAAGTTTTGGTGAAAGTATCATTAACTTTGATGCTACGAGCAGAGGTGCCACAAATTATTTGAGTTTGGCACAAGAAATTATCAAGAAAAACAGCAATTAAGCCATGGCAAAAGCTATAAAAAAACAAGCATTAGGAAGAGGTTTATCAGCCTTACTGAAAGATCCTGAAAATGATATCAAATCTATTGGTGATAAAAATGCCGACAAACTTGTGGGCAATATCATCGAATTGGACATTGAGGCGATTGCCATCAATCCATTTCAACCGAGAAGTAATTTTAATGAAGATTCATTACAGGAATTAGCTTCGTCCATCAAAGAATTAGGGCTTATCCAACCGATAACCGTTCGGAAATTAGATTTCAACAAATACCAGCTGATTTCGGGTGAACGTCGTTTGCGTGCGTCCAAATTAGTTGGTTTAACTACTGTTCCTGCTTACATCCGAATCGCCAATGACAATGAGTCGTTGCTAATGGCTTTGGTAGAAAACATTCAGCGTCATGACTTAGACCCTATTGAGATTGCGCTTTCCTATCAAAGATTAATTGATGAAATCCAATTGACTCAGGAACAAATGAGTGAACGCGTTGGAAAAAAACGTTCAACTATTGCGAACTATTTGCGTCTTTTGAAGTTAGATCCAATTATCCAAACCGGAATTCGCGATGGTTTCATCAGTATGGGACACGGTCGTGCGATTATCAATATTGAAAATCAAGATGTTCAAACCGATATTTACCAAAAAATTGTAAGTCAAAATCTTTCGGTTCGTGAAACAGAAGCTTTGGTGAAAAATTATCAGGACAGTATTAAACCTTCAACAACGAAAGCTAAAAAGGCAGCTTCCTTCAAAGTCGACGATGACCAGAAAAAAGCATTCGTAAATTTCTTTGGTTCAAAAATAGACGTAAAAATTGCCGGAAACGGCAAAGGAAAAATCACGATTCCTTTTCATTCCGAAGAAGATTTTAACCGTATTATCAAACTAATAAAAGGTTAGTGAATAAGATTTTATACATAACAATTCTCTTTTTTCTATTTGGAAACCAAGCGGTTTTTTCGCAGCAAATCGTCGAAGATTTAAGGATAAGCGATACCATAAAATCAAAGGAAATTGACCCGCTCCGACCAACAAAAGCAGCTTTTTACTCAGCAATTGTTCCGGGTTTAGGGCAGGCATACAATAAAAAGTACTGGAAAATACCAATTGTGTATGGCGCCATTGGAACCAGCCTTTATTTTTATATTGACAACAATAAAAAATACCATAACTATCGCGATGCCTATAAGCAAAGACTGCTCGGTTTGCCGAGTCAATATGATTATCTCGATGATTCCAGATTAATTGCGGCGCAGCGTTTTTATCAGCGAAACAGGGATTTATCATTGTTGGTTTCCGTTGGTTTCTATATTTTAAATATTGTCGATGCCAATGTCGACGCGCATTTAATACAATTTAATGTCAATGATAAATTGTCCTTTCAGCCTGATATTTATCCAAATGAAATCAACTACAAACCCAATTTAGGCTTGAGTTTAAACTACAAATTTTAGATGAAAATAGCATTGTTAGGATATGGCAAAATGGGCAAAGTGATCGAACGGATTGCTTTGGAACGAGGTCATGAAATTGTGTTGAGAAAGGACGAAACCAATACTTTTGACGGACTTTCAACTGTTGATGTTGCAATTGATTTCAGTGCGCCAAATGTTGCCGTTGAAAATATTTCTACCGCTATAAATCTTGGCATTCCGGTGATTTCAGGAACAACAGGCTGGCTCGAAAACTATCATCAGATAGAAAAACTTTGTAACGAAAAGGATGCAGCTTTTCTTTATGGCTCCAATTTTAGCCTTGGCGTGAATTTATTCTTTGAACTGAATGATTATCTGGCAAGGATGATGGCAAAATTCAAGGATTACAAAGTTTCGATGGAGGAAATCCATCATACCCAAAAGCTGGACAAACCAAGCGGAACTGCTATTTCATTGGCAAATTCCATCATCAATCATACCCACCAAAACAATTGGGCAATCGAAAATCCAAAACAAGACGATGTTTTTATCGATGTGAAACGAATTGATGAAGTTCCCGGAACACACAGCGTATTTTACAATTCTGACGTAGATTTCATCGAAATCAAACATGTAGCCCACAATCGCGAAGGTTTTGCACTGGGTGCCGTCATTGCTGCCGAATGGATTATTGGTAAAAAAGGGATTTTCTCAATGAAAGACGTATTGGACTTACATAAATAAACCTTAAAATTGTAACAAATAAGCGGAACTCCAAACTTATACTCAAACTTTTAAAATCAGCATCATGTCATTATATCAATGGTTTTTATTTTTCCTTGCAGTTCAAATCATCCACGGTTTAGGAACTTGGAAATTATACGAAAAAGCAGGAAGAAAATCCTGGGAAGCTTTTATCCCGGTATATAATTCCATCGTTTTGATGAAAATAATCGGACGTCCAACTTGGTGGACAATACTTTTATTCATTCCGATTATTAACCTGATTATGTTACCTGTAGTTTGGGTAGAAACCTTGAGAAGTTTTGGTAAAAATTCAACTGCTGATACTTATTTGGGAATTTTTACTTGCGGCCTTTATATTTATTATGTCAATTATACCCAAGATGTTAAACACCTTAGCGAGAGAAGTTTGGCAGCCAAAACAAAAGCGGGAGATACAGTAAGCTCTTTAATTTTTGCAGTAGTTGTGGCTACTTTGGTGCATACCTATGTGATGCAGCCTTATACGATTCCGACTTCTTCTTTGGAAAAATCACTGCTGGTTGGTGATTTCCTTTTTGTGAGTAAGTTCCATTACGGAGCGAGAACGCCAATGACAACAGTTGCTGCACCAATGGTTCATGATACATTGCCAATCATAAAAACAAAATCCTATTTGAGTTGGCCGCAATTGCCGTATTTCAGATTTCCCGGTTTTGAAAAAATCGAGAAAAACGATATTGTTGTCTTCAACTGGCCGGCGGATACGGTTTACAAATTCTTCGATACTTCGGGAAGAAGCATTTTAAAACCTGTTGATAAAAAATCAAATTATGTAAAACGCTGCCAAGGAACACCAGGCGATTCGTTGCAAATAAAAAATGGCACCGTTTACATCAACGGAAAAGAGTTGATTTTACCTGAGAGAGCCAAAACACAGTATTCTTATGCGGTAACTTATGACATGAATAATCCTGATATTGATTTCGAATATTTATTAAATCAGGTTGGATCAACTGATGGTGGCGGTTTTAAAACAGAAGCAAGAGATACCTTATACCTAAGAGCATTAACGAAAGCTGGCGCAGCAACATTGAGAAGTGTTCCCGGAATCAAATCGGTTACACAAATAGTTGCCAAGCAAAGTGAAGCCAATATTTTTTCACACAATCCAAATTGGAATGGTGATAATTTTGGCCCGATATACATTCCACAAGCCGGAAAAACTGTAGCCTTAAATCGTCAAACACTTCCGTTCTATAAAAGACTGATTTCCGTATACGAAAAACACGATTTAAAAGTGGTTGGCGATGATATTTATATTGATAACAAAAAAGCGGCAACCTATACTTTCCAACAAAACTACTATTGGATGATGGGAGACAATCGTCATAACTCTGAAGACAGCCGTTATTGGGGATATGTTCCGGAAGACCACATCGTTGGAAAACCTGTTTTCATTTGGATGAGCTGGGATTCTAATGGAAAAGGATTTAACAAAGTTCGTTGGGAAAGATTGTTCACCACTGTTGGTGGCGATGGACAGCCACAATCCTATTTTAAATATTTCCTTATTTTATTAGCCTTGTATTTTGTGGGTGATTATTTCTGGAAAAAACGAAAAGCGAGTAAAGCTTAATCAATTTGAAAATTAGATGATTTGAAAATTTGAAAATGTAAAAAAGTCATACAGTCTGTATCGGATTTTATGGCTTTTTACTTTTAAAACTTCTTAAACCAAATGAACAACATTATCATTCATCCAAGCTACTTTCCATCTATCAGTCATTTTGTGGCGATTGCGAAAGCCGATGTTGTAACGTTTGAAATGGAAGATAATTTTCAGAAGCAAACCAACCGGAACCGAATGTACATTTACAGTCCAAACGGGATTCAGCTGTTGAATGTTCCAATAAAACATACCAAAGAAGCGCATCAACGTACCAAAGACGTTAAGCTGGAAACCGCTTTCGATTGGCAGAAACAGCATTTCAAATCCTTGGAAGCTGCGTATCGAACTTCCCCTTTTTTTGAATATTTTGAAGATGACATTTTACCTATTTTTCAGAAGAAGCATACTTTTTTAATGGACTTGAATCTGGAAACGATGTCTATTGTCTCCAAATGCCTGCGTTTGGAATTTGACTATGATGAAACAACAGAATATTTCCACGAAGTGTATGACAAAAAGGATTTCAGGAACCTAATCAATGGAAAAAAAGACACTTCAGTTTTTGAACCTTATACGCAGGTTTTTGGTGAAAAGCATGGTTATCTGAACAACCTTTCCATTCTGGATTTGTTATTCAACGAAGGAAGATATGCCTTGGAGTATTTGAAAAAACAGGAATTTTAGTTTATTCAGTAAACGAAAGCCTTGTCATCACCGGAAAGTGATCGGAATTTTCAAATTTGGTAAAAGTGCTAAAGCTTTTGACTTTCATTTTTTTACTGGCAAAAATATAATCAATCCGTGCCGGATAATATTTGAATTTATAGGTTTGCCCAAAACCGTTTCCGGCTTCTTCGAAGCAATCATTCAAATCGGATTTTATGTTGCGATAGACATACGAAAACGGACTGTTATTCATATCGCCACAAATTATAACGGGAAACTTACATTGGCTTTTATGCTTTACCAAAATTTCTGCCTGCTGTTCCTGTTTCTTAAAAGCATCGCGGATTCTGCTGAAAAGCTGTTCAGATTTACTTTGATTTATCGCATCGACATGCTCAGAAATTTCATTTATATCGGGAGAAATTTTGATGGACTGTAAATGAATGTTATATACCCTGATTGTATCTTTCCCTTTTTTTATATCGGCATAAATGATATTATTTCCCGCCGTCGGAATCTTGAAATCACCCTGATTGAAAATTGGAAATTTGGAAAAAATAGCTTGTCCTGTCTTGATTTGTTTGCCTTCCATAAAGATGGCTTTGTATTTGTAAACCCTCAAATCCACCTTAGCATTTTCAGAATATTCCTGAATACACAAAATATCGGGATTTTCCTCATTGATAAAACTCAAAATGGTATTTCCGACATCGTTACTGTCAATCCAGTCAAATAAGTTAAACAAGCGGACATTGTAGCTCATCACTGTAAAATCTTTTTCTTCTTTCTCTGTATCATTGGAAGAAAAATTATAAAATTTGTTGATGAAAGTGATTCCGAGCAATAATACCAATCCGGAAAGGACGACTTGCCTTTTCAATTGCAACAGCCAATAAATAAAAAAACAGGCATTCAAAATAAGAAACAGCGGCAACATTAAAGTTAAGACCGAAAGCAACGGAAACATTTTGGGTGCCAGAAAAGGTAAAACATATGCAACAAAAGTCAATACAGTCACTACTATATTGAATGTAAACACTACCTTATTAAACCACGAAAGTTTCTTCATTTATAATTTTAAAGTTTATTAAGTTTATTAGGTTTATAAAAATTACAAACTTTAAAACTGGATAATAACCTGCCTGCAGGCAGATAGGAAACTGAACACTGAACACTTATTTTCCTGCCTTAAAGAGAAACTCTTTCTCTTCGGCTGTCAGGCTATCATAACCCGATTGACTGATTTTATCCAAAATCTCGTCGAGCTGCTGTTGTGTTTTATCTTTGATAATAATTTTACTTTCTCTTCTAACTGCAGGTCTTTTAGGGTTTACATGCACTCTTTTAAACGGTGTTGTCTTTTTATGCGCAAGTAGATTAGCAAAAAAATCAATTATCGCATTTACAATCCGACCCAAATCAGTTCCGTTTTGTAGCAACTTGATGTAAATATAACCAAAAAATGCTCCGCTCAAATGTGCAATATGACCGCCAGTGTTATTCATTTGAATCTGAAGTAAATCCAATAAAAGTATTACGCCTGTAATGTGCCACAGCTTTACATTTCCGATTAAGAGCAATCTGATTTCCATCAAAGGCTGGTAAGTCGTTGTAGCAACCAGCAATGCCATAATTGCGGCCGAAGCACCAACCATACTGGAAGTTTGACGTAGAAAATAAAAACTTAACACAAAACATAATCCGGCGAAAACAGCACTCAAAAGGTATAATCCTAAATATTGTTTCTGGGTAAAAAAGGTTAAAAACAATCGACTTGTAAAGTTTAAAACCATCATGTTAAAAAACAAATGCAGGAATCCGCCATGAAAAAAAGCATACGTCAATAGCGTCCATGGTCTTGTTAAGACTATAGAGGGTTCAGACGAAACCTCCAACCAATTAGGATA
>JAZKCP010000062.1:0-15815 GCA_040388035.1 Bacteroidota bacterium | reverse complement strand
CCGGATGTGGCGCAGTTAAGTGGTAAGCATCTGATGACATTCCGCCACCGCCAATTTCACAATATATTTTGGCACCACGCGCTTTCGCATGTTCGTATTCTTCAAGAACCAAGGCACCGGCTCCTTCACCAAGAACAAATCCGTCACGGGTTGCGTCAAAAGGCCTTGAAGCAGATTCAGGAGTTTCATTTCTTGTTGATAAAGCTTGCATCGAATTAAATCCGCCCATTCCGGCTATAGTAACGGCAGCCTCTGAACCACCCGAAATAATAACATCACACATTCCCAAACGAATGTAATTGAAAGCATCGATCATGGCATTAGCTGAAGAAGCACAAGCAGAAACGGTAGTATAATTCGGGCCCATAAAACCATTTCGCATTGAAATGTGCGCAGGAGCAATATCGGCAATCATTTTTGGGATAAAGAAAGGATTGAAACGTGGCGTTCCGTCACCTTGCGCATAGCTGATCACTTCTTCCTGAAAAGTTTCCAATCCGCCAATTCCCGCACCCCAAATGACACCAACTCTTTGTTTGTCAACATTTGTATCGGTAATTCCGGCATCAGCAATTGCTTCCTGGCTAGCTGCAACAGCATACTGCGCAAATTTATCCATTCTTCGTGATTCTTTGCGATCCATATAATCTTCAATATTGAAGTTTTTGACTTCGCAGGCAAATTTTGTCTTATGCTTTTCGGTATCGTAATAGGTAATGGGAGCCGCACCACTAACGCCATTGACTAAAGCATTCCAATATTCTTGAATGTTATTTCCAATAGGAGTTATTGCGCCCAAACCTGTTACTACAACTCGTTTTAATGTCATAATTTATTATTTACAATTGTATTTAAACAAATAATACCCATGTTTTCTTCAAATATAATCATTAAAGAGACAAGGGTATTTCAATATTTTGAGATTGGATGTCAATCAGTTTTACTCTTTTCAGTAAAAATAATAAAAAATCCGTGAAACTTGTTCAAGTCTCACGGATTAGTAATTATTATTTTTTTGCTTCTTCGATGTAAGAAATAGCTTGACCAACTGTAGCAATGTTTTCTGCCTGGTCGTCTGGAATCTGAATATCAAATTCTTTTTCGAACTCCATAATCAACTCAACAGTGTCTAATGAATCAGCTCCTAAATCATTTGTGAAGCTAGCTTCTGTTACAACTTCGTTTTCATCAACGCCTAATTTGTCTACAATAATCGCTTTAACTCTTGATGCAATGTCTGACATAATTTCTAATTTTAATTTTTAATTTGTTGGCAAAAATAAAAAACTTTATCTTAAAACAACCTTTTTGTTAGTAAATGTACCACGAAATTAAAAAATTTATTTCAGAATCTTGTCATATAATGGTTTTAATTCGGGTATTATTCTTTTTTTTGTGCTGTAATTTTATTTCCAATGAAATCGCAAAACCTCAAATCGCACTCATTTAAGAATAACTGTAAATTGCGATTCCATATTTCTCTGAAAAACAATATTAACTTCGTATGAAAAAGATTTTGCTTTTTGCCTCAGGCACTGGTTCCAACGTGGAAAATATTATTCAATACTTCAAGAACAATCCCCAAATTAATATTGTTGGCGTCTTTACTAATAACCCAAACGCAAAAGTTTTAGACAAGGCAAAAAGTTATAATATTCCGACGCTTATTTTCGACAGGAGTGAACTTTCAGAAAATTTTGTCCGCAATAAGGTGGCTGAACTCAAACCCGATTTGATTGTCTTAGCCGGATTTTTATGGAAGTTTCCTGAACATATCATTGCGGATTATCCAAATAAAATCATCAATATTCATCCGGCATTGTTGCCAAAATACGGAGGAAAAGGTATGTATGGCATGAAAGTTCATCAAACTGTTTTGGACAATAATGAAAAAGAAACAGGAATCACCATTCACTATGTCAACGAACATTATGACGAAGGTGAATTCATTTTTCAGCAAAAAGTAAACGTAGAAGATTGTAAAACTCCGGAAGAAATTGTTGCTAAAGTCCATGAACTGGAACACAAACATTTTCCTGAAGTAATTGAAAAACTTTTAAATACATAAATGTCACACCAAGTCCATATATACACTGACGGCGCAGCCAAGGGAAATCCCGGAAACGGCGGTTATGGCGTTGTGATGGAATTGGTTGGGACAAACTATAAGAAGGAATTCTACGAAGGATTTCGACTTACGACAAATAATCGAATGGAGTTGCTTGCCGTAATTGTTGGTTTGGAAAAAATAACAAAACCAAGTATGAAGGTTTTGGTGATTTCCGATTCGAAGTATGTTGTAGATTCTGTTGAAAAGAAATGGGTTTTCGGCTGGGAAAAGATTGGATTTAAAAACAAAAAAAACCCCGATTTATGGATCCGTTTTCTCAAAATTTACCGTCAGCATCAAGTGGACTTCATGTGGGTTAAAGGACACAACAATCACCCTCAAAACGAGCGTTGCGATGAACTCGCGGTTTACGCTTCGGGCTTACCTAATTTATCCGTGGATGCTTTTTATGAAAAGGAAGAGCAGAAGTTGTTGTAAAAAACTTTTAAACCCATAAACTTTTAAACTTATAAACTAAAGTTTATCTTTGCGCCTTTAATTCGAAACACAGATAATGAACAAACTTTTAATAGTAGGAACGGTTGCTTTTGACGCCATCGAAACACCTTTTGGAAAAACAGACAAAATATTAGGTGGCGCAGGAACTTTCATCGGACTTTCAGCTTCGCATTTTAACTTGCAATCGGCTATTGTTTCGGTTGTTGGTGATGATTTTCCACAGGAATATTTAGATTTATTGACATCAAGGAATATTGATATTTCAGGATTGGAAGTTGTTAAAGGCGGAAAAACGTTCTTTTGGAGCGGTCGTTACCATAACGATATGAATTCAAGAGATACTTTGGCTACCGAATTAAATGTGTTGGCTGATTTCAATCCGATTGTTCCTGAAAACTTTAAGGATGCCGATGTTGTGATGTTAGGAAATCTTCACCCAATCGTTCAAACCGGAGTTTTAAATCAAATGACAAGAAAACCTAAATTGGTTGTTCTTGACACGATGAATTTCTGGATGGATTGTGCCTTACCTGATTTATTGGACGTAATCAAACGTGTTGATGTAATTACAATCAACGATGAAGAAGCGCGTCAGTTATCTGGGGAATACTCTTTGGTAAAAGCGGCAGCCAAAATACATACAATGGGGCCAAAATATGTGGTAATCAAAAAAGGAGAACACGGTGCGTTGATTTTCCATGACCATGAAATCTTCTTTGCTCCGGCATTGCCTTTGGCAGATGTTTTTGATCCAACTGGTGCAGGTGATACTTTTGCAGGCGGATTTGCAGGATTCATTACGCAACAAGGAGACATTTCATTCGATACAATGAAGACCGCAATTATACAGGGTTCTAATCTGGCTTCGTTCTGTGTTGAGAAATTTGGAACCGAAAGAATGTTGGAACTGAATAAGGATGAAGTAAACAAACGACTAAAACAATTCAAATCGTTAACGCAATTTGAAATAGAATTAACATAAATTTATGCCTCGAATCTTCGGGGCATTTTTAATTTTGCACAACTACTAAAACAACACAACAACTACAATGAGCGATGCATTAAAACACGAATGTGGAATTGCACTTTTACGATTAAAGAAACCATTAGAATTCTACAAGGAAAAATACGGTTCGGCTTTCTATGGCATACAGAAGATGTACCTGCTTATGGAAAAGCAGCACAATCGCGGTCAGGATGGCGCCGGATTTGCCTCAATCAAATTTGATGTAGAACCCGGTGAAAGATATATCAGCCGTGTGCGGTCAAATAATAGTCAACCGATACAGGATATTTTTGCCCAAATCAACGAGCGAATCAACGAAGAGTTAACGCTTCATCCCGAATATCAGGATGATGTGAAGCTGCAAAAAGACAATATTCCTTATATCGGAGAATTGTTTTTGGGCCATGTTCGCTATGGAACTTTTGGGAAAAACAGTTTGGAGAGCGTTCACCCTTTTTTACGTCAGAACAATTGGATGCATCGAAATCTTATCATTGCCGGGAATTTCAATATGACTAATGTAACCGAACTTTTCAATAGCCTGATAGAATTGGGACAACATCCAAAAGAAATGGCCGATACCGTTACCGTAATGGAAAAAATCGGACATTTCCTTGATGATGCGGTAACGGATTTATATCAGGAGTGTAAAAATAATGGTCTGTCAAAAAGAGAAGCTTCTCCGGTAATTGCGGAGAAGTTAGATATCGCGAAAATCCTGAAGAAAGCTTCACGCGGTTGGGATGGTGGTTTTGCTATGGCCGGATTATTAGGACACGGAGATGCTTTCGTTTTGCGTGATCCTGCCGGAATTCGTCCAACATATTTTTATGAAGACGATGAAGTTGTTGTGGTTGCATCCGAAAGACCGGTAATTCAGACTGTTTTTAATGTTGCATTTGAAGATGTAAAGGAATTACAACCCGGAAATGCATTGATCATAAAGAAAAACGGGATCATCACCGAAGAAGAAATTATTACACCAACGGTTAAGAAAGCATGTTCTTTTGAGCGTATTTACTTTTCACGCGGAAGCGACGCCGAAATTTATAAGGAACGAAAAGAGTTGGGGAAATTAATCCTTCCGGCAGTTCTTGATGCAATCGATAGCGATACCGATAACACTGTTTTCTCCTATATTCCAAATACGGCTGAAACTTCCTTTTACGGAATGGTAGAAGCGGCAAATGATTTTTTGAATCAAAGAAAGAATCAATTCATTCTTGATAACAGAAAAACTTTAACAAAAGAAAAACTGGAAGAAATCCTTTCGGTAAAAATCAGAACCGAAAAGATAGCCATAAAAGATGCCAAACTAAGAACTTTCATAACTGAAGACAGCAGTCGCGATGATTTGGTGGCACACGTTTATGACGTTACTTATGGCGTAATCCTACCCAAGGATAATTTGGTAATCATTGATGACAGCATCGTAAGAGGGACAACCTTAAAAATGTCAATTATCAAAATGATGGATAGGCTACATCCGAAACGGATTGTTGTGGTTTCTTCAGCGCCGCAAATCCGATATCCGGATTGTTATGGAATCGACATGGCAAGATTGGAAGGACTAGTCGCTTTCCAGGCAACTTTAGCCTTATTGAAAGAACGCAATTTATATCATATTATTGATGAGGTCTACACCAAATGCAAAGCACAGGCGAATTATAAGGATGTTGATGTTATTAATTATGTGACAGAAATCTATAAACCTTTCACAGATCAGGAAATCTCAGACAAAATAGCTGAATTACTAACATCCGAAGATATAAACGCAAAAGTGAAAATCATTTTCCAAACGGTAGACAATTTACACCTTGCCTGCCCGAAAAATTTAGGGGATTGGTATTTCACTGGTGATTATCCAACTGCGGGAGGAAACCGTGTTGCAAATAAGGCATTTATGAATTTTTACGAAGGTAAAAACGATCGCGCTTATTAAAATTTTAACATTTTTTGTCTTTAAACGATTTTTGATGCAGTTCATCTAAATTTTTTGTTTTCAAAATGTTAATACGCTTACATTTGACCTTACCATAGCATTAGTAGGTTAAGTTTATGGTAGATTTGGGGCAAAAAGGGTGAAAAGAAATTTTCACCTTTTTTATTTTATAAATGTCTGAAAATCACTAAGAAAAGAGCAATTAACCTCTCATTTGCCTATCATCCCAATATATTTTAACAAAAAGCGCAATTATTTAACAGTAGTTATTAGCTTTGTCGTACCATAGTATTTAGTAGGTTAAGTAAGTTATGGTAGATTTGGGGCAAACAGGTGGAAGAAATTCCGCCTGTTTATTTTTTTGCCAATTACAAAAACAAAAAAACCGACTGCTTTCACAATCGGTTTTGAAATCGAAAAACTACTAGTTTTTATTTTTCTGTAGCGTATAATCTCGAAACTTCAGTCCAGTTAATTACGTTAAAAAAAGCTTCAATATAATCCGGACGACGATTTTGATAGTTCAGGTAATAAGCATGTTCCCAAACATCCATACCTAAAATTGGAAATCCACCACAACCCGTTTCCGGCATTAAGGGATTATCCTGATTAGGTGTTGAACAAACTTCTACTTTTCCGCCTTTGTGAACGCAAAGCCAAGCCCAACCTGAACCAAATCGTGTTGTTCCTGCTTTGGCAAACTGCGCTTTAAATTCATCAAACGTACCAAAAGCAGCATCGATAGCATCAGCTAAATCTCCTGAAGGTTTTCCGCCACCAGTTGGCGACATTACTCTCCAAAACAGATTATGATTATAAAATCCGCCGCCATTATTTCTGACAGCTGCATTTTTCATATCCAGATTAATTAAAATATTCTCAATTGTTTTTCCTTCTAAATCTGTTCCGGTAACGGCAGCGTTTAGATTGGTAGTGTAAGCATTGTGATGTTTTGAATGGTGAATTTCCATCGTTTTAGCATCAATATGTGGTTCTAATGCATCATATGCATAAGGTAACTGCGGTAATTCAAAAGCCATGATGTTGTATTTAAAAGTTATTAAAAATAATTGAATTCAAATTTATACATTTAACTTCGGAAAAGGAAGCGCCTTAATAAATATTTAATATCGTAACATAAATGCCATTTGATTTACAGCCCACGTTTCTTCAGGATGATTTAATAAAGCTAAGTCCGCTTCAGGAAAAGGATTTTGAAAGCTTGTTTGAAGTAGCGTCCAATCCTTTAGTTTGGGAGCAACATCCTAATCCTAATCGCTATAAATTGGAAGATTTTACCAATTATTTTAAAGGCGCGATTGAATCGAAAGGCGCTTTTCTAATTGTCGATACTGCCACAAGTGAAACCGTTGGCTGCAGCCGATATTATGATTATAATGAAGAAGATAATTCTGTTTTGATAGGGTACACTTTTATTGGGACAAAGTTTTGGGGCAATGGTTATAACAAAGCTTTGAAGAAATTGATGCTCGATTATGCCTTTCAATTTGTCGACAAAGTTTATTTCCATATTGGGGCTTTCAATATTCGTTCACAAAAAGCCATTGAAAAAATCGGCGCAACTAAAGTGGATGAATTTGAAGTTGAATATTATGGCGAAACCAGCAAATTGAATTTCGTCTACCTGATTAATAAAAACTAAATGCAAAAACCAGCTTTTTCCATATACGACGCGTCTGCGGGTTCGGGTAAAACCTATACTTTGGTAAAGGAATATCTGAAAATAATCCTGCTATCCAAAAAGCCCGACGCGTACAGAAATATTCTTGCCATTACTTTTACCAATAAAGCGGTGCACGAAATGAAGAGCCGTGTCTTGGAAAACCTTTCAGAATTCAGCCATGAAAATCCTTCCGAAAAAGCATTGCGATTAATGCAGGATATCAGTTCGGACACAGGTTTAAGTCTGAACGCTATTACCGAAAAAGCCAAAAGCATTATCAAAAACCTGATTCACAATTATGCTGCTTTTGATATTTCGACTATTGATAAATTTACGCATAAAGTGATTCGCGCTTTTGCACACGATTTGAACCTGCCTATAACTTTTGAAGTTTCATTGGACACGGAAAGTTTGTTGACAGAAGCCGTTGATGCCATTATTGCCGAAGCCGGAAATGATGATGAATTGACAAAATTATTGGTCGATTTCACAATGGAAAAAACCGATGATGACAAATCCTGGGACATTTCGCGGGAAATTATGGAAACAGGAAAATTAATTTTGAATGAAAACAACCGTGAGGAAATCACGCATTTCCACAATAAAAAAATTGAAGATTTTATTGAAATCAAAAAAAAGCTAAATGAACTTTGTGTGGATTTAAAATTGCAAAGCATTGCTTTCGCAAAAACTACTCTGGATTTAATCCAGCATAACGGAATTGACGAAAAGTCATTTTCAGCAGGACATTTTCCAAATCATTTAAAAAGCATATCGGAAAGTAAATTCAACCCCAAAAATAAAACCTATCACGAAATTGATGATATAAAAATCAACAAAACAGCAACCGACACAGCCATTATCGAAGCGTTAATTCCGGAATTGCTGCCCATTTTGGCATCGATTTATAAAATCCATCAGAAAATAGATTTCTATGAAGCGTTCCTAAAAAATATCACACCACTTTCTTTATTGAATACACTGAGCACTAAACTAACCGAAATTCAAAAAGAGCAGGGAATTTTATCCATAACAGAATTCAACAAATTGATTCACGAGCAAATCCAAAATCAACCGGCGCCTTTTATTTATGAGCGTTTGGGCGAAAAATACAAGCACTTTTTCATTGACGAATTCCAAGACACATCTGAAATGCAGTGGCAAAACCTGATTCCGCTGATTGACAATGCGACTTCTAGCGAAGATTTGCTTGGCGAAAGAGGTAGCTTGCTGATTGTTGGCGATCCAAAGCAATCTATTTATCGTTGGCGTGGCGGAAAAGCAGAGCAGTTTATTGAACTGAGTAAAGACAAAAATCCGTTTAACAATCCGCAAAAAGAATTGTTTCCATTAAGCACGAATTGGAGAAGTTATTCGGAAGTTATTGATTTCAACAACAGTTTCTTTGGTTTCATAGCCGAAGAGTTTGCTCACGAAGATTACAAAGATTTATATAAAAACCATAGCCGTCAGGAAGAAAACCATAAAAAAGGCGGTTATATTAATATTTCCTTTGTGCCAAAATCAGAGAAAACAGAGTTTGGTGAAGAAGAAAATCCCGCGAAAGAAGAATTATACTTGTTGGCAACGCTGAACACAATTCAAAAAGTGAAAGCCAATGGATTTAGCTACAAAGATATTGCTGTATTAACGCGAAAAAAAACCAATGGAGTTGCCATTGCCAATTATTTGACCCAACAAGGCATTCCGATTTTGTCTTCCGAGAGTTTGTTGATTGGTTTTTCTTCGGAAGTGCAATGTATTGTTGCTGCTCTGCAGTATTTAAAAAACAACGGCGATAAGGAATCCAAAGCAAATTTCCTGTATTACATTGCATCCAATGTTCAACCTAAGATTGCCATTCATGATTTTATTGCCATCGGAATGGAACAAAGCAGCGAAGCCGATTTTGAACAATGGTTGGCTAATTTTGAAATTCATTTTTCGTTTAAAAATACCAGGAAAAAATCATTATACGAAGCTACAGAAAGCATCATTTCCAAAATCATCCCAATTGAAAAGCGAAACGCGTATGTGCAATTCTTCCTTGATATTATTTTGGAACAGGATTTAAAAAAGCAGGCCGGGATTTCAGATTTTCTATTGTATTGGGATACTAATTCCGGTAAGTTGAGCATTCCGTCGCCCGAAGGCAAAGAAGCGGTGCGGATTATGACTATTCACACTTCGAAGGGATTGGAATTTCCGGTAGTTATTTTTCCGTTTGCTGAGGAAAATTATAGTCTGGGCCCGAAAGAAAAAATTTGGCTCAATGCCGATGAAGACCAATTTGGCTTATCTAAAGTATTAGTTGATAAAAACAATAACGTTTCAACTTATGGAGAAGAATCGGCACTGATCTACAACCAGAAAAAGCAGGAAGAATTACTCGATGATATCAATGTTTTGTATGTTGCAATGACTAGAGCTGAAGAACAACTCTATATTATTTCGGGAATGCAAACAATAAATGCAAAAGGAGAGTATCCAAACAATATGGCGACATTCTTCATCAAATTTCTGGAAGAAAAAAACCTTTTTGAAGAACAAAAATTAGAATATGAATTTGGCAAAGCGGAAAAACTATCAGAAACAAAAGAGAGCAAAGATGAAACCGGAACTATTCCGCAGCTTTCGGCAACATTGAATCCGAAAAACATCAAAATCGCACAACGCGAAAGTTTGATGTGGAATACAAAACAGCAAAAAGCTATTGAATATGGAAATATACTGCATGAGATTATGTCATTCATCAAAACCAAAGATGATATTGATTTGGCACTGACCAAAGTAATCGAAAACGGATTGATTGTTTCATCGCAAAAGGATGAGGTTTTTAAAACCGTTTTGGAAATTGTTTTGCATCAGGATTTGGAATCATTTTTCTCTAATCAGAATAAAATCCTAAACGAAAAAACCATAATACAAAAAGAAGGAGGCCTTGTGAAGCCAGACAGAATGGTGCTTAACAATAATAATGAAATTTACTTATTAGATTATAAAACCGGTTCACACCAAACTAAATACACTTTGCAATTGGAAAACTATCAAAATGCTATTGAAAAAATGGGTTTTAATGTCACTAAAAAAGCACTGGTTTATATTGGGGAAACTTTGGAAGTGGTAAATTTGTAACCACAAAAACAAACAACCAAAAATATGTACGGAAAAATTCAACAACACTTACAAAAAGAATTGGATACCATTGAGCAAAATGGGATTTTCAAAAAAGAACGCATTATTACTTCACCACAAGGTGCAGAAATAATAGTTAACGGCGAAACGGTTTTAAACTTTTGTGCCAACAATTATCTTGGATTGTCTTCTCATCCTGAAGTAATCCAGGCAGCCAAGGACGCTTTGGACAGCCATGGCTTCGGAATGTCATCAGTGAGGTTCATTTGTGGAACTCAGGATATTCACAAAACTTTAGAAAAAAAGATAGCCGATTTTTACGGAACAGAAGACACAATATTATATGCAGCAGCCTTTGATGCCAATGGCGGTGTTTTTGAACCATTATTAGGAGAAGAAGATTGTATTATTTCAGATAGTTTGAACCATGCTTCGATTATTGATGGCGTTCGTTTGTGTAAAGCGGCGCGCTACCGTTATGAGAATTCCAATATGGAAGATTTGGAAAACCAATTGAAGAAAGCAGTTGAAGCCGGTCATCGTTTTAAACTTATTGTTACTGACGGTGTTTTTTCAATGGATGGATTGGTAGCGCCATTAGATAAAATCTGTGACTTGGCCGATAAATATGATGCTTTGGTAATGGTGGATGAATGCCACGCAGCTGGTTTTATTGGAGCTACAGGAAAAGGGACACTGGAAGCCAAAGGCGTAATGGGAAGAGTTGATATCATCACAGGAACTTTGGGGAAGGCGTTAGGCGGTGCAATGGGCGGCTATACTACGGCCAAAAAAGAAGTTATTGAAATTCTACGTCAACGCTCCCGTCCTTATTTGTTTTCAAATTCATTGGCACCGGCTATAGTTGGTGCATCAATTAAGGTTTTTGAATTGTTGGAGAAAGACACGGCACTCAGGGATAAACTAGAATGGAATACCAATTATTTCAAGGAAGGTTTACGCAAGGCCGGAATTGATTTCATAGATGGTGATTCGGCAATTGTGCCGGTGATGTTATATGATGCCAAATTATCCCAAGTTATGGCAGACGAACTTTTAAAGAAAGGGATTTATGTTATTGGTTTCTTTTTTCCTGTTGTTCCAAGAGATAAAGCAAGGATTCGTGTGCAATTATCTGCCGCTCACACCAAAGAACATTTAGATAAAGCAATTGCAGCCTTTACTGAGGTTGGGAAAATGCTGAAACGTTGAAAAAAAACAGCATAATTTTCACAATTAGTAGTGATTCCTTATATAATTCACACATTTTAACATTTTGATTTTGATATTCGAATTATAGGTATTACTTTTGTTCATTATAATTATTATAATCTAATCAAATTTAAGTATGAAACATCTTAACAAATTATTCGTTGCTTTGGTAATGTTGGCTGGGTTCAGCTCGCAGGCTCAGGACAGTAACAATCCTTGGGCAATATCGTTTGGGGTTAATGCAGTAGATACTAGAATTAGTGCTGCTTCTAAACTGGAAGACCAACTTTCTCAGTTTTTTAATGCTAATGATAACTGGAACATTTTACCTTCCGTGTCTTATGTAAACGTATCCAAATACGTAGGAAGTAATTTCTCTTTTGGACTTACAGGATCTGTTAACAAAATAGATAGGTATGTACTACCAAGAGTTGGTGAAGGTCCATATACGGTAGTTAACCCTGGAGACTTGAATTATTATGCGGTAGACGCTGTAATCAACTACAGTTTGATGAGCGCAATTAAGTCTAAAAGAATTGAGCCTTCTATCCATATCGGTGGAGGTTACACTTGGATAGGTGATGATATGAATGCCGGTACATTAAACGGAGGTCTAGGTTTAGGTTACTGGTTTACTGAGATGGTAGGTTTAACTTGGCGTTCTACTTACAAACAATCTTTCGAGGATGTTCGTGAAGATATGCCATCACATATGCAACATTTTTTAGGTCTTACTTTCAAATTTGGAGGTAAAGACACAGATGGTGACGGAATCTATGACAAAGACGATGCTTGTCCAACTGTCGCTGGTTTAAAACAATTCAACGGATGTCCTGATACAGATGGTGACGGAATTACAGATGCAAGCGATGCTTGTCCAGATGTTGCCGGTCCAGCAGAATTTAATGGTTGTCCTGATACTGACGGTGACGGTATCGCTGATAAAGATGATGCTTGTCCAGATGTGGCTGGTTTAAAATCTTTAGGTGGTTGTCCTGATGCTGACGGAGACGGAATCGCAGATAAGGATGATAAATGTCCGGATGTTAAAGGTCCAAGAGAAAACGCAGGTTGTCCTTGGCCAGATAGAGATGGAGATAAAGTTTTAGATAAAGATGACAAATGTCCGGATGTTGCAGGAACTGTTGCTAACAATGGTTGTCCAGAAGTATCTGACGAAGTTATCAAAAGATTGAATGACTATGCAAAAACAATCTTATTCGATAGCGGTAAAGCTTCATTCAAACAACAAACTTACCCAGTATTACAAGCTATGGTTGCAATCTTGAAAGAGTATCCAAATTCTAGATTCTCTATTGAAGGTCACACAGATAGCGATGGTACAGATGCTTACAACCAAAAATTATCTGAAGACAGAGCTGCAGCAGTTAGAAATTACTTAATTGAAAGTGGTATTGCTGCTGATAGATTATCTTCAATCGGATTTGGTGAATCTAAACCAATCGATACGAATAAAACTAAAGCTGGTAAAGCTAACAACAGAAGAACTGAAGTGAAATTGGTAAAATAATTTCCTCAAAATAAATTAAGAAAACGCTCCGATATTCGGGGCGTTTTTTTATTTTTATAGAATGTCAACACCAACGTTTCTTCATCAGCTTGCGCAAGAAATCCTAAAACATTATTCGGATAACTTATCGGAATTGACCATTGTTTTACCCAACAAAAGAGCTAAAGTATTTTTACTTGATGAATTAAAAAAATTGGTTTCCAATAATGTATTGGCTCCCGAAATAATAAGCATCGAAGATTTTATTCAGGACATTGCCGGTATTCGTTCGGTTGATAGCGTCGAATTATTGTTCGAGTTCTATAAAGTGTATCTTTCTTTAACAAATGACAATCCGGATTCTTTTGAAAACTTTGCCAATTGGGCAAAAACCTTACTTCAGGATTTTAATGAAATAGACCGTTATCTTTTAGATCCGGATAAGATTTTAAAATATCTGGAAGACATAAAAGAAATTGAGCATTGGTCTGTTGATGTCGACAAAAGAACAGATTTGATTGAAAAGCATCTGCTTTTTTGGAAAAAGCTTCCGGAATATTATCATTCACTTTATCACTATTTATTGAACAAAGGAATAGGCTACCAAGGCTTAATCTATCGCGAAGCGGTTGAAAATCTAAATCATTTCTCCGAAAGTAATAAAGATAAGAAAATAGTTTTTGCAGGTTTCAACGCGCTCAATCAGGCAGAAGAAAAAATCATACAACATCTTTTAGCACTTGATGTTGCCAAAATCTACTGGGATATTGATGAAACATTGCTTCATGATTCATTCCATGACGCCGGACTCTTTCAACGAAAGTTCAAATCAGAATGGATTTATTATAAAACACATCCTTACGAATGGATTTCGAATGATTTTAAGGAAGAAAAGAACATTCATGTCATTGCCACTTCAAAATCAATCGGACAAGCAAAAATAGCGGGCAGTATCATCGAAAAACAAGCCGAGAAAGGAAACCTTCAGAATGTGGCGTTAGTACTTGGAGAAGAAAGTTTGTTGTTACCGATGTTGTATTCGCTTCCGGCGAATGTTGACGCTCTGAATATTACTATGGGATTTTCGAGTAAAAACAATCCTGCACAATTACTGATTGCCAAATTATTCAAACTGCACACCAATGCGCTGACCCGAAATCCATCAGGTTACGTGATGTATTACAAGGATGTGCTAGATGTGTTAACGCATCCGCTTATTGAACCTTATATAAATGCAAATGAATTGGTTTTCGTAATTAATAAAAATAACTATTCGTTTATTACGCATAAAAAACTTGAAGAGCTTTACTCAAAAAACAATGAGTTGTTTTCGTTATTGTTCCAAAAATGGGATGTTGATTCAGTAACAGTTTTAGAAAACATTGCTCAAATCCTGCTGAAAATAAAAGGAAATCTAAGCTATGAAAACGAAGAAGAAAAGATAACCAATGCTTTTGTGTATTCGATTTTTAAAGTCGTCAATAAAATGATTTCTTATTTTTCGGAACACAATTCGATAAACGATTTCAAGACTTTACAGGCTATTTATAAACAAGTTATTGACGTTGCCGAAGTTTCTTTTGAAGGTGAACCTTTAAGCGGTTTACAAGTTATGGGCGTTCTGGAAAGCCGCGTTTTAGATTTCGAAACCGTAATCATTACATCGGTAAACGAAGGAAAATTTCCGGCAGGAAAAAGCACCAATTCCTTTATCCCTTATGACGTCAAATTGCAATATGGCTTGCCAACCTACAAGGAAAAAGATGCCATTTATACCTATCATTTCTATCATTTGCTGCAACGCGCCAAAAACATTTATTTAATTTATAATTCGGATAGCCAAGGCTTTGATGCCGGTGAAAAAAGTCGTTTCATTACGCAACTAGAGATCGAAAAGCAGCCTAATCACAACCTGACATTTCAATATTATAATCCTGATGTGCCAAATATTGCGCATCAACCGGTTGTTGTTCCAAAGACCGAAAGCGTTATGGTTCGCTTACGCGAAATTGCTGCTACAGGGTTTTCACCTTCTTCTTTGACGACGTATATCCGAAATCCAATCCAGTTTTATTTCCAAAGGGTTTTGCGTATTTCGGAAACCGATGAGGTTGAGGAAAATATCGCCGTTAATACATTAGGAACCATTATTCACGGGACTTTAGAGGAATTGTATAAACCAACAATCGGAAGGCTTCTGACTATTGAAGATATCAAAAGCTGTATTTCTAAAATTGATGGTGAAGTCTTAAATCAGTTTAAGAAAGTTTACAAAGAAGGCGAAATCAAAAAAGGAAGAAACCTGCTAGCCTTTGAAGTTGCCAAACGAAATGTGCTAAACTTCCTGAAACTGGAATTGGAATCCATTGAAAACGGAGATGAAATCCAAATCATATCGTTGGAAACTACTTATGAAAGGGAATTAACCGATGCACGATTACCTTTCCCGATACTGATAAAAGGAAATGTGGACCGAATTGAACTACGCAACGGAAGGCTTAGAATAGTTGATTACAAAACAGGAAAAGTCGATAAAAACAATGTTATTCTGAAAAACTGGAATGGTTTAACCGAGGACATTAAGAACGATAAGATAATCCAGGTTTTGGCGTATGCTTTTATGTTTGAAGAATTAGCAAATGGACAGGAAATGGAAGTTGGAATCGTATCTTTTAAAAACTTAAAATCAGGATTTTTACCTTTTCAGTTTAAGCCGGAAAAAGAAGCGGTGGAAATAATTTCAGCTGAAATCATGGA
>JAZKCP010000061.1:0-4864 GCA_040388035.1 Bacteroidota bacterium | reverse complement strand
AGGTTTCACATTCTACATAAACATCCGGAAGGAAGCTCATTTCAATCGTTCTGACTCCGGAACCTTCGCAGGTTTCGCATCTTCCACCCGAGACATTGAAACTAAAACGACCGGCTTTGTAACCACGAATCATCGCTTCAGGCGTCATGGTATACAAGCTTCTGATTTCCGAAAAAACATCTGTATAAGTCGCCGGATTACTTCTTGGCGTTCTTCCAATCGGACTCTGGTCAATATCGATTACCTTGTCAATATGTTCCAGACCTTCAATTTTTTTATAGGGTTGCGGTTTTTTGACACCATTAAAATAATAGGCGTTCAAAATAGGATACAAGGTTTCATTAATCAAGGTCGATTTTCCGCTGCCTGAAACTCCGGTTACGCAAATCAGTTTTCCCAATGGCAATTCGATGGAAACATTTTTCAGATTGTTTCCTGTTGCGCCCGTTAGTTTCATGAATTTGCCATTGCCTTCGCGGCGCTTTTTCGGAACTTCGATTTTCATTTCTCCATTCAGGTACATTGCCGTCATGGTGTGTTCCTTCAGTAATTCCTTTGGAGTTCCTTTGCTGATGATTTCGCCACCAAATTTTCCTGCTTTGGGTCCAATATCAATCACATAATCGGCACGTTCAATCATGTCTTTATCATGTTCAACAACCAAAATGGAGTTTCCGATATCGCGTAATTGTTCCAAAGAATGGATTAGTTTTTCATTATCTCTTTGGTGTAAGCCAATGCTTGGTTCATCCAGAATATAAAGTACACCGACCAATTGTGAACCGATTTGTGTCGCCAAACGGATACGTTGTGCTTCACCGCCCGAAAGCGATTTGGAACTTCGTGCAATCGATAAATAATTCAGGCCCACATTTACCAAAAAACGCAAACGGTCTTTGATTTCCTTAACAATTTCGGTTGCGATTATTGTTTGTTTTTCATTCAAATGCTTATCTAAGTCTTCAAACCAATTTGATAATTCTGAAATATCCATAGTTGATAAATCAAAAATATTTTTCTCGTAAATTCGGAAATACATAGCTTCCTTTTTCAAGCGCGAACCATGGCATTCTGGGCATTCCACTTCGTCCATGAATTCTTTTGCCCAGCGTTTTATGGAAGTTGAACTGCTTTCGTCAAATTGATTTTTAATGAAATGCGATATTCCTTCAAACTCAATTTTGTATTCTTTGGTTATTCCCAAAGTTTTTGATTCTACCGAGAATTTTTCCTTTCCGCCGTATAAAATAACTTCAATGGCTTCATCCGAAATTTTCTCGATTGGATCGGTTAAAGTGAATCCAAATTTTTCTCCAATTATTTCCAGTTGCTTGAACATCCAGGAGCTTTTATATTCACCAAGTGGAGCAAAGCCGCCATTTTTGATTGACAGTTTTGGATTGGGAATTATCTTTTTCAGGTTGATTTCGTGCACGGTTCCTAATCCTTTACAAGCTTCGCAGGCACCTTTTGGCGAATTAAAAGAAAACAGATTCGGCTCCGGATTCTGATACGAAATCCCGGAAGTTGGGCACATCAGGTTTCTGCTGAAATAACGCACTTCATTGGTGTCCTGATCCAAAATCATCAATACATTTTCGCCATGGTACATGGCAGTTTTGATGCTTTCAGTTAAACGTTTTTGATTTTCTTCGTTATCTTCGATCACCATTCTGTCGATGACAATTTCGATATCATGGGTTTTGTAACGATCGAGTTTCATACCAGGCAACAAATCCTGAACTTCGCCATTGACGCGAACTTTAACAAAACCTTGTTTTGTAATTTGCTGGAATAATTCGGCATAATGGCCTTTTCGGGCCCGAATGATTGGGGCCAAAATATTGATGCGTTTTCCGATAAAATTTTTGATAATCAATTCCTTGATCTGGTCATCCGAATAGGAAACCATCTTTTCACCGGTGACATAACTGTACGCTTCGCCTGCGCGCGCATACAATAGACGAAGGAAATCATAAATTTCCGTAATGGTTCCAACGGTGGAACGCGGACTTTTACTTGTGGTTTTTTGTTCGATTGCAATTACCGGAGAAAGTCCGTCAATTTTATCTACATCAGGACGTTCCAATCCGCCAAGGAATTGACGGGCATAAGCAGAAAATGTTTCAATGTAACGACGTTGTCCTTCGGCATAAATCGTGTCGAATGCCAAAGACGATTTCCCCGAACCCGAAAGCCCGGTAATCACAACCAGTTTTTCCCTGGGAATCGTGATGTCTATATTCTTTAGATTGTGCACGCGGGCACCAAGAACTTCAATCGTATTTTCAGTATCTAACATAGCAATTTGGCAAAACGCAAAGATACTATTTTGGCTTGAAATTTCCAGTAATGAGTTAAGAAGATATTGTTAAAAAAACTAATCGATTATCATCTCTTTTAGCCGTTGGCGATAATTTTCCAAAACGTCAATTTTGGATAGGAAACCAAAGTATTTTCCTTTTTGGATAACAGGCAAAATACTGGCGTTGGAAGTCTCAAACTGCTTCATGACTTTTTCCGGTTTGTCTTCCAATTGAATGAGTGCTACCGGCTGTGTCATGATTTCGCTTATTGATGTAAACTTTACACTATACGGATTGAAAATGACAGTTTTTACAGCTTCGAAATCTATGATACCTAGTAGGTTTTTCTCTTCGTCAACAATAGGAATTATTTTTTGTTCTGTTGATGAGAAAATCTTTACGGCACTTTCCGCTGTGTTATCGAGTGTTAATGTTTTGTGTTTTTTCTGAACGAGATTATAAAGGTCAATACTTTGCAGAATATTTTTGTCTTTGTCGCTTGTGAAAACATCGCCTTTGTCGGCCAACGCTTTTACATCCATCGAATGTTTCTCAAATTGTTTGGAAACCGCGTAACTCACCGAAGAAACAATCATCAAAGGTACCATCAAATCATAACCGCCAGTGATTTCACCAATAAGGAAAATGGCGGTCAACGGTGCATGAAACAAGCCACTCAGAATTCCGGCCATGCCCACAATAGTAAAATTGGCAATTGGTAAATGATGCGTGAAATTGAGCAGGTTTACTGTTTTGGCGACAAAAAAACCAAGATAGGAACCTACAAAAAGCGATGGCGCAAAGTTGCCACCGTTTCCGCCACTGCCTAAAGTTAAGCCTGTAGCAAAGGCTTTCAATAACATCGTTACTCCAACAAAGGCAAGTAAGACCCATTCGCTTTTAAATTGTTCCAGCATTGTATTATTTAATAATACTCCGGGATTTTTGGAAGCCAGTATTTTAATGCTTTCATACCCTTCGCCAAAAAGCGTTGGAAAAAAGAAAATTAACACTGCCAAAATCGTGGCGCCAAACAGTGCTTTTCGATACCCTTTGTTTTTAAATGTCCCGAAAAACTTTTCGACCTTCTGAAAATTACGCGCATGGTAGATAGAAGCAAAGCCAGCTAAAATTCCCAGTAAAATGTAGTAAGGTGTGTTGTGATAATCAAATTTCAGCGTCTGTTCAAAATTCAGGATAGTATCTGAACTTAGAGATACTTTAGAAATCAATGCGCCAGTTGCAGCAGAAATAATAATTGGAATAAATGCTGAAATGGAAACATCAGTTAGAACCACTTCAATGGCGAATAAAACACCTGCAATCGGGGCGTTAAACGCGGCTCCAATTCCGGCTGCGACACCACAAGCCAAAAGGAGAATCCTATCTTTTTGTGACAGATGATATTTCTGTGCAAAGTTGGACCCAAATGCAGCACCTGTAATCACAATCGGGCTTTCTAATCCCGCGGAGCCACCAAGTCCAACCGTTAAGGAACTCGTGACAATTTGGGCGTACATTTGTTTTTTGGGAACAATTCCGCCTTTTTTTGCAACGGCGTAAAGTATTTTGGAGCTTCCTTTTTCTAAATTATTTCCGAGAAAATTCCGGATTACGAAAACGGTCAGAACAATTCCGACTATAGGAAGTAAACTGTTTATATAAGGCAGTTTTAGATATACATTGATATCATTAGCTAATAGGAATATATTATGCGCAAAACTTTTAAGGATTATTACAGCAAAAGAACACGTAATAGCTACAAGTACACTCGCCAGGTAAATAAAATTCCGTTCGCTTAACCTGTCTTTCAAAAGATAGATTAAAGTCTCAGCTCTTCTGAAAATACTTCGGAATATAATTTTAAAAAAGGAAGCCTTACTCTTTGACATTATTCAAATCTTTGAATCTGCTAAAATACTTCTTAAAAGCAGTATTTCACAACAATAATTTCTTAAAATAAGTTAAAATTAAAATCCGGCGACTTTATCATCGCCACGATAATTAGCCCCGCCTTCTTGATAAAAATCATTCGTGTACCTGCCTGGCGGCAATCAGGTTCGTGGCCTAACCATTTAGCTCCTTTAATTTTTCTATGCAGTGCTGACGCAATTCTTCAAAAAATAGCGTGAATTCCTGTTCAAACTCGGTGTAGTATTTATGAAGCTCTACAATAGATTCGTGCATGTCGACACGGTTTTTGGTGCGATGATCCATATGAAACATGATCATTTGCAAACCATCAATAGTAGCATAACTCACCAACCAGTTTCGTGCAAACATATAAGGAATCATGCTTTTGACTTTTTCTGTAAGGATTTCGTAATTATCTTTTAGAAGATGATAAAAAGTATCGGCATAGTCTTCCAGTTTTTCATTGGAATACGAGTTCCAGTTTTTGGCTAAGAAATGATCATAGAAAATATCCATTATCACACCCGAATAATGACCATATTTTTCGTGTAGACGGTGCTTGCTTTGCCTATAAACAGGATGCATATCTGTAAAACTATCTATCGAACGATGAAGTAAAATTCCTTTTTGGATTTCTTCCGGAT
>JAZKCP010000060.1:0-6554 GCA_040388035.1 Bacteroidota bacterium | reverse complement strand
ATTCATTTTCCGTCAAGCCGTTTGTTCCAACTTTTAAGAACAATCTCGGTACCCCCAATGATCTACAAATGAACCAGGGCGGTTATTACCAAACCTGTGTTGCAGAAACTTCTCCCGCAAATGGTAGCGGTAAAATTTCTAATAATGGGATCGATCTGCAACTTGTATTCCCGGATAAGGATGAATTTTTAATGGCGGAGATGGGAATTCCCTTCATTAGCTCTGTTTTACTGATCATTATTGTGTTGATTACGTTTTGGCGAACCGTGATGTCGTTGATAAAGGAAAAACAAATTTCGGAACACACAACTGATTTTTTGAATAACATGACTCACGAGTTTAAAACGCCGTTAACCAATATCGCTCTGGCAGGTAAGATGATGGTTAAAGACGCCAACATCCGGCAGGAAGAGAAGATCAAACATTATTCGGGAATTATATTGGAAGAAAATGAAAAGTTGCGGCTCCAGGTAGAACAGGTGTTGAGCATGACTGCTTTAGAAAGAGGGGAGATCCCACTCCGAAAAACAGAGTTAGATGTTCATCAATTAATTCATGGATGTATAAAGTGCATGAGTGTGCAGATAGAGAATAAGCAAGGCGAGGTCACTTCTAATTTGGAGGCAGAAAATTTTGTGATCCAGGGCGATAAAACACATTTGACCAATGCTTTATGTAACCTGCTGGATAATGCCATTAAGTACTCCTCGGAAAAGCCGGAATTATTGATTCAAACGTTTAATAAGCAAGGCGCTTTCATATTAACGGTTTCTGATAACGGTATTGGAATTGAAGAACACTATCAAAAAAAAGTATTTGAAAAATTCTTCCGCGTGCCTACTGGCGATGTGCATGATGTGAAAGGTTTTGGTTTGGGATTAACATATATTAAAAGTATCATCGAAATGCACGGAGGAACTATTGAGCTACAAAGCGAGCCGGGAAAAGGAACTGCATTTATTATTCGCTTACCCAATGTCTAAAGAGAAATGGAACATATTATTAGCTGAAGACGATTTGAACCTCGGCATGTTGTTAGTAGATTACCTGGAAACAGAAGGCTTTCGGGTAAAACTGTGTAAAGACGGGGAGCTCGCTCTAAAGGCTTTTCAAAACAACATTTTCGATATCTGTTTGTTAGATGTGATGATGCCAAAACTGGATGGTTTTTCCCTGGCTAAAGAGATCAGGAAGAGAGACAGGAATATTCCTGTTATTTTCATTACCGCTAAGTCTTTAAAAGAAGATAAATTAAAAGGATATGATTTAGAGGCTGATGACTACATTACCAAACCTTTTGATGAAGAAGAACTTTTATGGAAAATCAAAGCGGTTATTCGCCGGTTGCCAAATAGCCTTACCGAAATTAAAACAGAGGTTGATACCTTGGGCTGCTATACATTTGACTATGCTAATCAATCGTTAACAATTGGCGGGAAATCCAAACGCATTACTGAAAAGGAAAGCGATATATTAAGGTATTTGTCGGCGCATCGTAATCATGTTATCAAACGCGATGAGATGCTTAAAGAACTGTGGGGGGAGAACGATTATTTTTTAGGAAGGAGCCTTGATGTATTCATCACCAAGATTCGAAAGTATCTGAAAGAAGATCCTGAACTTAGCATTGAAAATGTATTTGGTGTTGGTTTTATTTTTAATGTGCCGGCGGCAACATCTTAATGACATCTTAGATTGGGCTACCGTTATTATTTCGCAAACAACGTCCCCTGGGCTCATCGCTCTCTCGTAGCACAATTTCTGAATGCAGGAACTGCGCAGCTTCTTCCGAATCTTTTACTTTAACCGCGCTGCGCTCTAGCATTTCAGATTCAAACCCATTTAATACCTGTTTCCTCAATCCGGTTTCTTTCCATGCAGATAACGGCTTGCAACCTTTTGATATGGCACGCGCCAGCGCCAGCGCATCCAGTAACGCCTGATTGGCACCTTGTCCTTTGAAAGGACTCATCGGATGGGCGGCATCACCAATAAGGGTTACAGGCCCGCCCTTCGCCAGCAATTCCGGTTGCAGCAATTCGCGATCATAAACGGGGTAACCGGAAATCTGCGCTTCAAGCGTTGCTGATAAAATTTGTGGAATGGGATCGTGCCAGGGACATCTACGCTGCGCTTCTTCCTTCAAGGCGACTGCTCCTTTTGCGCTGAGCTCCTTTGCTTCTTTTTCGGTCATCGGAAAACTCAGTTGCCACATCACTGAGTCTGATGTATATGGCATTATATAGATGCGTTCATTGCCGTTAGCCGTTTGAAATACGGTAGCTGAGTCCAGTAATGAACTATTCATGTGGTCCAGTGCGCTCAAAGAACAAATGCCTAATATCACAATACAACCCAGGTAACGTAGCGGACTATTATCTTCGCTAATCAATAATTTTCTTACAGCACTCCTGATCCCGTCGGACCCTACTAAAAGATCCGTCTTGGCACTTTTTATTTCTCCGTTCACCATAAAGGTAAGGGTTACACCTTTATCGTCACCGCCTTTAAAATTAATTAACTGGTGATTCCACTGCACCGCATTATGTCCGCCCAATTGTTCAAGCAGGGCCAGTCGCAAATACTGGCGCGCTATGTGAATGTTTGTGCGCCTGGCCGGCGTTTTCGTATCCGGCTTTATCCAGCTTCTCATGCCCCATTCGGCAATTACTTTTCCTTCTGTGTTATGAACCAAATGTTGTGTTGAAACAACACCGTGTATTAATGAACGAATGCCAAATCCTCCGATCGCTTTACTGGCTTGCTGTAAAGTGAGGCCGTATCCTTGTGAGCGGTCATCAAAACTACCGTCGCGCTCATAAAGTGTGAAAGGGATTTTACGGTGCAAACAAGCTGCCGCCAAAGCCACGCCGCCAATACCGCCACCGATAATACTAACGTGTGGATAGGTTTTTGTATCGGCCATTGGAACAACAGGAGATTCGATCAAGCCCGACCCTGAGCAATCTACACATGGATATAAGTGAGCCTTTAAAGGCACTGGAGCCGGCCCTTCGCCTTTTTTAAATTCCTCACAGGCTATTTGGTACTGAAGCTTTACTTTCTTGCTGAGTCTTCGGCTTTTTTTTCCTCTTCCTCCACAGGCTTCGCAAATGATCCAGTTGGTTGTTTGATTTTCTACCGTTTTCAATCTTATGTATTAACCGCGTTGAGCATTGTTTGATGTCAACGACCTACTTGTAACAAAGGTACTATGTTCCCGGACTTTTACAAGATGAAGTCGCGATTTTTCACCGCGGCGGAATAAAAGAAGCCTTCTGTTTGGCTATGAGCAATTCGTTGTTTATTTAAGAATATATACATATCTCGTTTCACCAATTATAGTGTATTCGTTTGTATTTATTTTATTATAATGATCGCTTAAATCGTAAAGACTGCTGTCAACTGAATATATTTCTTTTCGTATTATTTTTCGATCTAGCGAGTTTATAACAGTGTTTAATTTTCCCCGGTTTGTTTTATAGTATTTTTCGTTGAACTGAACGCCGCCGAAATCTTTAAAATTTAACCAGTAAATCCTATACTGCCCTTTTTTTGTTTTAAAAATTATTTCCTGATGTCCACAACAAGTCGTTTCCCATACACTAGTTCCGAAGCTTGATAGCATTGGAAAATTGAATCTAATGCTGTCAATTATGGATTTGTTATTTGTCCAACGGTTAACACTGTCAACATGCAGTAAAGGTTTTGGTTCATCTACTTCTAACGCGTCGTCTGTTATTTTTGGCGGCAGTTCACTAATTGTGTAAATTTCAGTTATGGTGTCAAAATTTAATAAGCTGTCCAAATGTGTGAATTTAGGATTACTTATACCAGTTTGGTCGTCACACGACACAAGAACTATCGATATGATCACTATTCTAAGTATATTTTTCATACAATGAGTGCTAAGGTTTTGGGCCTCAATTTCAGTTTGAATTTTGAAACTACGTCTATCGGTATATTCCAAACAAAGCTAAATGTTTTGATCAATGGCCGCATTTTTGCTAGTGCTGTTAGCAGTTGTTTTTATTTGTTTATACGATAGATGAACACATCAAGTCCCGACCAGGTAGTTTGTTTTTCTTTTGTCAAACGGTTTTTGTCTGCAACCCTTTGAGATTTTGTGTTGTTTATATTTATTATTGAAGTCACGGAATTTGTAATGTTATTTTGAAAAGCATAGTCAATAAATAGTTTTGCTGCTTCTGGTGCGTAACCTTGCCCCCAATATTTTTTGAAAATATGATAACCAACTTCGACTTCTGTTTGTCCGTCAACTGTTTGTTTTAAAAGTCCACATTGTCCAACAAACTGGTTTGTTTTTTTGTCGATTAATGCTTGAAGTCCGAATAGGTTGTCTGCATAACGACTTAGTTGTTTGTCTACCCAATGCTTTGCGCGCTCGTCAACCGAACTGATGCCAGGATTTGGAAGAAACTCAATTGCTTATTTGTCTTTGAAAAAGTCTGACCAATTTTTAGCGTCGTCAATTGTCAATTTGCGAGTGAGAAGTCTGTCACTTTCTAAATTGTCCTTATAAATGTATGTAGTCATAGAGTTGTTGCTAACGATTGGCAGCTAGAGTTTTTTCGGCTCCAGGCATTGTCAACCGAATGTATTCTTAGTTTTCGATTATTGAACATTGAATATTATTCCCATGATGCGAGTCATATTCTTCAGTTACTTTCCATATCGTAGAACAACTTAAACATTTTTTTATATCAATTTTTAAATGATGTCCAATTGCTTCCTGAAATAATATGTTTTCAACTGTAATAAGATTTTCTGGGTCACAAGTTAAATTGAAATACGAATTAAATTTATATTTTGAGTTACATTCAATTTTTAAACCATATTTCTTTGCTTCTAATGCGTCGAAGAAAACTAAGGGAAAATATATATCTAATTTGTTTAACTTTTTAGAATGAGTGGATTCGCCAATTTTCAGGAATTCAATTTCGTCTTTGTACATACATTTCTTTACAAACGTTTCATTAATAGTGTCTTTATAGATGATTAATGAGAGCCCAGGTTCATGCCCCTCGTATTTTATACATTCTATTAAATCTTCTGTCTTCACGTTGCTTTTTTTATAATCCCAGATAGCGTTTTCGCGGTTTGCTTCGGCCGCATTGGAACACTCGTCTACCGAAATGTTTAAATAAAGATACCATTGTTGCTATGCAATTGCAAAGAAAAAATTAAAAAAGTTTCTACCGCTTTTGCAATTGCTTTGATGTCTGCAAGGCTGAGGCAAACCGTGTGTTAGGTGCTGCCCTTCTTGTCTTTCCGCTTGTAATGTTTGGCAATATATTCAATTGCTTGTTGTTGTGTTAATATTGAAAAGTCCTTATAGCGATTATGAACATCAATAATTTCGTCTAAGGCTTGTAAAACCAGTTCTTTGTTGTCCCACAATTTAAGATGTTCGATGACAGTTGCAAGGCAGTCTTTCTTGTATGCAATTTGTCCTAAAACGTGAACCAAAGTATTTTTAACTCTTGCGGTCTTGTCAAATTCAAGTTCTTTTAGCAATGGTAAAATATCCTGTGGATGTGTCCGTCCTCTAAGTTCGATGCCGTGACAAATTTCTCTTCGAACTTCTTTGTCTGCGTGATGCAAATATTTTTTTGACCATTGTAAAATAGGTTTTGGGTTTTTCTCGCCCATTTTTTTCATTGAACCAATAACTGCATTTCTAACCGAATGGTGTTCATCAAAAAGTCCTGTGTCAAAAAAATGAGTAACTCTTTCAAATTCAAGAATACCTATTTCACCTGCTGCGTTAATGGCAGTTTGCCTTACTTTCTCGTTGGTTGATTTATAAAGATTGTCAAGTTGTTTTAAGATTTTTGTTTGTAGACTTGAGTTGCTTTTATATATTTTTCCGATGGCTAAATATGCTGTCTTTCTTATGTATGTGTCATTGTCCGAACAGAATGTTATGATGTTGCCATTCTCTTTCATTTGAATGTCATTGAAAATATCTTTATTGATTTTGTCAACAATTTGAAGCCGTTTTTTTTTGTCGAGGTCGTAAAATCCCATTAGTTATTTTTTCAATTTCTTTAGTGCATCAAGATATTTTTTCTTAACGCCATTGTCTTTCTCTTTTTCGCATAGTGCCTCAATTTTTGGTAACAAATTTTTATTATTTGCGGACTTTAATTTGAGTATTTCTGCTAATGCGTAAGCTGTCGCCCAACGAACAACTGTTCCCGTATGTTCAGCATTTGGAAGAAGATTTTTGATTGCTTTGTCGAGTTTGGTTGGAAAAAGTTTTGCTACGTTTCCAATTACTTTTGCACTTTCCCATTTCACTCTTGGTTCTTCGTCTTTCAATGCTTTGGTTACATAATCCAATAAACTTTCGTCCGCTATGGTCGGAACTTTTTTAGTTGCATATTCAACTGCTTCAATGCAAGTTGCCTTGTCAGTCGCTTTTTGTTTTTCTGCGAAAGCTAATAATTCTTCAATTGGCATTTCGTTGTTAGTCAGCCATTCACCAATAGTCGAAACTTTGCTCTTCGCTTTTATTGTTTTGTCTTGGA
>JAZKCP010000059.1:9948-49285 GCA_040388035.1 Bacteroidota bacterium | reverse complement strand
AAAACAGTACAAATAGTCGCTTCATTTTAAAGTGTTTGGCACAAAAGATTTAACAAAAATAGCAATAAAAAAATCCGCCTCGATGTCTCAGGACGGATTTAATATTGAATTAACAAAGTTACACTTTCATAATTTCGGCTTCTTTGATTACCAAATGCTCATCTACTTTTCGGATAAAGCCATCCGTTAGTTTTTGGATATCTTCTTCAGCGCTTTTGCAAATGTCTTCAGAAGTGCCTTCTTTTTCTAATTTCTTGATTTCGGTATTAGCATCTTTTCGTGCATTTCGGATACTGATTTTAGCATCTTCCGCTTCCGATTTTGCCTGCTTTACCAAATCGCGTCTTCGTTCTTCTGTCAAAGGCGGAACACTTATGATTATATTTTCACCATTGTTCATTGGGTTGAATCCAAGATTTGCAATCATAATTGCTTTTTCAATGGTTTGCAACATGCTTTTTTCGTAAGGCTGAATGGTGATTGTCCTGGCATCAGGAACATTCACGTTAGCTACTTGAGATAGCGGCGTTTGAGAACCGTAATAGTCTACAAAAACGCTTCCCAACATTTGCGGTGATGCTTTTCCGGCTCGTATATTTAAAAATTCTTTTTCTAAATGCGCAATAGAACCAACCATCGATTCTTTTGTACTGTCTAAAATAAATTCAATTTCTTCCATTTTATAATTAGATTTTTAGATTATTGGATAATTGGATTTTTAGAATCTGATAATCTAACAATCCAAAAATCTAACAATCTATATTTTTACAACGGTTCCAACATTTTCCCCGTTGCAGATTTTCAATAAATTTCCTTTTTTATTCATGTCAAAAACAACAATCGGCAAAGCGTTTTCCTGGCTTAAGGTAAAAGCTGTTGAATCCATTACATTCAATCCTTTTTTGATTACGTCATCAAAAGTGATGCTTTCGAATTTCACTGCATTGGCATTTTTTTCAGGATCGGAATCATAAATTCCGTCAACACGTGTTCCTTTCAAAATAACATCGGCATGCACTTCAACGCCACGGAGAACGGCCGCTGTATCGGTCGTAAAATAAGGATTTCCTGTTCCGGCACCAAAAATAACGATTCTTCCTTTTTCGAGATGACGCACCGCTCTTCTTTTGATATAAGGTTCTGCAATAGCTTCAATTTTCAAGGCAGTCTGCAAACGCGTCAACATTCCCTTATCTTCCAAAGCACCCTGCAATGCCATTCCGTTGATAACTGTTGCCAGCATGCCCATATAATCACCCTGAACCCTATCCATACCGTTACTTGCTCCGGCAATTCCCCTAAAAATATTCCCGCCGCCAATAACGATAGCAATTTGAACACCTTTACTGTGAATTTCTTTAATCTCGTCGGCATATTCAGCAAGGCGTTTTGGGTCGATTCCGTAGGATCTGTCGCCCATTAAAGCTTCGCCACTTAGTTTCAGAAGAATTCTTTTGTATTTCATTCGTCGTGTTTATTGTTTTTTATTTGTCTCATGCTGTCGCCCTTCGGGCTCGAGTCATTACTCTGTTGTTGTTTTTTGTGATGCAAATATAAACATATTCTGTTTTTATTTATAAAAAGTAAAAAGGATTAAAACATCGTATAGTGTATTCCTAAACTCAAGCTTCCTATTTTATTAATTCCATCTTTAGTAAAACCATATTGACAAAGCTCTATATAAAAACCTAAACCATCGTCACTTTCAATTCCCGCACTGATTTTTTGGAAATCGCCTGATAAATTTCCTCTTCCTAAAGCAAATGATTTTCCGTAACCGGGTTCAATGAATATCCTGGTTTCTTCCCCGACTAATGGGCTTATTTTTATTGTTCCAAATACCGGCACCGCTACAAGGCATTCGTTTGCTTTCCAATCTATGCCAAGATTAATTCCCAAAGCAAGCCATTTATGCAAATGGGTTCCATAACCAAATCTGGCGCTAAGTCCATCAGGCAAAAAGAATGGCTCTTTTTCTCCTGTATATTCATTAACCTCGCCATGATGCTGGTTTACCCTTAAAGGTGTTGAAAGTTCAAATTTTGTATAAGTGTATGAGGATTCGTCTTCTGAATCATCAGAACTTTTTGTTGATTGCGAAAAACTAAGCTGGCAAACAAATAAAATAAGTAAGAAAAACTTAGCTTTCATTTTTAAATTGCTTCTCGAATTCCTCGGGAGAAATACCATTCTCAACCGAATAATCTCCGATTTTTGTCCGGCGTAACGCTGATAAATAAGCTCCTGAATTTAAGGCTTTCCCAAAATCATACGCTAGTGAACGAATATAAGTTCCTTTGCTGCAAACCACCCGAAAATCAATTTCCGGCAATTCAATGCGGGTGATTTCGAATTCATGTATTGTTGTCTTTCTAAACGCAATCTCGACTTCTGAACCTTCACGGGCATGTTCGTACAAGCGTTTTCCGTCTTTTTTTATGGCTGAAAAAACCGGCGGCTTTTGATCAATTTCGCCAAGGAATTGTTTTACCGTTTCCTGGATTAATTCTGGTGTTATGTGTTTTGTTGGGAAAGTTTCATCCACTTCTGTCTCTAAATCGTAGGACGGTGTTGTGGCACCAGCTGTAAATGTTCCGGTATATTCTTTGGCCTGGCTCTGAATTTCGGTAATCCGTTTAGTGAATTTCCCTGTGCAGACTATCAGTAAACCTGTTGCCAACGGATCTAACGTACCAGCATGGCCAATTTTGAATTTTTTAGGAAGATTGTATTGGCGTTTTAAAATGTATTTCAATTTATTAACCGCCTGAAAAGAGGACCACTTCAAAGGTTTGTCAATTAAAAGGACTTGCCCTTCTAAAAAGTCTTCGGCAGTTTTCAATGTCTAGTTATTTAAAGTGAAATAAGCCAGTAAAATAACTCCGGCTACAATTCGGTAATAAGCCCAAGGTTTGAAACCGTATTTTTTGATGATTCCTATAAAGAATTTAATCGCAATAACAGCCACAATAAAGGCAACCATATTGCCAATCAAAAACAATTTAAGGTTATCGGGAGATTGTGTCAACAATTCGTATCCTTTGAGCTGAGATACTTCATAAGTTTTTAAGAACAATGAGTAAGTCGTCACGGCCAACATGGTCGGAACGGCCAAAAAGAATGAGAATTCCGCAGCAGTTTCCCGAGTCAATCCCTGTTGCATTCCGCCAATAATGGAAGCAGCAGAACGACTTGTGCCGGGCATCATGGCCAAGCATTGCCAAAACCCGATGATAACTGCTTTTTTGACAGTAATATCTTCTTCGTGCGCTACGGTCGGACTGTGAAAGCGACCGTCTATGAAAAGTAAAACGACACCGCCAACGATCAATACAATTGCGATCGGAATCGGATTGCCAAGTACTGCGTCAATTTTGTCGTCAAATATTTTTCCTAAAACCAAAGCCGGAATAACAGCCAAAGCCAATTTGATATAAAAGTTAATCTTGCGGAAATCAAAAAACTTTCTCCAATACAAAACTACAACGGCCAAGATGGCGCCAAATTGTATGGAAACCTGAAACAATTTTACAAAATCATCTTCCTGAATCCCAAAAAAAGAACTGGTAAAAATCATATGAGCTGTCGAAGAAACCGGTAAATATTCAGTTAAGCCTTCAACGATGGCGATAAGTATCGCTTGAAAATAATCCATTAATTAGATTGTTAGATTGTTAGATAATTAGATTGTTAGATTTGAGTAAAGTGTAAGAAGGGTCTAATAATCCAACTATCCAAAATCCAAAAATCTATGAAGCTATTTGCTCTTTTTAAAGATTGAGTATATAGTAATTCCAAAACCAATCAAAACGACAGTCGGTGCCAAACGGATTCTTCTCCAGCTAAAAACATCTTCGCTAAAAACCTTTGGATCATCACTTCCGCCGCCACTCATCAAAATAAAACCTAAAGCGATAACTCCAATACCGATTAATAGGATTTTGTAGTTAACCTTTTCAAAAAGGAAATCAGGTTTTTGCTCGTTGTTTTTCATATCGTCATTGCGAGGAACGAAGCAATCTCGTCCTCTTTTTAAGTTTCTATTTTCTTAATACAAATCGTCTGTTCTCAAATTCAAAAAGCGCTGCGTAGCAAAGAATGTGCTTATCCAGGTAATCACAACTCCCAATACCAAAACGCCTAAAAGTACTATTCCAATAGCTAATTTATCTTCTAAAATTCCAAGGTTTGGAAAAGTAGTCTGAATGTAAACCAATACGCCAATCAAAGCTAATATTGCCAATGCCGAACCAATCAATCCAAGGAAAACACTTCTTTGAATGAACGGTTTTCGGATAAACGATTTAGTTGCTCCAACCATCTGCATGGTTTTAATAATAAACCGATTGGCAAAAATCGACAGACGCAGCGAACTATTGATTAACAATACCGAAACCAGTGCAAAAACACAGCTGATAATCAGAATCCACATACTGATATTCTGGATGTTGTCATTCACCAAAGTCACCAATTGCTTGTCGTAAACAATATCGGCAATCATCTCATTTTTGCGTAAGCGGTTTTCAATTTTTGCAATTCCCTGATTGGTTACATATTCGGCTTTCAGGTGAATATCAAAAGAATTTTGCAGCGGATTAACACCTAAAAACTGCATAAAATCCTCGCCAATTACTTTCATATGTTTCTCTGCAGCTTTTTCTTTCGAAACATATTCAAAGGATTTGGCAAACTTTGCCGTTTTCAATTCATTATTAAAAGCTGCAATGGTCGAATCAGTAGTTTCGGTCTTAAAGAAAACCGTCATCGCAATCTCTTCCTTGAAATTATCTGACAATCGTTTGGAATTGATGACAAAAAGCCCCAAAATCCCCAATAAAAACAACACTAAAAAGATACTCAACACGACCGAAAAATAGGAAGTAATAACTCTGCGTTTCTGAAACTTTTCAAATGATGATAACATAAATTGGATTTTGATGTGGTAAAAATAATAAAGAAAATTGTTTTTCTTCTTTATAACGTACAAACTTTTAACTTTATTATAATAAACGTAAATTTGCCGCTGATTTTGAGTTCACAGCTCACGGTTAACAGTTGACAGTTTTAGCTTCTGCAATTTTTTACCGTTAACTGTTAACTGTAAACCGTAAACTAAACAATGAAGTATTTCCACGAAAAAATCGAAGAAAAATGGCAGAAATATTGGGCTGAAAACCAAACTTTTGCAGCTTCCAATAATTCCGATAAGCCAAAATATTATGTGCTCGATATGTTCCCGTATCCTTCCGGTGCCGGATTGCACGTTGGACATCCGTTAGGATACATTGCTTCCGATATTGTGGCCCGTTTCAAACGCCATAAAGGATTTAATGTGTTGCATCCGCAGGGTTACGATTCATTTGGATTGCCGGCTGAGCAATACGCGATTCAAACCGGCCAGCATCCCGAAAAAACAACCCGTGAAAACATTGCGCGTTACCGTGAACAGTTAGACAAAATTGGTTTTTCATTCGATTGGAGTCGGGAAGTGCGCACTTCGAATGCCGATTACTATAAACATACGCAGTGGATTTTCATCCAATTATTCAATTCCTGGTACAATAAGGATACAGACAAAGCAGAAGATATTTCGACTTTGATTTCCATTTTTGAAAAAGCAGGAAATGCTACCGTTCATGCGGTTTGTGATGACAATATAGAAATCTTTTTTCCTTCGGATTGGAAATTTTATTCGGATGAAAAAAAGCAACAGATACTTTTACAATACAGATTGACCTATTTAGCCGAAACCGAAGTAAACTGGTGTCCGGCTTTGGGAACGGTATTGGCAAATGACGAAATCGTAAACGGTGTTTCGGAGCGTGGCGGCCATCCGGTTATCCGTAAAAAAATGACCCAATGGTCAATGCGGATTTCCGCTTACGCTGAGAGATTATTGCAAGGCTTGGAAACCATTGATTGGAGCGAATCCATCAAAGAATCCCAACGAAACTGGATTGGAAAATCTGTTGGTGCCTCGGTAAAGTTTACGGTTTACAGTTCACAGTTTACAGAAAATGAACCGTCAACTGTTAACCGTCAACCGTTAACTGTTGAAGTGTTTACAACCAGGCCTGATACGATTTTTGGTGTTACGTTCATGACGTTGGCTCCCGAACACGAATTGGTTTCCCAAATCACAACACCGGTACAAAAAGCGGCAGTTGATGCTTATATAGAAGCTACGGCAAAGCGTTCGGAACGCGAAAGAATGGCCGATGTAAAAACCATTTCGGGAGTATTCACCGGAGCTTATGCGGAACATCCGTTTACCAAAGAGCCAATTCCGGTTTGGATTGGCGACTATGTTTTGGCAGGTTACGGAACAGGTGCGGTTATGGCCGTTCCTGCCGGAGATGAAAGGGATTATGCTTTTGCAAATCATTTCAAAGGACAAAATGGAATGCCTGAAATCAAAAATATCTTCAACAAGGATATTTCTGAAACTGCATTCGCAGAGAAAGAGGGATTCGAACTTATAAACTCTGATTTCCTAAACGGACTGGGTTACAAAGCTGCAACCAAAAAAATCATTGAAGAACTGGAAGCCATCCACCAAGGAAAAGGCAAAACCAACTACCGATTGCGTGATGCTGTTTTCTCCAGACAAAGATATTGGGGTGAACCATTCCCGGTGTATTATGTGAATGGAATGCCGCAGATGATTGACTCGAAATATTTGCCAATCGTGTTGCCCGAAGTTGAAAAGTATTTGCCAACCGAAGACGGGCAGCCACCATTAGGTAATGCTGTTGACTGGGCTTGGGATAGCGCCAATAATGTTGTGATAAGCAATGACTTTATTGACAATGTCAAAGTTTTCCCTTTGGAGTTAAACACTATGCCAGGCTGGGCAGGAAGTTCGTGGTATTGGATGCGTTATATGGACGCACACAATCAAACTGAATTTGCCAGCAAGGAAGCATTAAAATATTGGGAAAACGTAGATTTATACATAGGCGGAAGCGAGCACGCAACCGGACATTTATTGTATTCGCGTTTTTGGAACAAATTCTTAAAAGACAGAGGCTTCGCACCAACCGAAGAACCGTTCAAAAAGCTGATTAATCAGGGAATGATTTTGGGAGAAAGTGCTTTTGTTTACACAATTCCTAAACATCATTTGTACATATCGGATTGGTATATTAAGGATCTGAATTTAAACAAAGTTAAGTTTTCAGAATTAGACAGTTTTATCAATCTTATTGATAATAGAACAGATATAAGTGAATACAAGAGAAATTTATATGATTATCTTTTGAGATTTTTAAAAACTTCTCTAGAACGAAATTCTGAATTTATATATGATAGTCTTCTAAAGGTTCATGTTGATGTGTCTTTTGTGAATAATGCTAATGAACTTGATTTGCAAAAATTCAAGGGATGGAGATATGAGAATACAGAGAATTTTGAATTTATGGATGAAGGTGCTGGTATATTCAAAGTTTCACGCGAAGTTGAAAAAATGTCAAAGTCTAAATATAATGTGGTTACGCCTGATATAATTTGTGAAGATTACGGCGCCGATACTTTGCGTTTATACGAAATGTTCCTTGGTCCGTTGGAGCAGGCAAAACCATGGAATACTGCCGGGATTACCGGAGTTTCAGGTTTTCTTAAAAAACTATGGCGTTTGTATTTTGATGATAATACCGGTTTGAATATTTCTGAAGAGGAACCAGCTCAGGAAATGTATAAATCACTACACAAAACCATCAAGAAAGTAACCGAAGACATCGAGAATTTCTCGTTCAATACTTCGGTGTCACAGTTTATGATTTGCGTAAACGAATTGGCTGCCATGAAATGCAACCATCGAAAAATATTGGAACCATTGGCCATCGTGATTTCGCCTTATGCGCCACACATTGCTGAGGAACTTTGGGCGCAATTAAGTCATGAAGGTTCGATTTCAACGGTGCCATTTCCGGTTTACGAAGAAAAATATCTTATAGAATCAGAAAAGGAATATCCGGTTTCGTTCAACGGAAAAATGCGTTTTACGATTAAATTGCCATTGGATTTGACTCCAAAACAAATCGAGGAAATTGTTATGGCTGATGAACGTACGCTTAAACAATTGGATGGTAAAATTCCAAATAAAGTAATTATTGTTCCGGGAAAAGTGATTAACCTGGTAGGATAACTAAAAATATTGTCACCCTGAGCGCAGTCGAAGGGCCAACCCAAATAGTAAACTGTTTGGGTTTTTTTGTAACCAAATCGGAACATTACCGTATAAGAAAGAAAACTATTATCATGAAAAAACACGAAATCCACACAATCTCAGAAAAAGCTGGTTTCAGCAGCATGAAAGAAAAACTAACGGAAAAAGTAGAACATTTTCTGAATGAAAAAGCAAACGCAGGTTACGAAACCGTTGGCGTTTCTTTTACCTATTACGAAGGAGCAGAGCTAATAGCTTTTATTACCATCTGCAGATAAATGACAAGCTGTCACTGTAAAGTGTTTGGCTTATAATTTGATGAATGGATAAAAACTAATTTTATAAAATCATGATAGGATATTATATATTGATCGGCTTGATTGCCTTAGTCAGTTTTGCCGTAAGCTCTAAATTGAAGAGCAAATTCGAACAATACTCGCACGTTCAGTTACGCAACGGTATGAGCGGTGCCGAAATCGCAGCCCAAATGTTGCAGGACCACGGAATTTATGATGTGCAGGTTATATCAACTCCGGGACAATTAACAGATCACTATAATCCGGCAGACAAAACCGTTAACTTAAGCGAAGGTGTTTACAACCAAAGAAATGCCGCCGCCGCCGCGGTAGCTGCTCATGAATGTGGTCACGCGGTACAGCATGCGAAAGCGTACAGTATGCTGCAACTTCGTTCGCAGTTGGTGCCAATTGTAAACGTGTCATCAACACTTTCGCAATGGTTGATTATAGGTGGTTTGATTCTTGGAGCAGCCTCGGGTTTAGGTTTAGGTTTTTATGTCGCCATTATAGGTTTGGTAATGATGGCAATAGCTACAGCATTTGCCTTTATAACGCTTCCAGTTGAATACGATGCCAGCAATAGAGCGTTGGCTTGGTTGAAAAACAAAAATATGTTGAGTCAACAGGAATATGCTGGTGCCGAAGATGCGTTGAAATGGGCTGCAAGAACTTATGTGGTTGCCGCGATCGGAGCGCTGGCTTCACTTTTATATTGGGCGTTGCAGGTTTTTGGCAGCAGAAGATAAATTAAAAAATCCGTTATGAGAATAGCGGATTTTTTTATAGTCTATTTCCAGCAGGTCACGTTATTGGGAGCTTATTAGTATTTTTTTACCCTTTTGCCCTATATTTTTTCGTATGTTTGAGATTCAATACCACAATAATACCACAATGATTAGATTTTATGCAAACGAGATATTTCGGGAAATCGAAACAGATGTGCCGTTGAAATTCAGGTACGCGGTTTCCAACAGAGGAAGGCTAATAAGTTTTTCTGAGAATTTTAATGATGGAAACATTTTAAAAGGCTCGACATCTGATGGCTACAGGGCTTTCCGTTATGAAAGAACTGAAAACGGACAAAAAATCCGTAAAACATTTTTCATATATAAATTAGTCGCAGAATTTTTTATACCAAAAACGTCAGATGATCAGCAATACGTGCTGCACCTTGATTATGTCCGGGACAACGATTTAGTTCAGAATTTAAAATGGGCTACTCTCGAGGAAGCTAAAATTCACAGAAGTAAAAGCCCTCATGTTATAAAGTCAAAAGAAAATCTAATACAATACAACCTAAAGGCCGATGGTAAAAAGCTGACTACCACAAAAGTCATTCACTTGAAAAAAATATTAAATGATCCAAGTCGGAAGACTCGTTTAAAAATGTTAGCCAAGCAATTTGGAATTAGTGAAATGCAGGTACACCGGATTAAAACTGGTGAAAACTGGAGCCACATTAAGGTTTAGTTATAACTGAATCTGCCTTTCAATTTGTTGTTCCAAAGAAATAAAGGTTTCGGTTCTGGAAACGCCATTTATAGGTTGGATTTTTTTGTTGAGTAATTGCATCAAATGTTCGTTATCGCGGCAAATCATTTTGATTAAGATGCTCCAGTTTCCGGTTGTGTAGTGGCATTCCAAAACCTCTGGGATTTTTTTCAGTTCTTTCACCGCTTCCGAATTGCTCGATGCTTTGTCGAGATAAATCCCAATAAACGCCATGGTTTTATATCCCAAAACTTTATTGTCTACAATTAATTTTGAGCTCGAAATTACACCGGCATCTTCCAGTTTTCGCAACCGTTGGTGAATCGCCGCTCCGGAAATTCCAATTTTATTGGCAATTTGCAGTATCGGTTTTCGGGCATCTTCCATCAGGTCGCGGAGGATTTCCTTATCGATACCGTCAATTTCTATTTGTAGTTGATTTATTTTCATTGGTAATGAATTTAAAGCAAAAATAGAATTTTTGTTTTAAGTTATAAGTAAAAAGGTGGAATATCAACGCATTTAGCAAAAGACCGTTGCTAACTAGCCCTGATGGGAGCAAGCTACCATGTAGCGCGGACAGCGGGAATAAGGTTTCCAAGAAAGCCCGAGCCAATCTCTTCTAAAAAACTTTGCGACTTTGTAACTCTGGAATATAAAAAGTTAATTCCCAACCAGTTTATCAGGATTATAACCTACATAAGGCATTTCGGTTTCGTGGAAAACAATGCCATGTGCCGCGAGTTCTTTCAAAATAGGTTCGTATACTTCTTTCGTGATTGGCAATTGAACGCCAGGCGTTTTGATGTTGCCATTGAGGATTTGTAAGGTTGCCATAGCAACAGGTAAGCCAACGGTTTTTGCCATTGCGGTGTAGATTTGGTCATCGCCAATACATACCATTTTGGAATCTATTTGTTTTCGTTCGCCGTTATGTTCGTAGCCAAATTTGTGATACATCACAATCATGTCTTTGTCTTCCGGCTGAAGTGTCCATTTATCGTTTAAGATGCGTTCCAGAATTTGTGCCGGAGTAGCATTTCTGAGCCCGACAATTTTCTTAGCATTGAAGATATCGAGTTCCATTAATTTGTCCCACATGATATCATCCTGTTCAATGCCAAGTGCCATTCGGGTCTTTAGTTCAACCGAATCTGATGCGTGAAACGGCAAAAAGGAATTGATAAAATCGCGATAACTCATCGTTTCCGAATTCTCCATTATATACGAGTCATCGGTCATGCCTAACTGCACAAACATATTCCAGGCTTTAGAGAAACCAACTCTTCGGATGGTTCCGCGATATAAAGTCAGGATGTTATCCAAAGCATAAATACTTCTGTATTTTAAGGAATCGCGATTGGCATAACCTTCAAATTTCCCGTAACCTTCTACATGGAAGAATTCGGTTCTACGAAACAATTTGTGATACGGAATGTATTTGTATTTGCCTTCCTGGATAAATTTTGCAGCACCGCCCTGACCAGCCAGTACAACATTTCTTGGTGCCCAGGTAAATTTGTAATTCCAAAGATTATCATCTGATTCGGGAGCAACCAATCCACCGCAAAACGATTCGAATAAAATCATTTTTCCGCCTTTTTCTTCAATTTCATGAATTACTTTCATCGCACTCATGTGGTCAATGCCAGGATCGAGTCCAACCTCATTCATAAAAATCAAATTGTTGGCTTTTACTGCTTCATCCAAACTTTGCATCTCATCCGAAACATAAGAAGCGGTAACCATATTTTTCTTGAAAGCCACGCAGTCTTTTGCCACATCAATGTGCATGTGTGCCGGCAACATAGAGATAACGATATCCGCTTTTTGAATTTCGGCTTGGCGCTGTTCAACATTATTTATGTCTAAAGCAATTGGGTTTGCATTAGGGTGGTTGTATGTTTTTCTTCGGGCTAATTCTATAGATAAATCGCCAATAGTAACATTTAAGTTTTCCTGAGTGGATTTTCTTAAAAGATATTTTATTAGGGAAGATGCCGATCGCCCGGCACCAATGATTAAAATGTTTCTCATCAGGTTATTTTTTATTCCAAATCCTTTTCTAAATCTTCTAGCTCTTTTTTGGCTTCTTCCTTGGTTTCGATTTTCTCTTTTTCAAATTGGGCGTCTTTTACCACTTCATCTTTTATCAAAAGTGTTTTTCCCAATACGAATAAGGAAGAAAGAACACATAAAAGTAGTAAAACATTTGGAAGTTTTTTTTGATTTGCGGCAGATTTTTTAAGCAACAGCAAACAAAAAACCATAGCCAGGCCAATTGGTAAAAAAGCAATAGTATCGAATGGCAAAGCCGAAAATACAATTGCCAAAATCGTAAATACTATTCCTAAAACTAAAAATAATTTTCTCATGATTAAATACCGCTCGCTGAAGTTAAAGTTAATTGTCCGGTTCCGACAGGAATGCTAAACTTTAACAAAGCAGGAACTTTTTTCGCGTCGGCTGTCAGCCAAATTAGGTTTTTGTCTTTTCCTTTCAAGGCATCTGTTTTGGCGCCAATCGATAGTTTGTAGCATTCTTTACTGCCTAAATTTCCGGCAGAAATAGTTTCTTTCCCCATGTATTTCAAGGTAACCGGAATTTGTTTTTCGTCAAAAACAATCATTAATGTTTGGGTTTGTCCAACTTTAAATTTGGTGAAATCCATAGTTCTCACTTTGTATAAAAGCGAAACTACATCGTGTGTTGAACCTCCAATAGTAAAGGTATTTTGGGTTTCAGCTCTTTTTCTTTTCTTTACAGTACTCTTTACAGCAGTGCCTTTGAAGACATATTTTTCTTTTTTGGTGTAACCACCTTCGTCAATGCTTCTTTTATATAAACTTGGTTTTAGCGTTTTTGGATTTACATACGATTCATATAGGTCCCTGATTTTAAAAAACGAATCCCATTTGCTATAGGTTGACAATTCACAACTCAGATGTAAATAGGTATTTTTGGCAGTAGTAACATTCTCAGTCGACATAGTAACCTGTGCCAATTGTGTCATCAAACCGCTCATGTTGTAGGAACCTGCATAAACCAGTTTTTCACCAGCCTTTATGGTTTGACTGTTAGCTGTTGTAAAAGCAAAAAGGGAACAAAGTATAAAAAAGATCTTTCTCATGTTTTAAAATTGATGGTGCAAATATAAAATTTTTAAAATGGTTCATAGGCCAAAAGAAACGTGAAATTTCTTTAATGGTATTGAGATAACGAATAAATTTGTGTTTTAGTATAGACATATAAAAATGGAAAGAAAAATAATGAGTATTGCTGCTTTAATGGGAATGTTGGCAATAATTTTAGGTGCGTTTGGTGCGCATGCGTTAAAAAAAGTGCTGTCGGTTGAGCAATTAAACGCTTTTGAAACCGGAGTGAAATATCAAATGTACCACGCGCTGTTTTTATTGTTCTTAGGACTCAACACTTTGCTTGATGAAAAAGCAAAAAAAACTGTGTTTCAGTTGGTGATTTTTGGAGTAATTTTCTTCTCTGGCTCCATTTATTTATTAACCACAAAAGCAATTACAGGAGTTGATTTTAAGTTTGTTGGAATTTTAACACCAATCGGTGGAGCCTTGCTGATACTAGCCTGGAGCATTTTGTTTTGGAAAATATGGAAAGGAAAAGGATAATATTTTGATAAAAAAAATAGTTTCTGAAATTTAATTTTTACCTTTGACGTCTAATTTATAATGCAACAACAAACTAATTTCTATGGAGAACTACGCTCAAACAACGAAATCGATTTCGTTAGAAAAATATGGGATTAAAAATGTTCACGAAATTATTCACAATCCTTCCTTTGAAAAGTTATACAATGACGAGTTAGATCCAAATTTGAAAGGTTTTGAAAAAGGCCAACTGACAGAACTTGGAGCTGTAAATGTTATGACAGGTGTTTTTACCGGTCGTTCCCCAAAAGATAAATACATTGTTAAGGACAGCGTTACTGAAAATACGATTTGGTGGAATTCAGATAAAGCATCCAATGATAACAAACCGATAACACAAACTACTTGGGAAGCTTTAAAAGATAACACGACGAATCAATTATCCGGAAAGAAATTATATGTAGTCGATGCCTTTTGTGGTGCTAATGAAAATACGCGATTAAAGGTCCGTTTCATTATGGAAGTAGCCTGGCAGGCCCATTTTGTTACCAATATGTTTATTCGTCCTACAGAAGCTGAGCTTGAAAATTTTGGTGAGCCCGATTTTATCGTGATGAATGGTTCCAAAACCACTTTTAAGGATTATGCGGCTCACGGATTAAACTCAGAAGTGTATATCGCTTTTAATTTAACCGAGAAAATTCAAATTATTGGCGGCACCTGGTATGGCGGCGAAATGAAAAAAGGAATGTTTGCGATGATGAATTATTATTTGCCATTACAGGGAATTTCTTCAATGCATTGTTCGGCTAATAAAGGCGCAGCTGGTGATGTTGCTGTTTTCTTTGGTCTTTCGGGAACTGGTAAAACAACACTTTCTACAGATCCGAAACGTGAATTAATTGGTGACGATGAACACGGTTGGGATGATGAAGGCGTTTTCAATTTTGAAGGTGGCTGTTATGCGAAAACCATTGATCTGAGCATCGAAAACGAACCGGATATTTATCGCGCTATCAAAAGAGATGCATTGTTAGAAAATGTTACGGTTGATGCAGATGGGACAATTGATTTTAAAGACACTTCGGTAACCCAAAACACGAGGGTTTCCTATCCGATTTACCATATCCACAATATAGTTAAACCCGTTTCAAAAGCGGGTCATGCCAATAAGGTAATTTTCTTAACGGCAGATGCTTTTGGGGTTATGCCTCCTGTTTCAAAGTTAACACCCGAGCAAACCAAATACTATTTCCTTTCCGGATTTACAGCTAAATTGGCAGGTACGGAACGTGGAATTACAGAACCGACACCAACATTCTCCGCTTGCTTCGGAAAGGCATTTTTGACATTGCACCCGACAAAATACGGGGAAGAATTGGTGAAGAAAATGGAGCAAAACAAAACCCAGGCTTACATGGTTAACACAGGCTGGAACGGAACGGGAAAACGTATTTCGATAAAAGATACGCGCGCTATCATTGATGCTATCTTAGATGGTTCGATTGAAAATGCAACTACCAAAACAGTTCCGGTTTTCAATTTAGAAGTTCCAACTTCGTTGCATGATGTGGATTCTTCAATCCTGGATCCGAGGGATACTTATGAAAGTGTTTCTGACTGGAACACAAAAGCTACAGATTTGGCATCAAAATTCATTGAAAATTTCGAGCAATATACAGATAACGAAGAAGGGAAAAGCTTAGTAAAAGCTGGTCCGCAGTTATAAAAAACAAACAAAACCTAACCAAATAAAAAAGCCATTCCTTAATTGAGAATGGCTTTTTTATAATGTAAATTTATTTTTATTTTCCTTTGTTGGCGTCGGCGATATATCTTTCCAATGCCATTGTCATGGATGGCGTTTCGGGCGTTGGAGCCAAAATGTCGATACGTAATCCGTGTTCCAAAGCTTCTTTTTGAGTAGTGCTTCCAAAGACTGCAATACGTGTATTGTTTTGTTTGAAATCAGGGAAATTTTTGAACAATGATTTTATTCCAGTTGGACTAAAAAACGCCAAAACATCATAATAAACATCTGCTAAATCAGACAAGTCGCTCATTACTGTTTTATAAAAAGTGGCTTGCGTCCAATCTACTTTTAAAGCATTCAGTGTTTGAGGAACATCAAAATTTAACTGGTCAGAAGCCGGTAAAAGAAATTTTTCGTCCTTGTATTTTTTGATTAGCGGAGACAAATCTACAAAGTCTTTTTGACCCACATAAATTTTTCGCTTTCTGTAAACCACATACTTTTGCAGGTAAAAAGCAATCGCTTCAGACTGGCAGAAATATTTTAAATCTTCAGGAACTTTATAACGCATTTCTTCAGCCACTCTAAAAAAGTGATCGACAGAATTTCTGCTGTTTAAAATGATTGCCGTAAAATTATTTAGGTCTATTTTTTGAGCTCTGACATCTTTTGCACTTACACCTTCAACGTGTATAAATGAGCGGAAATCAATCTTTACCTTATGCTTTTGCTGTAATTCAAAATAAGGTGAATTCTCTACTTTTGGTTCTGGCTGTGACACCAAAATTGTTTTCACTTTCAAATTGGACATTCTAATGTGCTAAATTTTTTGTAATCAGATAATATATAAAATAGTAGGGCGCTATTTCAAGTGCGCAAAGATACAAAATAAAATAAAACAACTTGCCGATAAGCAAATTTTGATAAATCTTCAACGAAATCAAATAAGAAAGCAGGTTAATTATTAAAATCGCAGAGATAATACAATAAATTAAAATATTCGATGAAACATTGTTATAAAAAAGGTAGATGTTTATAGGCAGTAAAATCATTCCGACAAAAGTTCGGTAACTCACTTTTTGTAAATTGAATTGTTCTGCAAATTCCTCAATATTAAAAACGGCTGCCACAATCTTTTCTATCAGGAATTTAGAAAGAACAAATATTCCGAAAAACGTAAAAATGCGGAGAAAAACTATCCAATCAGTTTTAGAAACATAACCAAAATAGTGCAACAGCAATTGAATAAAAAAAGAAAATGAAATAATTTGAACAATAAATAATAAAATGGTAAAACCACTCATCAGATGGGAAGGGTCTTTGTATACTTTAATATATTTATCGGAAACCAAAATCCTTAGAAATTCACTAAACCGGGTTTCAAAAGCAGATTTGGTAATTGCAATCAAAACAAAAGAAAAAACAAACAGAAAAGTTGCCCAATCTTTGGGCTCCAAAATTCTTGGCTGTAAAACGGTTTCTATCATAATCACGACAAAATTACTAATTTTTTATTTCTTAAAATTATTATATAATTATTAAGATGGTGCTCTGATAAAAAGTTTATTTTTGCAACGAAGTTTGACGGCACTTACTATGAATGACGGTATTGTAATTATCCCTACCTATAACGAAATTGAAAACATCGAAAGTATTATTCGGGCTGTGTTTTCGTTGCATAAAACCTTTCATGTTTTAGTTGTCGATGATAATTCCCCAGATAAAACCGCCGAAAAAGTTATCGAATTGCAAAACGAATTCCATGGCAAATTGTTTTTGTCCGTCAGAAAGAAAAAATCGGGTTTAGGGACAGCGTATGTCCACGGATTTAAATGGGCATTGAAACATCATTACGAATACATTTTCGAAATGGATGCCGATTTTTCCCATAACCCAAATGATTTGGAAAAATTGTATGAAGCGTGTCATTTTAACGGCGCAGATATGGCGATTGGTTCCCGATATGTTACTGGTGTGAATGTTGTGAATTGGCCTTTGAGTAGAGTGCTGCTTTCGTATTTTGCTTCGGTTTATGTGCGAATGATTACAGGAATGAAAATCATGGATGCCACTGCCGGCTTTATATGCTATCATCGCGAAGTGTTGGAAAAAATAGATTTAAATAAAATAAAATTTATTGGCTATGCTTTTCAAATCGAAATGAAATACAGGGCTTTCGCCAAAAATTTCAATATACAAGAAGTCCCGGTAATTTTTACCGATAGAACAAAAGGGCAATCCAAAATGAGCGGTTCTATTATTAAGGAAGCTATTTTTGGCGTTATTTCCTTGAGATTGAAGAAGTTTTTAAACCAATTATAACATGAATACCGTTTTAATTAAAAATGCCAAAATTGTAAATGAAGGAACCATTTTCGAAGGCGATGTTTTGATTGAAAACGAATTTATTGTTGAGATTGCCGAAAGCATTAGCCCAAAACATTCCAGCTGTAAAATAATTGATGCCGAAGGAAGTTATCTTATTCCAGGCGCTATTGATGATCAGGTTCATTTTCGCGAACCGGGTTTAACCCATAAAGGAAATATCGCTTCTGAAAGCCGAGCCGCTGTTGCCGGCGGAATTACCTCATACATTGAACAACCGAACACCATTCCGAATGCGGTTACTCAGGAAATCCTGGAAGAAAAATATCAAATTGCAGCCCAAACATCCTATGCCAATTATTCATTTATGATGGGCGGCACCAACGATAATCTCGATGAAATCCTAAAAACAAACCCTAAAAATGTTGCCGGAATAAAGTTGTTTCTTGGCTCGTCTACGGGAAATATGTTGGTGGATAATCAGGAAGCTTTGGAAAAAATATTTTCGAGTACAAAGATGCTGATTGCGGTACATTGCGAAGATGAAACTACTATTAAAAACAATTTAGAGCGATATAAACTACAGTTTGGCGAAGATATCCCGGTTGAATTCCATCATTTGATCAGAAGTGCGGAAGCCTGTTATATTTCGTCTTCCAAAGCGATTGAGTTAGCAAAAAAAACGGGAGCACGACTGCATATTTTCCATCTTTCCACAGCAAAGGAAATGGAATTGTTTACCAATAAGATTCCGTTGGAAGAGAAACAAATCACTGCCGAAGTTTGTGTGCATCATCTTTGGTTTTCGGCCGAGGATTATAAAACAAAAGGCAATTTCATTAAGTGGAACCCTGCTATAAAAACTGCTGAAGACAGAACTGCTTTATGGGAAGCTTTGCTGGATGACAGAATTGACGTGATTGCGACAGACCATGCACCACATACTTTGGAAGAAAAACAACAGTCCTATCTAAACGCACCTTCTGGCGGACCATTGGTTCAACATGCCGTTGTTGCAATGTTTGAAGCAAATCATCAGGGAAAGATTTCGGTAGAACGGATTGTAGAAAAAATGTGCCACAACCCGGCAAAGATTTTTAAAATTGAGAAACGAGGCTTTATCAAAGAAGGATTTTATGCCGATTTAGTCATTGTAAATCCGAGTTTACCATGGAACGTTAAGAAAGAAAATATACTGGCTAAATGTGGTTGGTCACCATTTGACGGATATAATTTTAAATCGAGGATTACACATACCTTTGTGAATGGCGAATTGGTTTATCAAAATTTTAAGGTAAAAGATATTCCGGTTGGAAAGCGTTTGCTTTTTGACCGATAAAAATTTTAGTATGAGAAAAAGTATTTTTTTAGGTTTGATAGTCCTATTTTTTGGCTGCAATAGTTCCGTTGAAAAACCAAACAACCTTATCGATAAAGATAAAATGGTTGATATTTTATACGATATTTCATTATTGGAAGCTGTAAAAACACAAAACATTAACGGTGGTATGACAGCAAAAGCCGGAAATGACTTTATTTATAAAAAATATAAAATTGATAGTGTTCAGTTTGTAAAAAGCAATAAATATTATGCTTCTGATATTGAAGGCTACAAAAAAATGTTTGAAAAAGTTAAAGAAAGACTGAATGCAGAAACCTTGAAAATCGATGGCGAATTAAAGGAAAATGTTCAGCCTGTTCCACCGAATCCAAATAGCACTTTAAATTCGGATACGCCTCAAGTGCAATAACTAATTTTGCGAAGAAACTACTTCTGAAATTACCTTATCAATGCTTTGAAACTCAAAATTCAAGGCATTTTTTATTTTTTCATTGGAAATAAAATCAGAGGAATGCAGTGAATTTGCGCTGTACTTTGACAGCTTTCTTTTGGTTCCGAAAATTGCAGAGACTAACCAATCCAATCGCCAGGCTATGGCAGTCATCCAAGGTTTTGCCGCAATGCCGGGTTTTTTAACTTTCAGATTTTCGGCAATCGTAAAAATGACATTTTTGAAAGTTAGGTTTTCAGCGATAAGCGTAAATCGTTCGCCCGTAACGCTGCTTTTCATTAATTGAATCATAATTTTTACAACATCGGTCACGGCTACATATCCTGTAGAACCGTTGGTGTAAAACGGGAATCCTTTTTTTACAGCACTAAAAAATAAGCCACTTCCCTGATTCCAGAAGCCTGAACCAAAAATTACTCCCGGGTTTACAATTACAACATCCAAACCTTCCTGTTGTCCACGCCAAATTTCCATTTCGGCACCATATTTTGAAATGGCATAATCACTGTGAGAAGCTTCCGGATTCCATTCGGTTTCTTCGGTGACTTGGTTTTCATATGAAACTGGATTCCCCAGTGCTGCAATTGAACTAACATGACATAATTTTTTTACTCTGAACGCGACGCAAAAATTGACAATATTAGCGGTGCCTTCAATATTTACTTTTCGAAGGAGCTCTTCATCATTTGGGTCATAGGATATTAAACCGGCGCAATGATAAACGTAATCAATATTCTGAAAAGCTTTTTCTAATGAAGGAACATCAATGATGTCTGCCTGAAACCAATCAATCCTCGAAAATAAATGTTCTTTTTGATATAACTGAAAAAGGGATTTCGTTTTTTTAATCGAGTCAGCGGTTCTGTAAATGGCCCGAATTGGAGCTTCATTTTCTGCCAAATTCAACAGTAAATGTGCTCCGACCAAACCAGTTCCGCCTGTTACTAATATCATTTTGTAAAGATAATTAGATTGTTAGATTTTTAGATGATTAGATTTGAGAAAATAAACCAGACGCCTCTTCTAGCCCCGATGGGAGCGAGCTACCGTGTAGCGCGGACAGCGGGAGGGATTTTCTTAACTTATCCAAACTTCCGCTTCAAAAATTCCTAATTCTGCTTATATTTGCGCTCAAGAATTTATTAAGATGAGGAATTTAGTCGAAGAATTAAAATGGCGTGGATTGTACCACGACAGCATGCCAGGAACCGAAGAACAACTGCTTAAGGAAGTCACGACCGCTTATATTGGTTTTGATCCAACGGCTGATTCGTTGCATATTGGGAGTATGGTGCAGATTATTTTATTGCTTCATTTGAAAAACTTTGGGCATAAACCAATTGCTCTGGTTGGAGGCGCGACCGGAATGATTGGTGATCCATCCGGGAAATCGGATGAGCGTAATTTGCTTACCGAAGAACAGTTGGCTAAGAATGTTGCCGGAATAAAAAGCGTCTTGTCAAGATTTTTGGATTTCAATTCGGCTGCAGAAAATGCGCCGGTTATGGTGAACAATTACGACTGGATGAAATCTTTTTCGTTTATCGATTTTGCGCGTGAAGTTGGGAAAAGAATTACGGTAAATTATATGATGGCAAAGGATTCTGTGAAGAAACGTTTGTCGGGCGAAGCTGGGGATGGAATGTCGTTTACGGAGTTTACCTATCAATTGATACAAGGATATGATTTTTATCATTTGCATAAAAATTTCAATTGTGTATTGCAAATGGGCGGTTCTGACCAATGGGGAAACATTACAACAGGAACAGAATTGGTCCGCAGGATGAATCCGAATACCGAATCGAAAGCCTTTGCCTTGACAACGCCTTTAATTACGAAAGCCGATGGTTCTAAATTCGGTAAATCGGAAGGTGGAAACATTTGGCTTGATGCCGAAAAGACTTCGGTTTATAAATTTTACCAGTTTTGGTTGAATACTTCGGATGAAGATTCGCAGAAATACATTAAGATTTTTACGTTTCTGGATAAAAATGATATTGATGCTTTGATTGCTGAGCATAAAGAAGCAGCGCATTTACGTGTGTTGCAAAGAAAATTGGCTGAAGAAGTGACGATATTGGTTCACGGAAAAGCAGAATTGGATAAGGCAATCCAAGCGTCAAATATTTTGTTTGGAAATGCTACAGCTGATGATTTGAAACAGTTGGATGAAGTTACTTTTTTAGAAGTTTTTGATGGCGTACCACAGGCTGAAATTTCAAAAGGCGATATTGCACACGGAATTAATATTGTTGATGTGCTTAATGAAAAATCGGGATTTTTGAAATCTAATGGAGAAGCGAGAAGAGCTTTGGCTGAGAATTCAATTTCGGTAAACAAGGAAAAAGTAACAGAAGAGTTTCAACTGACATCAAAAGATTTGATTAACAATCAGTTTGTACTTTTGCAACGCGGAAAGAAAAATTACTTTGTGATACGCGTTAGATAACCATTAAATTGCAACCGCGGATATCAGAATTATCAAAGCGTCCCAATACTTCGAAAGAATTATTGGGATATTTTTTACCCAAATCCTGCGTCGCAATAAAAGAGCACGAATTAATGTTGGCCAAGTCAATAACATTTATTCCTCCCGTTTTTCCATCATCGATATAAGCCAAAGCATCTTCTGTATCTCGGGTTAAAATCTGCATCCAGGCCGGGCATTCAAAAATTCCGTTACCAAGAGAATAGGCTTGTGATAAAAGTTCGGTCATTCCGTATTCTGAATGGATGCTTTGCACTCCGAAACCATTACACAGGATTTCGTGTAATTCCTCGCGTATCATTTCATTACGTTTTCCTTTCATGCCACCGGTTTCCATGATGATGGTATTTTTTAAATCGAATTTTTGCTTTTCCACCAAGTCCAATAAAGCATAGGTAACACCAATCAGGATTACGTTTTGACCGGCATTATCTAATTCGACGAGCTTCGAAATTAGCTGATCATAATTATGCAAATAAAAGCCGCTGTTTCCATTATTTGAAAGTTCGATCAAATCCTTTACCATATAAATTAAAGAAGAACCACTGCGCTCTAAATAGGAAGGAAGCAAAGCTAAAACGACATAGTCTTCAATGTTGCCATAAAACTCAGAAAAGGCATTTCGATAGCTTTGTTCGTACAACGAAACATCGGTAACTAAATGCTTGCTGGTAATCATTCCGGTTGTCCCGCTGCTGGTAAATATTTCCTGGATAGCTTCGGTATTGGACACCACATCATGAGTTTTAAAAAACTGTATCGGCAGAAATGGAATTTGCTCCAAAGATTTTACTTTTTGGACATCGGTATTCAGAAAATCACAAAACTCCCGGTACACCAAATTGTTTTCATATTGAAAACGGAAAAGCTTCAATGCTATTTTTTCAAATTGCTTGTGTGATGAAATGGTGAATATATCGTGTGGATTTATCAATGAATTTTTTTTGGCAAAAGTAGTGAAAATAAAAAAGCCCTAACTTTCGTTAGAGCTTTCTGATATATATAGAATATTAATTATTTAATAACCAATTTCATTGAAGCTGTTTTTCCTTCTTCAGTAATGTTTACGATATAAACACCAGTATGTAAACTAGCAACATTGATTGCACTGTCCGAAGTAGTGGTATTTAAAACCTGTTTTCCTAAAACGTCATAAACAACAACTGTTTTCTCAGCGTTGGCAGTCGTTTCAATGAATAATGTTCCATTAGAAACTGGGTTTGGATATACTCTTAAACCGGCAACTGCATTTTGGTTAGTTCCTAAAACATCCGAAGTCACATAGGCCCATGTTGAACCTAATCTTACTTCATCAATACTAATGTTACCAGTACCTGCAGAAGCAGTTCCAGCTTGTCTGATTGCAATGCTTGCAATTTGAGCAGGAGCGACAGTAGTTCCAGTTACATTTGTTACAGTTGGAGCTGTTTCAGTTCCACCAATTGAAGGGTTTACCCATAAACTTGCAGTATTAGTTGCGAAATCAAATTTCACGACAATAAAATAAGTTGTACCAACATTATAGTCGGTTCCAGAATAAGTCGGTGTTGCCGTTCCGCCCGGACCATTTAATATTCCTAAATTAAAAGTTCCTGCAGTTGCTCCAGCTCTAATATAAATTCTTCCATTAAAATTTGTAACGCCTGTAGATCCGGCAGTAGTTGCAAACATTAAAAAGTAATTACCAATAGGATCAGTATTTAATGCTAATCCATCAGTATTTTGCACATTGATTAAAGCAGAGTAATAAGCTACACCTGTTAATGGTGCTGCAGATGCAAGATTCACATCCTCTGAATTACCCGCTACAGTTTGTGTTTTGTCTCCTTGAGAGGTCATTCCTGAGTAAGTAAGCGAACCCGCAACAATAGTTAATTGACCTGGAGTTGCTCCACTATGTGTTACCCAACCATTAGCATTTAATGCAGTACCGACAGTTCCTAAAAAAGGGTCAGAAGCCTGAGCAAGTGAAAGAGAGATTGTCAATAAAGACAATGATAAAGTGTAAAGTTTTTTCATCTTTTTATAAATTTATTAGCTTACAAATATAAGGACAAATTTGATTTATAAAAAAAAAGAATGTAAAAAAATGATTAAAAAAATATTAATTCTCAGAAAGCACAACTATCTGACAATTAGTTTTCTAGTGGCTGTAGTATCGCCTTCGGTAATTTTGATAATATAAACACCAGGTGGAATAGAAGCAATATTTAAGTCGCGTGAAGAAATTGTAGTTTGTAAAACTTTCTTCCCTAAAACATCAAATATTGAAATTTCTTTATCCAAAGAAGTTTTTGATGTAATGTATATTTTACCATTACTTACCGGATTAGGATAAAAACCCAAGCCTTCAGCAGGCTGCTTTCCTTCTTGTGAAAAGCTCACAAGAGAAAACAAAAGAAACGCGATTATTAAAAAGTAATTTTTTTTCATGACTTCAATTTGGTTATAACAAATATATAAAATATATTTCAAATAGCGTACCAAAAAAATATCCTTTAATCCCAATTGAGGATTAAAGGATATTTTTAACATTTTTAAGTTTTTATGGAACTAAGTTTGTTCCATTAACGGTTGCCCAAATTCCTGTTGATATACTTGCTCCTGTAGCACTGTCACTTGTAGTATATTGTCCGGTTGGAAAAGAAACACTCAATGCTCCCGCACCTAAATACTGAGAAGTTCCATCATTAATTTTTACAGTTGTAAGCTTTATTTTATTTGCATTAACCTGATCGGTATTAGTGGCCGCATCTTGAATTCGAACGGCTGTCGAATTGGCAGTTGTATATCCAGTTATTACAATATTGGTAAAATCACCGTTCCCTTGTTTTTTGAATTGTATAGCATCATACTCCGCAGCTGAAGACCCACCTTCTGTTACCGTTCCTGCAGCTCTGATTAAAGTAATATTTGAAATTACCGGCCAAAAAGCGTTGTTGTTGTTTGAAGCTTCGATTTCCATTCCAAAATTACCGGTTCCTACCTGATAAGCATACCAATTAGAATTGTTTTGACCTTTCCATCCATCTTGCCAGTCGAAAGAATCGTCATAATTTCCATAAGAAATCAAATTTGTAGCGCTAACTGTTCCACCATAGAACTCATAACCATCATCGGCACCTTTGTAGGAAACCAAATGGTCTAAAGTAGTTCCTGATCCAACAGAATAAAATGAAAAGCCATTCATCTCACTTGTTCCGTCAGTAATCTTTTTTCCGGCGTATTCAACCCTTACATAACGTAAAGTTCCGCCATTGTGTGTTGGATTTGTTCCGCCATAAGTTAGATTTAATCCATCTTCAGAGGTTTTTGTAGTTACACCACCAGCACCGTTAATAGGAGCATCTCCATAAATGATAATTCCACCCCAGGAACCAGGAGTTGCTGTAGGTTCTGTCAGTACAATTGGTAGCGCAGCTGTTCCATTCATAATTAATTTTCCGCCATTTTTAACTACTATAGCATCAACGCCATTAGCCGCATTAGCAGTGATAGTCGAACCTGCATCAAAAGTTACTGTAACGCCGTTTTCAATTGTTACAATTCCGTTCAAGGCATAATTACCAAAAGCATAAGTTTTATTAGTAGTTATTGATCCCGTTAATTCTCCTTCTACCGGTGGAATAGTTCCTTCATCGTCATCAGATGAACAGCCAACAAACAGTGTTGATAAAATAGTAAGGCTTAAGAATAAATTTTTCATGTTGAATTGTGTTTTAATTTGTTTTGACAAAACTAATTCAGGTGTATTTTTTAAACGTTTTGTTATCATTATTTAAAAGTTACCACTTAATTATTTAATTGTAAAATCAATGTTTCTTAATTATAAACAAAGGAACTCCTAAGAGCTCTTTATTTTTAAAATGTGTAAGATAGGCTTGTTGAAAATCCGACACCTCTTTTGTAGCTTTCCAAAAGGAGTGAAGATTCGTCGATACTAATCTTGCTGTTGTCTCCTAATTCCCTTTTATAGGTTGGATTCAAAATATTGTCAATGGAGAACTTAATATCCCACTTTTTATTGATGTTACTTCCCCAAACAAAGTCCAGTTTGTGAAACGGTTTTTCATAGATATGATCGTTTCCTGCAACACCAACAGCATAAATCCTTTCGCCATATACATTGTATACCAGAGAAGCTGTGTTTTTCCATTTTGGATTTAAAAGAAATTCATATTTCAAATCGGAGTTAACCAACCAACCGGATGCGCCTTGTAGTTTTCTTTTTTCAAAAGTGTCAAAATAACCGTCACGATTTTTGTTAACGGTTGCTTCAGTAATCATCAAGGAAGTATTGGTTCCAAATGAAAAACCTTCAAGGTTTTTATTTAAACGACTCAGTTGAACAAGAAATTCGAACTCAGCACCAAAAAGAATAGCGCTTTTATTATTGAAATAGGTTATGGTTTGCCCACTTCCTGTAGCACTTGCCTGAACGGTTCTTTCTATCGGATTGTCTATGTATTTGGTAAATAATGTAGCGGCAAATAATTCGTTTTTGGTTGGAAACAACTCAAATTTCAAATCAATATTATAATTTTCACTATTCTCAATATCAGAATTACCTCTTTCGGTTGTACCATCAGCGTTGATTAAGTTGATGTCCAAACTTTCAAAAAGCACCGGTTTTGTATAGGTTTTTGAAGCGGCTAAACGAAGATTACTCTTGTCAGTAATGGCATACTTAACATTGATAGATGGTAAAATGTATAAATTCTCGTTAGTTTTTTTTCTGTACGGATTGTTGATTGGATCTACAATCGATTTGTATTTGTATTCACGTAGAGTATTCTCAGCTCTAAGACCAACATTTAACTCCAGTTTTTCAGAGAAATGGTATAGAAATTTAGTGTATAAAGCATCAGCTCTTTGCAATACTTTGGTTTTCCATTCTGCTGATGATTGTTCCGTAAACGAAAGAAAGTTGCTGGCAATATCATCCTGAATCGCTTGGTCAATTTCATTTACAACCACATTATATGGTGCCGCACCTGAATTTGGCACGCCAAAAGTAAATCGGAATTTCGACACCATGTATTCGGCAAAACCGTTATATCCAAAAGAGAATTTGTGTTTTAAGTCTTCGATTTTCCCGAATTTATAATTGTATTCTAAATTACCCGACATATGGTAATTGTTGTCGATATTGAAAAACTGACGCAATAAGTTGTTACTTCCGTATTGGGTGTTAATTTCAGTTTCGCTGATTTTCGTTCCGGTGATAAATTTTCTGTCCGGCTGGCTGTATTTGGTTCGAGTAAAAGACAAACCACCTTTTACCGAATGTTTATCATCATTAGTTATTTTGTAGTTTCCAAAAAATTGATTGGCAAAATAATCCGATTGCTCGTATTGGTTTAATCGAATAAATTCATTCGGATTGTCTACCGCAGTTCGGGTATAACCTACTTGGTCTTGTATCACATTTTCAGTTGACTTTAAATATAAAGTATTGTATAATAACTTCATACGGTCTGTTTTGTATTGTAAGCCAACTAATACCGATGATTGTGTCTGAAATTTGTACTCTTCTTTTACAAGATTATTGTCGTAAATTCCCTGGCCTTGCGAGAACGTTCTGTCAACTCCTTTTCGTACCTGATAAGTGTTTTCAAAATTGGTAGCGAATACGTAGTTTAACTTGTTCTTTTCCTTACCCAAGAAAAACTTCCCCGAATGACTAACACCGAAATTAGTGTTCAAAGGCGATGAAGTCTTTTTAACATTCCAACTCGATTTGTAGTCGTTATCAATTCTTCCGTTAGGAATGGCGCCATAACCTGCAGGCAATTGGCGCTCTTGTCCACCAAAACCAAAAAAACTTTTGGTATTATCAGCATCAGTAGAAAGTAAAAAATCGCTTCCGTTATTGTTAGTAGTATATCCAACGCCATAAGTTAATTTGGTTTGACTTTCCTGAGTCTGACTTGTAATAACATCGATAGTAGCACCGGCAAAGTCACCATAAATATCAGGATTGAAGGTTTTATAAACATCCATATAACCCACTACCTCTGTTGGAAACTGATCTAACGGAATTATTTTTTTGAATGGACTGTTTGATGGAACCGCCAATCCATTAATTAATAAACTATTATAACGATCTTCTAACCCACGGATGAATAAACCTTTTGATTCAACTTTGGTAATTCCTGAGATTTTGGTCAGTCCTTCTTCAACAGTTGAAACCCCTTTTCTAGACATTTCCTGCGCACCAATACTTTGTTTGATTTCTACCGCTTTTTTCTGTTCCAATAACAAAGCGGTTTCTTTTTCACGGCTCGCATTATTTTGAATCACAACATCTTTTAACTCATAACTTCCCGAACCTAACGCTTTATCAAGAGTAATTGTTTCTCCGGCTTTTACTTCAATTTTTTCTTCGATAGCTTCATAACCCAAAAAGCTAAATTGAATCGTATAGTTTCCGGGATCAACCTTAATAGTATATTTTCCGGTTTCGTCAGTTGTCACTCCTATCGCGGTTCCTTTAATTACAATATTTGCAAAAGGAAGCGGCTCATTATTTAAATCCTTATCCGTTAAAGTTCCTGTAATAGTTCCTTTGTTTTGGGCTAAACCAATAACATTTAGTAATAAAAAAATAACAATTAGTTTAAGTTTCATTTCAGTCTTGTTTAATTTTGATGCAAAGAAACCACGGCAATGTAAAGGTCGTGTTACTCCATTATTACCATTTTGTTCTTTAAGCATTACCAAATTGTTAACATATTAAATTACCGTTAAGTCGGGTTTTATTTATCAATTCATTTTGTATTATCTTTACATTTACATCCACAAAAAGAATTGTGTCCACAACTATGAAAAAAAAAGACATCAAGATTTTATTGGTAGATGATGAGCAGGATATCCTTGAGATTGTAGGATATAATCTTTCGCAGGAAGGTTATCAGATTGTAACTGCAACGAATGGGAAAGAAGCAATAATCAAAGCCAAAAAAGAATTGCCGCAACTCATCATTATGGATGTGATGATGCCTGAAATGGATGGAATGGAAGCCTGCGAAAACATTCGTAAATTACCCGAATTGAGCAATGTTATCATTACTTTTTTAACGGCAAGAAGCGAAGATTATTCTCAAGTAGCCGGATTTGATGCTGGTGCGGATGATTATATTACAAAACCCATCAAACCAAAATTATTGGTAAGCAAAGTCAAAGCCTTACTTCGTCGTTTGAAAAGTGACGAGCATGCGTCAGAAACCCTCAATGTTGGTGGCATCGAAATCAATAGGGAAGAATATAAAATCATCAAAGAAGGAAAAGAAATTGTATTGCCACGAAAGGAATTTGAATTGTTTTATCTTTTGGCATCCAAGCCGGGAAAAGTATTCAAACGTGAAGAAATCCTTGATAAAGTTTGGGGAAATGAAGTCATTGTGGGCGGAAGAACTATTGATGTCCATATTAGAAAACTCCGTGAAAAAATTGGTGAGGATTTATTCAAAACCATCAAAGGAGTCGGCTATAAATTAGAAGTATAAATGAAAATAAATTTCAAGAAAACCTATACGTTTGCTTTAATCTCAACGGCTTACATTACTGCTTTTTCCACAGGTTTCCTTGCTATTTTGTTACAGGTCTTCCATGAATTTTCTTTGCCAATCATATTGGTTTTTGCCGTTTCAATTGCAACATTTTCCTTTTTTGTTATCCAATATCGTGTCGAGCGATTTATTTATCGAAGGGTAAAAAAAATCTACGACGATGTTTCCCTTTTGGAATCTACGTCATTCCGAAACCAGCCAATCACAACCGATATGGAAACCTTAACCAAACAGGTTAAAAAGTTTGCTACCGATAAAAAACTCGAAATCGAAACCCTAAAAGTTCGTGAAGAATATCGGCGGGAATTTCTTGGAAATGTTTCTCACGAGTTGAAAACACCTTTGTTTACGGTTCAGGGCTACCTGTCTACACTGATTGATGGCGCAATCGATGATAAAAAAGTACGCAAAAAATACCTGGAACGTGCCGAAAAAGGCGTTGAACGATTGGTCTATATTGTGGAAGATTTAGATTTGATATCCAAACTCGAAATCGGCGATGTAAACCTCGAATTGTCAAAGTTTAATATTGTTGATTTGGTGCAAAGTGTTTTTGACTTACTCGAGATGACCGCCGACAAAAAGAATATCATCCTGATGTTTGACAGTAAGTACAATAAGGCAATAAATGTTTTCGCTGATCAGGAAAAAATACAGCAGGTACTTTCAAATCTGATAATGAATTCCATAAAATACGGTAAAGAGAATGGTACAACCGAAGTTACAATAGAGGATTTGGTGAACGAGAAAATAATCGTCCGCGTTCGCGACAACGGCGAAGGGATTGAAAAACAATATATTCCTAGGTTGTTTGAACGCTTTTTCAGGGTTGATAAAAGCGGCGCGCGAAGCGAAGGTGGCTCCGGTCTTGGGCTTTCAATTGTAAAACATATTATTGAAGCTCATGGCGAAAAAATTTATGTGGAAAGCGAATTCAGGAAAGGTTCTGAATTTTCATTCACGCTCGAAAAGCATCAGTAATTCAGGCCAATTGATATCTTTTCTGAGTTGTGGCAAACCGGTGTAAAGTTCGACCTCCAACAGGTTTTCAATCACAAAATCATCTTGAGTAGCATAAGGGACAAACCCATCTTGTTTTAACTTTTTGGCCAGGTATTCTTGTTCAAATTGTCCTGGTGTCGGAATGAAAAAGGCTTTTTTCTTCAATTTGGCTAAATCCATTACCGTGGTATAACCAGAGCGACAAAGCACCATTTTGCTTTTGTTGAAAATGCGTTCCAACTCTTTCGACGTCATGTAATTGTAGTAAATGACATTGCGGCTTTTTTCCTTTTTTTGTTCCGATTCAACTAAACCTTTTACAAATACTATTTTACCCTTAAAGTTTCGGATTTCTTTTCTTAGCTTTTGTTCCAAAATGGTTCGCTGCGGTTCCGGCCCCGAAAGAACAATCATCAAATCATAAATGACTTTGAGTTCCTTTTTTTCCAACCGGCTAAGCGGACCAATGTATTTTACATCGAGTCTTTTATTTTTCAAATGGCCAAGTTTTCCGGTCAGATTGGGCTTTTCTTCAATATCAGGAACCCAGCATTCGGTGAATTTTTTGATGAAGTGTTGATGCAGTTTACTGGAAATCCAAGTCGTGTCTCCCGAAAGCACATTGAGTTGGTGCGTAATAATGACACTCGGAACTTTTTTGTTATGAACGCCCAATCGGTTATCCGAAATAATGCCTTGGATGTCAAATTCAGCCAACCATTTTTTGACTACTTTTTTTTCGGTAAAAATGGCGGAAATCATTTTTGGACTATTCTTAATCAGTTTCCATTTAAAATCATCTTCATTTTGGGCATATTCGATATCATAAGACGGTAATTCCAACGATTGCAAGTGTGGAAACTCTTTTTGCAGCATGTGAAGTGCACCGCCATCGGAAGCAATGATTACCGTAAAGCCATTTTTTTCAAGCTCACGGATAATAGGGATGCAGCGTGTAGCATGTCCCAATCCCCAATTCAATGGTGCAACAAGTATATTTTTGTTTGTTGTTTCCAAGTGTTGAAATAAGTCTTTATATTCCTGCAAGATAAAAAAGATTTCTGATAGTTTATATTTTGTTAATTTTGCCAAAAAATTAAGCTTGTGGGAAGTAAGAATAAATTAAAGCGGTTTAAGGAAAACGAAACGTTTGAAAACGTTTTCCAACCAACGAGGGAAGAGGTTGTAAGTGGTGATTTCCCGCTAAGAGGCAAATGGAACTCTGATTTTTTCAAGAACGAAAATCCAATCATAATTGAGTTGGGTTGTGGCAAAGGGGAGTATTCCGTTGGCTTGGCCGAACGTTATCCTGATAAGAACTTTGTCGGAATCGATATAAAAGGTGCCCGATTTTGGCGCGGCGCCAAGACAGCTGTTGACGGCGGAATGCATAATGTTGCTTTTGTCCGGACGCAGATTGAACTAATCAATTTTATTTTTGCCGAAAAAGAAGTAGATGAAATCTGGATTACTTTTCCCGATCCACAAATCAAATACAAACGCACCAAACACCGAATGACCAATTCGGAATTCCTGCAGTTGTACAAAAAAATCCTGAAACCAAATGGTGTGGTAAATCTAAAGACCGACAGCGAATTCATGCACGGATATACTTTAGGATTGTTGCATGGTGAAGGCCACGAAGTCTTATATGCCAATCACAATGTATACAAAAACGAAGGCGCGCCGGATGAAGTAACTGCTATTCAGACATTTTACGAAAATCAATATTTGGAAATCAACAAGGCAATTACGTATATTCGTTTCAAAATCAAATAAATGCTGTTTTTTTTACCACTTGTTTTAGGTTTTTCCATTGCTTTTTTGGCGGTTATTCTTCCGGGTTTAATCAATATGACAGCGGCAAAAATCAGTTTGCAGGAAGGTAAAAATGAAGCTTTAAATTTTGCACTTGGCGCAGCTGTCATCATTTTTTTCCAAACATTTATTGCTGTACTATTTGCCAGGTTTATCAACGATCATCAGGAAATTGTTTCCACGCTTCAGGAAATTGGGATTTTTGTTTTTTCATTACTAAGTATTTATTTTTTTTGGATTGCCAAAAAGCCAAAGAAAATTAAAGCACATAGCAAAGTCAAAGGAAGATCTAACCGTTTCTTATTGGGAATGCTGTTGTCTACATTGAATTTATTACCCGTTCCCTTCTATGTTTTTGCGAGTATGAGTTTGGAAGCTTCGGGCTACTTTAGTTTTGATAAGATTCCGATTTCTTCTTTTGTAATTGGTGTTGTCTCTGGTTCGTTTATCGTTTTTTATATCTACATCGTAGCGTTCAAAAAAATTGAAAAGAAAACAGAATTCCTAATGCGAAATATCAATACTATAATTGGTTCTGTAACGACTTTTATGGCGGTTGTGACACTTTTTAAATTGCTGTACAAATAATGGAAGCAAACTTTTTTGAACGGGTTTATGCCATAGCACGCCAAATTCCGGAAGGAAATGTAACGTCTTACGGAGCTATTGCCAAAGCTTTAGGAACAGCACGTTCCGCAAGAATGGTAGGCTGGGCAATGAATGCGTCACATAATATGGATGATGTCCCGGCACACCGAGTTGTTAACAGAAAGGGATTGCTTTCGGGCAAACACCATTTTGACGGCACAAACTTAATGCAGCAATTACTGGAAAACGAAGGCATTAAAGTAATCGATAATCAAATCGTGGATTTTGAAAAACATTTTTGGCAGCCAGAAATCCAGAAATAGTTTTCTAAACTTCTTTATTTACACTAAACATTTTCATTTCATTAACGATAGTTTCATAACAATTCGTATTATCTTTGCAATCTGTATTCAGTCTTAATAAAAGATTGTAACAGTTAACGGTAGCAACAAAATGAAATTAGATAGAAAAGAAATCCTTTTAGCTTTGGAAACCATTACCATTGCTGGCGAAGGAAAAAATATGGTTGAAAGTGGTGCGGTTAAAAACGTACTCACTTTTGGCAACGAAGTGGTGGTTGAATTGGTTATTTCAACTCCGGCGATGCATATTAAAAAACGTGCCGAGGACGATATCAAGAAATTAATCCACGAAAAATTTTCATCAGAAGCTGTGGTGAAAGTAAATATCAAAGTGGAAACTACTACGCAGAATCCAAACGAAATCAAAGGCAAAGCCATTCCGGGAATCAGCAATATCATTGCAGTAGCGTCAGGAAAAGGCGGTGTTGGGAAATCAACAGTTACCGCAAATTTGGCCGTGACTTTAGCAAAAATGGGTTTCAAGGTCGGCGTTTTAGATGCCGATATTTATGGACCAAGCATGCCAATCATGTTTGACGTCGAAAATGAAAAACCGATTTCGGTTGAAGTTAATGGCAAATCAAAAATGAAGCCTGTAGAAAGCTACGAGATAAAAATCCTTTCCATCGGATTCTTCACAGCGCCAAGCCAGGCCGTTATTTGGCGTGGACCAATGGCTTCAAAAGCCTTAAACCAAATGATTTTTGACGCCGATTGGGGACAATTGGATTTCATGCTAATCGATTTACCACCAGGAACAGGCGACATTCATTTATCAATCATGCAATCGTTACCAATAACTGGAGCTGTTGTCGTGAGTACGCCACAAGCAGTAGCTTTGGCTGATGCCAAAAAAGGAGTTTCAATGTTCCTGTCAGACAGCATTAACGTTCCGGTTTTAGGAATTATAGAAAATATGGCCTACTTCACACCGGAAGAATTGCCAAACAATAAATATTACATCTTCGGAAAAGAAGGAGCCAAAAACCTGGCGGAAGATTTACAGGTGCCGTTTTTAGGGGAAGTGCCATTGGTGCAAAGCATTCGTGAAGCCGGAGATTATGGTCGTCCTGCAGCATTGCAAACAGCATCAGTAATTGAAAAGGTTTTTGAGGAAATTACAAGAAATGTAGTTCAGGAAACCGTAAACAGAAATGAAAGCCTGCCACCAACAGAAGCAATCAAAATAACAACTATGGCTGGATGTTCCGCCGTAAATAAAAAATAAAATTGATTTGAAGATTTGAAGATTTGAAGATGCCAAAATCATTTTCAAATTTCCAAATTCTCAAATTTTCAAATTAAAAATTATGAACACAGAAGAACTAACGTTAAACGTCGAACGAGCACTAAACGAAATCAGGCCTTTTCTGAATTCAGATGGCGGCGATATCAAACTGGTTTCCATTGAAGATGAAAAACACGTCAAAGTGAGACTTGAAGGCGCCTGCACCGGTTGTAGCTTAAGCATGAGCACAATGAAGGCCGGAGTGGAAACTACTATTAAAAAGTACGCGCCGCAAATAGAAACGGTTGTAAATATTGCTTAATGTTTGGGCGTTACCTCGTTCCAAAAACGAGGTCGGGCTATACACTACAATCTTTTTTACAAAAAGGATTTCCGTTGCTATCCCTAACATTTGAAATTAAAAGGAGGACAGCCAGTGGCTGTCAGGTATAAAAAAACTTAGTAACTCAACCAATAGGTTACTTAGCCACTCATAAAAAATGATCAAAACAGATATACTAATAATCGGTGCCGGACCCACAGGACTTTTTGCTGTTTTTGAAGCGGGATTATTAAAACTTAAATGCCATATTATTGATGCCTTGCCACAAATTGGTGGGCAGCTCTCCGAGTTATATCCAAAGAAACCCATCTACGACATTCCGGGTTTCCCCGAAGTTTTAGCAGGCGATTTGGTTAATAACTTAATGGAACAAATCAAACAGTTCCAACCTGGATTTACATTGGCTCAGACCGCCGAAACCATTGAAAAATTAGCCGACGGAACATTCATCGTTACCACAAACAAAGGAACAAAGCATCACGCGAAAGCTATTGCAATTGCCGGCGGTTTGGGAAGTTTCGAGCCAAGAAAACCAATCATTGATGATATTTCTTTTTACGAGGACAAAGGCATCGAATATTTTGTAAAAGATCCCGAATTATTCCGTGACAAAAAAATTGTCATTGCCGGTGGCGGTGATTCTGCGCTTGATTGGAGTATTTTTCTAGCCGATGTGGCCTCAGATGTTACGTTGATACACAGAAGGAATGAATTCCGTGGTGCATTGGATTCGGTGGAAAAAGTACAGGAGTTGAAATCGGCAGGAAAGATAAAATTAATCACACCAGCTGAAGTAATCGGACTTAATGGAGCGGAGCATTTGGAATCAATTGACATCGACGAGAATGGCGCCCACAGAACCCTCAAAACCGATTATTTTATTCCGCTTTTCGGATTAACGCCCAAACTTGGAGCAATCGCCAATTGGGGATTGGAAATAGAAAAAAATGCCATTAAAGTCAATAACGCTTTAGATTATCAAACCAACATTGATGGGATTTATGCCATCGGTGATGTAAACACCTATCCGGGAAAATTAAAACTGATTTTGTGTGGTTTTCACGAGGCGACTTTAATGTGTCAAAGCGTATATCAACGATTAAATCCAGGAAAAAAATATGTATTGAAATACACGACCGTTTCAGGGATTGACGGCTTTGACGGAACACGAAAAGAAGCCGAAAAAGCAGTAGTAAAATCGATAAACTAAATGCCACAAGACGTCACCATAAAAATTACCGACCGCGAAGGTGTCACACATGAAGTGCAGGCACCAACCGACATGAATATGAATATCATGGAAGTCATTCGCGCCTACGAACTGGCCGAAGAAGGAACTATTGGTATTTGTGGCGGAATGGCAATGTGTGCTTCCTGTCAATGTTATGTGTTGAATGATGTTATCTCAATGGAAAGAAATCCGGATGAAGAAGCCATGCTCTGGGAAGCGTACCATGTCAAAGAAAACAGCCGCCTTGGTTGTCAAATTCCAATCACAGAAGAAATAGACGGATTGGAAATAGAAATTGCTCCGGAGCAATAAACCACTTCAATAATGGTTGGTCCTATATCAATCAGCGATTTTTACTCTGGCAACCGCCAAAATTCGTTCTACAAATCTGGAGTAGGCAATTGTTGAAGGATGTAAACCATCAGATGCGACTAATTCGGGTTGGGCCAATCCCAATCTTGTAATGTCGGTAATGTTGATGAAAGTTATATTATTGGCATTGCAGTAATTTTCAACGAAGGCATTGTAAATGTTAATCTCTGTTGAAATGGTTGCATTTCCGCCGCCAAACGGAGTATAAGCATAATCGGGAATGGAAACTACAATGAGATTGTTTTTGTCTCCTTTGGCTTTTTGAATTGCTGTTGCCACCAATTCCGGGAATTCCTGCTGATAAACACTAAACGGCAAATGCTGGTATTGATTGTTCACACCAATAAGTAATGTTACCAAATCATAATTATTAGTCGGATTTTCAACAATTATTCCTCCTTTTAAATCTGCTGTTGTCCAACCAGTTTGAGCAATAAGCTTTATTTGAAAGATGTCATTTGACGGCAGATATTTTGCGATGCTGTCTTTTAGCTGTTCTGGAAAACGGCAGCTTGTACAAACACTTTGGCCAATAGTATAACTATCGCCAAGCGCTAAATAGTTGTAGTTTTTTGGTGTTGATTGAATCATATTGTTATCACGGCTGCAACTTTGAAATGCTGCAATTGCAATAAAAAGAAACAGTATGTTTTTTAAAGATTTCATTTGTTTTATCTTATAATGACATTTACGACAGCAAAACAATAATAGTTTGTTAAAAGTAAAAATGCTTCCCGGAATGAGGAAGCATTTTATATAAATTTTAATTGTTGTTCAATCTTATTTGAAAGCCGGAATTCCGGTAATGTCGGCACCAGTAATCAATAAGTGGATATCATGTGTTCCTTCATAAGTAATTACCGATTCCAAGTTCATACTGTGGCGCATGATTGAATATTCGCCGGTAATTCCCATTCCGCCAAGTATTTGACGCGCTTCACGGGCAATGTGGATTGCCATATCAACATTATTTCTTTTCGCCATCGAGATTTGAGGAGTAGTAGCTTTTCCTTCGTTTCTCAAAACTCCCAATCTCCAGGTTAATAACTGCGCTTTGGTGATTTCGGTAATCATTTCGGCTAGTTTCTTTTGCTGTAACTGGAATCCACCAATTGGCTTCCCAAACTGGATTCTTTCTTTTGAATATCTCAAAGCCGTATCATAGCAATCCATGGCAGCACCTATTGCGCCCCAAGCAATTCCGTAACGGGCTGAATCCAAACATTGCATTGGCGCTCCTAATCCGGATTTTCCGGGCATTAGGTTTTCCTTTGGCACTTTTACGTTGTCAAAAATCAATTCACCTGTTGCCGAAGCACGAAGTGACCATTTATTATGGGTTTCCGGAGTGGTGAATCCTTCCATCCCACGCTCTACAATTAAACCGTGGATTCTTCCTTCTTCATTTTTTGCCCAAACTACAGCTAAATCCGCAAACGGCGCATTCGAAATCCACATTTTGGCACCATTCAACAAATAATGATCACCCATATCCTTGAAATTGGTTACCATTCCACTCGGATTTGAACCATGATCCGGTTCTGTCAATCCAAAACATCCCATGAATTCTCCGGTTGCTAATTTTGGCAAATATTTTTTACGCTGTTCTTCGGTTCCAAATTTCCAAATAGGATACATTACCAACGATGATTGTACCGATGAAGTGGAACGGACACCCGAATCACCTCTTTCAATTTCCTGCATGATTAAACCATACGAAATCTGGTCTAAACCGGCACCACCATATTCTTCAGGAATGTAGGGACCGAAACCGCCAATTTCACCTAAACCTTTGATGATTTGTTTCGGAAATTCTGCTTTTTGTGCATACTCTTCAATAATCGGGGAAACTTCACGTTTCACCCACGCACGGGCAGAATCACGGACTAATTTGTGTTCTTCTGTTAACAAATCATCCAATAAATAATAATCAGGAGCTTGAAATAAATCTGGTTTCATGTTTCTTGTGTTTTACGAAAACGTTTGCAAAGCTAAAGAATCTTAATCGAAATTCCCATGAAGAATTAGTATATTTTCAGGAGCTTTTTCCAGCTATCCGTTTCAATCTTTTTATTGCTTTGTCACATCGAGCGCAGTCGAGATCCTTTTCTTTAAAAGCAATAAAAAGGATTTTCGCTACTATCTGGGCTAGGGTTTTATTGAACTGAAAACTACTGTAATTTTTTGAACTCCGCTTTTTTGCCAAGGAGAAATTCTAAGATGGCCAATTCATCTTTTTCGATTACGGTTTTTGATTGTGGATCGGCATCGCAATAGTCAAGAAATCTTGGCACTTCTTCTTTTTTTAATCCCAGAGTTTTGGAAAAAAAGGATTCGTCAAAATTGGCTTTGGCATATTCCTTAAAGGTAATTTTCTCTTCAGGCGCTTTAGGCTTTGGGTTTTTGCTTTTAAACAATTTTCCAATCATTTTCCCAATTTGGATAAAATCCATTCCTAAGGGTATTTCCCCGGTATAAATGTCTTTGTTCACTGGGTTTGATTGCTGTTTTTCAAGTTGGGCCATCTTAATGCCATTATACGAAGTGGATTCAAGTTTTATAGCCTTAATCTGCCGTATCTCAACCTCTTCAAGAGGAATGGGTTTTTCTATTAAATTTATAATAACAACATCTTTCTTAAAGTCGGTGGAAGTCAGGATGTACTTTTGATCGGCAAAGTTATCCGACATCAAAATAAGCGCATCACCGATTTTAGCTTCAATGGTAAATTCACCCGCAGCATTCGTTTGGGTGATTTTTTTAGTGGTAAAATTAATGACATCAATGTTTTTCAGAGAACTAAGCTGAGAAGCGACTTTTCCTTGAATAAGTTTTTCTGTTTGTGAAAAACCCGCAAAAGAGAACAATAAAAATAAAAGAAAGAAA
>JAZKCP010000059.1:0-9938 GCA_040388035.1 Bacteroidota bacterium | reverse complement strand
TTTTGACATGGATATTCGTGAATTGGTTGAATATTAAAATTAGTCAAATAACCGTACTGAAATTCCGAAGGGTTTGTTAAATGTTTGGAAAAAATAAAACTTACATTTTCAAATAAAAATCCTTGGTCAGCGAAATATAGTCTTCAGTGTATTGATGCCTGGCGGTTTCAATTATCAATTCGTCGGGGGAAATTTCTTTTTCTATTCTTGAGAAAGCTAATAGACTTCGCTTGATTTCAGTGGTTGGGGCTCCTTTTACGCGAGTAGTCTTAAAAGGATATAATTCAAAGTGTTTGGCAAGAGCAATGAATTTTGCTTCTTCCTTAAAAGGGATAATAACCGAAAAAATTCCATTTTCCGAAAGCAATAAGCTGGCAGCTTCGACTAAATCTTCAAAAGGAAGGGCATCTGCAAATCTTGCTAAATCCCGCTGTTCACTTTCGGTTTTATAATCGTCGGTATAGAAAGGCGGATTGGAAATGATGATATCGTACTCGTCTTCGGGTTCTTCCATAAAATCGTCTAAACCGGCGTGGAAACAAAACAATCTGTCGCCCCAAGGGGAACTTTCAAAATTTTCTACGCATTGCTCGAATGCATTTTCGTCAATTTCGACGGCGTCAATTTGCTCAGCATTGCTTCGTTGGGCTAACATTAAGGACAAGATTCCGGTTCCGGCACCAATATCCAAAACGGAAAAAGGATTGTTGTCAATTGGGCACCAGGCTCCAAGCAAAACACCATCGGTGCCAATTTTCATAGCACATTGATCTTGTTGAACGGTAAATTTTTTGAATTGGAACAAAGATTGTTGGATTTAGATTATTGGATTGTTGGATTATTTTTTAAAATATCTAAAGCCGCAGGCGTTTCTAACAATCTAAGAGCGTAGCGTGTCTAACAATCTATAAGTACATTTCGACTAAACCTTCCGGTAAGTCCATTATCACCTTTTTGTTTTCCCTGTCGATTTTTATCAAAAACTGATCGATCATTGGAATCAGCATTTCTACTTCGCCGTTTAAGACTTCAAATAAAGGTTGGGCAGTCGTGTCATTTATGGAAACAATCTTCCCGAAAACACCCAAACGTTTGTCTTCAATTTCAAAACCAATTACTTCATGGAAATAGAATTTGTTGCCCGAAAGTTTTGGCAGCATAGTCAGCGGAAGATAAACTTCGCAATTAAGAATGCTGTCGGCTTCTTCTTCGGTGTCGACATCCTCAAATTGCACGCGAAGAAAATCATTTTTGTGCAGTGAGCTGTTTTCAATAAAAAATGGAACCAGGTTTTTGTTGAATTCAACAAAAACTGATTCCATATTTTCATATAATTCGGGTTCGTCTGTATCCAAATAGATTAGTACTTCCCCTTTGAAACTAAATTTTTTAGCAATCTTACCTAAATAGAAACATTCTTCTTTACGCATAATTGCCTCGAAGTATTAAGCTTCTTTTTCTTCGCTTGCTTCTTCAGCAGTTGGAGTTTCTTCCACAGCTGGAGCTTCTTCCGTTGCAACTTCGGCAACTTCTTCAGCAACAACTTCAGGAGTTTCTTCTACAGCAACTTCAGCAGCAGGAGCAACTTCAGCAGCAGGAGTTTCCTCAACAGCAGGAGCTTCTTCTGTAGCTACTTCAGCAACAGTTTCTTCAACAGCAGGAGTTTCTTCAACAGCAACTTCAGCTTCCGGAGCTTCATCAGCTACAGCTTCAACTGCAGTTTCTTCAGCAGCTTCTTCTTCCACTACTTTTGCAGCTTCAACAGCGGCAGCAGCACGTTTGTCATTAGCAACTTTTTCAGCTTTTAAAGCTTTTGCTTTAGCAGCTTCCTGTGCTTTTGATAAACCTTCTTTTTTAGTATCAACTTTTCCAGCTTTTTCTTCCAACCATTTAGCCAATTTTGCATCAGCTTGCTCTTGCGTTAAAGCTCCTTTACGAACTCCACCATCAAGGTGATGTTTCATCAAAGCACCTTTGTAAGAAAGGATAGCTCTTGCGGTATCTGTTGGTTGTGCTCCATTGTGTAACCATTGAACCGCTTGGTCAAGGTTTAAATCAATAGTTGCGGGATTGGTGTTTGGATTGTAAGTTCCTAATTTTTCAAGGTATCTACCATCTCTTTTTGATCTAGCATCAGCTGCTACGATCCAGTAAAAAGGTCTTTGTTTTTTACCGTGTCTTTGTAATCTAATTTTTACTGACATAATCTTTTTGATTAATTTGAGGTACACGACCTCGATTATTTTAAGGGTGCAAAGATAGTTTTTTTTTGAAAACAAACTAATTGTATCGCATCTTTTTAATTATTAAGTGGCTGCAACTTCTGACTTTAACATTATTTTTTTAATAATTAGTTAGCATTTTTACATTAAAAAGTTATTTTTGTGGAGAAATACTTTGAAAAATGAAAAGATTTTTGTCCCTATTTATTATTGCTGTGGCTTTTTCTTCCTGCCAGGAAGATGTAAAATTTAATGACCCTGGTTTTCAAGGGTTAAAAGACGACGTTTTTTGGAGAGCCAACGATGCCAGAGCCTATATTGACGCAGGAGGTAGATTAAGAATAGAGGCGCTTACACAGTATGAAATTGTAACTCTTAACACTAGCAGTCCTAATGTTAATACTTATATTTTAGGTACTACAAATGTTAATAATTCAGCAAGCTATTCCTCAAATTTTAATGACGTTCAATTAGAATATGCAACTATTGCGGTTCCTGGCCCAACAGGCAATATAACTTTGACTAATGGCGGAACAGGATATAGCAGCGGAACATCTGTTGCTACAACTGGCGGAACCGGAAGCGGATTAACTGTTAATACAGTAGCAAATGCCTCAGGAGTTATTACCGGCGTAACAGTTTCCTCTCGTGGAAGCGGCTATCTGGCGGGCGATTTAGTTACCGTTGCAGGTGGAAATGTTAATGCTAAAATCAGGATTGCGAATGTTCAAAACAGTAATGGCGAAATACAAATCACCGAGTATGATAATGTAAACATGACTGTTTCAGGTAAATTTAAATTCAATGCTGCCAATACAAACGGAAGTCCTGCAGGCGGACCGATTTTGAATTTTCAATATGGAGAATTCTATAAAATTCCAATTTACCCTTCGATGTAATTTCTGAATAGAAAAAAATAACTTAACCATCTCCGGATGGTTTTTTTGTTAATTAAATAATAAAGTCCAAATTAATAACGGTTTACAGTTTTTTTAAACTACATTTGTAATTGAATTTTTAAATAAATAATATGAATATTTTTGTTGGAAGTCTTCCGTTCAGTATTGACGAAGCAGATTTAAGAGAGTCTTTTGAGGCTTATGGAACAGTTGACTCTGTTAAAATTATAACTGATAAATTTACTGGAAGAAGTAAAGGATTTGGTTTTGTTGAAATGTCTAATGACGAGGAAGCTCAAAAAGCTATCGACGAATTAAACGGAGCAACAGTAGAAGGACGTACGATTGTAGTTAACAAATCAGAACCAAAACCGGAAGGTGAAAGAAAATCATACAGTAACAACCGCTCAGGTGGTGGTGGTTACGGTGGTGGTGGAAACTCACGCGGTGGTGGAGACAGAGGAAGATACTAGTTTATACTCTAAAATAGATAATGAAAGCCATCTCAATTGAGATGGCTTTTTTGTTTTTTGTTGATAACTAAAATTGATTTCCTGACTGCTAAAATGTATTTTTGAAACGTTACTTTTTTTAAAATCCAAACGGCATTATGTATTTAATTTTCGATACCGAAACAACTGGTTTACCAAGAAATTGGTCGGCGCCAATTACCGATACTGACAATTGGCCAAGATGCATCCAGATTGCATGGCAGTTGCATGATGAGCTGGGAAATCTTATTGAGCATCAGGATTATCTGGTGAAGCCAGAAGGTTTTAATATTCCGTTTGATGCCGAAAGAATTCACGGGATTTCGACAGAATTAGCCGAAGCGCAGGGAATAGGATTAAGAGAAGTTTTAGAAAAATTCAACATCGCTCTAGCGAAATCTAAGTTTATAGTTGGGCAAAATGTTGGCTTTGATGTCAATATCATGGGTTGCGAATTTCACCGAATGGGAATTCAGTCACCAATGAATACGATGCCGGTTTTAGATACGTGTACCGAAATAACAGCATCACTTTTAAAATTGCCGGGAGGTCGAGGTGGAAAATTCAAATTACCAACCTTGACCGAATTACACCAATACCTTTTTGGAACACCATTTTCGGAAGCGCATAACGCTACGGCCGACGTTGAAGCAACAACGCGGTGCTTTTTGGAACTGATTAACAGACAGGTTTTTACCAAAGAAGAATTAGATGTTCCGGCTGATTATTTCAATAAATTCGGCCAAAACAATCCTCAGGAAATTCAGCTTATTGGGTTGAAACACATCAATCTGAAACAGGCTTCTGAAGAAATTCGGAAGCAATTCCAGAAGAAGGAAGAAGTTGCAACTCCAACATATCAGGAAAAAGAAATCCATCATGCTTTAGCGGATGTCGATTTTGTTCACCTGCACAATCACACACAATTTTCGGTGTTGCAATCTACAATCAGTGTTGCCGATTTGGTAAAGGCAGCGATTGAGAATAAAATGCCTGCCGTTGCCATGACCGATCACGCCAATTTGATGGGAGCATTTCATTTTGTGCGCGATATTTTATACCATAATAAATCGGCTCAGGCCAAAAATAAGGAAGCAGAGGAAAACGGGGAAAATCCAACCGAAACTATAATCAAACCTATCGTTGGTTGTGAATTTTATGTTTGTGATGATTTAAAAGATAAATCCCGAAAAGACAACGGTTATCAAATTGTCTTCTTAGCCAAAACCAAAAAAGGCTATCACAATCTGGCGAAATTATCTTCCATAGCTTACACAGAAGGGTTTTATTATGTACCAAGAATTGATAGAAAAGCCATTCAGGAATACAAGGAAGACATCATTGTATTGTCCGGAAATTTATATGGAGAAATTCCAAGCAAGATTTTAAATATTGGTGAAAACCAGGCCGAAGATGCATTGCTTTGGTGGAAAAAGGAATTCGGTAATGATTTCTATTTGGAATTAACACGCCACAATCAGGAAGACGAAAATCGCGTAAATAATTCTTTGGTCGCTTTAGCCAAAAAGCATAATGTAAAAACTGTAGCAACGAACAACGTTTTCTACATCAATAAAGAAGATGCCAATGCACACGATATTCTGTTGTGCGTTCGCGATGGTGAAAAACAATCTACGCCAATTGGTCGCGGTCGCGGTTATCGCTATGGATTAGACAATCAGGAATATTTTTTCAAATCAGGAAACGAAATGAAAAAACTCTTTCACGACTTGCCCGAAGCGGTTGCCAATACGGAAGAAATTGTCAATAAGATTGAGATTTACGATTTGTCCCGCGAAGTTTTGTTGCCAAAATTTGATATTCCAACCGAATTTTTAGTTGCCGAAGATGAAGCGGATAAAGGCAAACGCGGTGAAAATAAGTACCTGCATCATTTAACTTTTGAAGGCGCAAAAAGAAGATACGCAGAAATCACTACAGAAATCCGAGAACGTATCGATTTTGAATTACTAACAATTGAAAATTCTGGCTATCCGGGGTATTTCCTGATTGTTCAGGATTTCATTGCCGAGGCACGAAAAATGGGAGTTTCAGTCGGTCCTGGCCGTGGTTCTGCTGCTGGTTCGGTTGTAGCTTATTGTCTCGGAATTACCAATATCGATCCGTTGATGTACAATTTGCTTTTTGAGCGTTTCCTAAATCCGGATAGGGTTTCACTTCCTGATATCGATATCGATTTTGATGACGAAGGAAGAAGCAAGGTAATGGATTACGTGATCCAAAAATATGGTTCCAAACAAGTGGCACAAATCATTACGTATGGAACAATGGCAACAAAATCAAGTATCCGTGACACCGCAAGGGTTATGGATTTACCACTTTTTGAAGCAGATAAGGTTGCTAAATTAATTCCGGGATTAATGCCTTCAAAATGGAATTTGGCCCGGCTTTTATCCGAAGACGAAGCAATTATAAAAAAAGCATTACGTCCCGAAGAATTTGACAGAGTGAAAGAATTAATATCACTTTCCAAAGAAGGGAATTTATGTGCTGATACTATAAATCAGGCAAAATTTCTGGAAGGAAACCTAAGAAACACGGGAATTCACGCTTGTGGAGTTATTATTACGCCAAGCGATATTACCAATTTTGTTCCTGTCGCTACCGCCAAGGATTCTGATTTGTATGTTACCCAGTTTGATAACTCGGTTGTAGAAAGCGCAGGATTATTGAAGATGGATTTTCTGGGATTAAAAACCCTGACGTTGATAAAAGATACCGTAAAACTGGTAAAATATAGAACAGGAAAAGATTTAAATCCGGATGAATTTCCAATCGATGATGTTAAGACCTATGAGCTTTTCCAACGTGGTGAAACTGTAGGGATTTTCCAGTATGAAAGCGCCGGAATGCAGAAATACATGAAGGAATTGAAGCCAACGGTTTTCGGAGATTTGATTGCGATGAATGCCTTATATCGTCCGGGACCGATTGCCTATATACCAAGCTTCATCAAACGAAAAAATGGTGAAGAAGATATTACATACGATATTGAAGCCTGTGAAGAATTGCTTAAGGAAACCTACGGGATTACGGTTTACCAAGAACAGGTAATGCTTTTGTCGCAAAAATTGGCCGACTTCTCTAAAGGTGATGCCGATGTTTTGCGTAAGGCAATGGGAAAAAAACAGAAAGATGTTTTGGATAAAATGAAACCAAAATTCATCGCGCAGGCTGAAGCCAAAGGCCATTCAGCGGAAAAACTGGAAAAAATATGGAAAGACTGGGAAGCTTTTGCCGAATACGCTTTCAACAAATCACACTCAACATGCTATGCCTGGATTGCATATCAAACCGCTTACTTGAAAGCCAATTATCCGGCAGAATACATGGCAGCAGTTTTATCCAATAATATGAGTGACATCAAACAGGTTTCGTTCTTTATGGAGGAATGTAAACGAATGGGATTGGAGGTTCTTGGGCCAGATGTGAATGAGTCGTTTTATAAATTTACGGTAAACGATAATTATGCCGTTCGTTTCGGAATGGGAGCCGTAAAAGGTGTTGGAGCTAATGCCGTAGATACCATTGTTCAAAGCAGAAAAGAAGAACCTTATAAATCAATATTTGATTTAGCCAAAAAAATAGATTTGCGTGCCGCCACTAAGAAAGCTTTCGAAAGTTTGGCGCTGGCCGGTGGATTTGATTGTTTTCAAAACACACATCGTGCGCAATATTTCCATATCGAAGGCGAAGGAGTTACATTTCTTGAAAAAGCAGTCCGTTATGGCTCCAAATTTCAGGAAAATGAAAATTCATCCCAAGTAAGCTTGTTTGGTGACGCCAGCGAAGTCCAGATTGCAGAACCAATTGTTCCGCCATGCGAGGAATGGAGCACCATGGAAAAATTAGCAAAAGAGAAAGAAGTAGTCGGAATTTATATTTCGGGCCATCCATTGGATGACTACCGTTTTGAAATGAAATATTTCTGCAACAGTAAACTGGAAAATTTAAAAAATCTTAGTAATTATATCGGCAAGAATCTAACGTTTGCCGGAATTGTTACCAATGTTCAATACCGAACTGCCAAAAACGGAAAAGATTGGGCGATGTTCACTTTAGAAGGCTACGATGAAAGCCACGAGTTCCGGATTTTTGATGAAGAATATCTGAAATACCGCCATTTTTTAGTCAACAACCAATTCATTTATTTCAAGGTAACGATAAAAGACGGCTGGGTAAATCGCGAAACAGGAAAAAAATCAGAACCGAGAATACAATTTGTAGACGTAAAACAATTGCAGGATGTGTTGCCGCAGTTTGCCAAAAAACTAAGCATCCGAATGGATATCAATGAGCTCCATAAGAATGCCATTGAACAATTAAATGCTATTTTCCAGTCAAACAAAGGCGATAACACGGTAACTTTTGAAATTGTCGAGTTTGATAAAACAAAAATAATTCCGCAAGTAGTTCCGAAAATTGTTGTCGTAGATGAGGAAAATTTTGAAGCAGAAAACCTTGAGGGAATCGAGATGGAAGTTCCGGTTGTAGAGGAAGAAATTCAAGTGATGACCAGAGTTTCTTTGCCAAGCAGAAAACTGAAAATCAAAATTTCAAATGAATTATTGATTGAACTGGAGAAAATGAAAATTAAATTCAGCCTGAACTAAGTATCAGTTCTGCCAATAATTTCATAACCAAAACTGATTTTTTTATAACATTCATGCGAATAAAATGCCTAATTTTGTCATGAAATAATTACACTAATTTTAAAAATATAAAATATGGCTTTAGCAATAACCGATGCTACTTTTGATGAAGTAGTATTAAAATCAGATAAACCGGTAGTGGTAGATTTTTGGGCTGCCTGGTGTGGACCATGCAGGATGGTTGGACCAGTTATCGACGAAATCGCAACAGAATATGAAGGAAAAGCAACAGTAGGAAAAGTTGATGTTGACGCCAATCAGGAATTTGCTGCAAAATACGGAGTTCGTAATATTCCAACCGTTTTGGTTTTCCAAAATGGAGAAGTGGTTGGACGCCAGGTTGGAGTTGCTCCAAAGAAAACTTACACAGATGCTATTGATGCTTTGTTGTAATAAACAGATAAAACAAGTTAAAAGGTTCAACGAAAGTTGAGCCTTTTTTTATTTCAGGAGCACAACACTCGTCTTTCTTAGGGAATCTCCACCCGCCATCCGCGCTACATTGTAGCCAGCTCCTATCGGGGCTAAAATTCACGTTTTGTAATTTTTAGCATAAATATTTCCAAATTTCCAAATTTCCAAATTTTCAAATCCCTATATTTGAACCTATGAAGATTGAAGAACAAAAAGAACTCGTTTCCGGTTTCAAGTACCTTGAATTGCTTGCCAATCAGGTTGTAGAAGGTTTTATTTCCGGCATGCACAAAAGTCCGTTTCACGGTTTTTCTGCAGAATTTGCCGAACATAAAGTTTATAATTCTGGAGAAAGCACAAAACATATCGACTGGAAATTATTTGCCAAAACGGATAGGCTATACACCAAAAAATATGAAGAAGAAACCAACCTTCGTTGTCATTTGATTATTGATAATTCTTCATCGATGCATTATCCAAAACTAAAAGATAATGAGCCTTTTTATCATAACAAAATAGGTTTTTCGGTTTTAGCTTCGGCTGTTTTGATGAATTTATTGAAAAAACAGCGTGATGCTGTTGGGTTAAGCGTTTATTCAGATACGTTTGAATATTATGCACCCGAAAAAGGAAGTGATCGCCATCACCGAATGATTTTGAACAAACTGGAAGAGCTTCTGGAAAAACCCAAAGTTTCGAAAAGCACTGATACGGTTACCTTTTTACATCAAATTGCAGAAAAAGTCCATCGCCGCTCAATGATTATTTTATTTACCGATATGTTCCAGACAGGTAAAAACGAAGCGCTTTTCAATGCTTTGCAACATTTGAAACACAACAAACATAAAGTGGTCGTTTTTCATGTAATCGATAAAAAAACGGAAATCAATTTCAATTTTGATAATGCGCCACGGAAATTCATCGATTTAGAAACAGGAGAAGAGATTAATATTTTTGCTGATACAGTCAAAGATGCTTACGAAGAAAAAGTGAACGACTACTTCAAAACATTAGCGATGACCTGCGCTCAAAATAGGATAAAGTACGTTCCGGTTGCCGTGGAAGAGAGTTTTGAAAAGATTTTGACGACCTATTTGGTTGAGAAACAAATGTTTGGTTAGAATTATTTTTTACTTGTTTATTTTTCAAAAAAAATAGTTGCAGATTTCAAAAACGATTGTATATTTGCAACCGCAATAACGCAGAGGTTTGGTAGTTCAGTTGGTTAGAATACATGCC
>JAZKCP010000058.1:42052-61108 GCA_040388035.1 Bacteroidota bacterium | reverse complement strand
TTTATTGATGAGTAATATTATGGCGTTGCTTTTGCAAAGCTTAAGTGCTCGTTTGGGAATCGTCACCCAACGCGATTTGGCACAGGCATCACGGGAAACGTATTCAAAATTCATAAATTATATTTTATATTTTCTTGCCGAAATCGCCATTGCGGCATGTGATTTGGCTGAAGTACTCGGAATGGCGATCGGACTGAATTTATTATTCGGGATTCCGCTACTTGAAGGCGTAATCATTACTGTTTTAGACACTTTTTTATTGCTATTTCTAATTAATAAAGGCATTAGGAAAATGGAAGCTTTTATCATCGCATTGGTAGCTATAATTGGATTCTCATTTGTTTTTGAAATGATTTTTGCACAGCCCGAAATAGGAAGCGTTCTTAAAGGACTAATTCCGAGTATGCCAAGCGAGGAAGCACTTTATATCGCTATTGGAATCATTGGCGCTACTGTAATGCCACACAATTTATACTTGCATTCCTCTTTAGTACAAACCCGAAAATTTGACCGAAGCAAAGCCGGAATAAAGCAAGCGTTGAAGTATAATTTTATAGATTCTACCATTGCATTAAACCTGGCATTTTTTGTAAATGCAGCAATTTTAATTCTGGCTGCGGCTACTTTTTACAATAACGGATTATTTGAAGTTGCCGAAATTCAAGACGCGCATCGACTTTTAGAACCTATGTTGGGCACACATTGGGCACCAATTTTATTTGCTGTAGCACTAATTGCGGCGGGACAAAGCTCCACAATTACAGGAACATTGGCCGGTCAAATTATCATGGAAGGCTATTTAAATTTACGGATTCAACCTTGGGTTCGACGCATCATCACACGATTAATTGCTATTGTTCCGGCGGTAATTGTTATTTCAATTTTTGGTGAAAGCGTAACAGGAAAAATGTTGATTTTAAGCCAGGTGATTTTGAGTTTACAATTGGGTTTTGCCATCATCCCATTAATTCATTTTGTGAGTGATAAAACAAAAATGAAAGGATTTCAAATTAGTACCGCTACGCAAATTGCCTCTTGGGTTGTTGCCCTTATAATCGTTTCATTGAATGCCAAATTGGTTTTTAACGAAATTCAAGGCTGGCTTGAAACTTCTGAAAATCCTATTGTCTTATGGTTTACCGTTGTTCCACTAGCGTTTGGATTTTTAATTTTGCTTTTATACATTATTTTCAAACCATTTTTTACCGAAGCAAAAGACTTAATTGGAAACCATTCGCCGCACAATATGATTGTAAAACTTAGTCCGGAAAGAAATTACGACAAGAAAAATATCGCTATTTCAGTAGATTTTTCTACAGCCGATGAGAAAGCGTTAAATCACGCCTTTGACATAGGCAGCAAAGAAACAAAATACACATTAATACATATTGTAGAAACTGTAGGAGCAATGGTTTATGGAAATAAAACCGGCGATCTTGAAACATCAATTGATGAGAAATTATTAATGGATTATAAAAAGCTGTTAGAGGAAAAAGGATTTCATATAGAGACTAAATTAGGATTTGGAAAACCGGGAAAAATTATTCCAAAAATAATTAACGAAGGCAATTATGATTTGCTAATTATGGGAACTCATGGGCATACCGGCTTCAAAGATTTGATATTTGGCACAACGGTTGACAATGTGCGACACAAAATCGCCATACCTTTGTTTATTGTAAAAAATTAATTTTTCAGGAGCTATTCCCGCTATCCGTTGCAATCTTTTTAAATTTGTAAAAACAAATCTAAAAAGGATTTCCACTACAAATGCGAAGCATTCATCGAACTCCAATTAAAAATAAACACCTGTGAGGTAATCGGGGCTAAATCAGATTATATAACATTATGACTTTTTCAGAAGAGAATTATTTAAAAACCATATACCATATTACTGCTGCTTCCGGAGTTGAGGTAAGCACCAATGCGATAGCCGAAAAAATGGAAACCAAGGCGTCATCGGTAACGGATATGTTGAAGAAACTGGCTGAAAAGGAATTAATAGTTTACAAAAAATACCAAGGCGTTTTATTGACCGAAAAAGGGAATCATTTGGCCAAAATGATTGTCAGGAAACATCGGTTGTGGGAAGTTTTTTTGGTGGATAAACTGCATTTCCCTTGGGATGAAGTCCACGATATCGCCGAACAGTTGGAACATATTAAATCGGAAAAGCTTGTCAATAAACTGGATGATTTTTTAGGCAACCCAACGGAAGATCCACATGGCGATCCAATTCCGGATGCTAATGGCGGCATAAAAAAAGCCAATAAATTATTGCTTTCAGAAGTTGAACTGAACAAAGAATACCGATGCATCGGAGTTAAAGATTCTTCTTCCGATTTTTTAAAATATCTTGACAAGCAAAAGATAGCTTTAGGCTCAACTTTTGTGGTTAGAGAAAAGGAGAATTTTGATGACACCTTACTTGTAGAGGTCAATTCGAGAGAAGTTACTATTTCCAATAAAATCGCTAATAATTTATTTGTCCATTAATCATGAAAAGACTTTTTGCTGTTGTAGCCTTGATTTTCAGCCTTTCAATTTTCGCGCAAAGCGAAGTTAAGATTACACCCAAAAAATGTATTCCGAAGAAAGGATATCATTTAAAATTGGTAAAGGTTTTTGAAGATTCGCGTTGTCCTGAAGGCGTCACGTGTATTTGGGCTGGGGAAGTCTCGGCGGTAGTTGCAGTATACAAAGACAGAGAAATTGTTGAAGAAAGAACACTAAAATTCAATCCGAAAAATTTCGCAGAAAACGTTTTATGGTTTTCAAATTATTATTCAAAAAAGATAAAATCAATTGATGTTCTTCCTTATCCAAAAAATGGAGTAACTGTAAAAGCTAAGAAGCAATATATTAGGATAACATTTGAAGATTAATGACAACCACAATCGTCATCACCACAGTCTTTCTTTGATTTAGCTCCGCTCTGTTCGCCTTTGGCTCGAGTCTTTTTCCAAAAAAACTTCCGGATTATATAAACCAAAGCTGCAGCTACAACCAGATAAACCAATATTTGTTGTATATCCATTATTTCAGCAGTTGATAAGCAATCAGCGCAGTTATGTAAGCAAATCCACTCATGAAAACCAACTGAACCATAGGCCATTTCCAGGAATTGGTTTCTTTTTTTGTTATCGCAAGCGTGCTGGCGCACTGCATAGCAAAAGCGTAAAATAGCAGCAATGAAATTCCGGTCGCGAAGTTGAATACTTTTCTACCGTCATCATGAACTTCAGTTTCCATTTTGTTCTTGATAGTTGTATCATCGTCACTTTTACTTCCAACGCTGTAAATCGTTGCCAATGTGCCCACAAAAACTTCACGAGCCGCAAAAGAGGTGACTACCGCAATACCAATTTTCCAGTCGTAACCCAAAGGGCGAATGACCGGTTCAATGGATTTCCCGATGATCCCAATAAAAGAATGCTCCAATTTATATTCAGAAACCCTGTCCCGAATCACTGATGGATTTATTTTTAATGGAGAAGAATAAACTTCTTTTTCAACGATTTGCTGCGCATTTTTAAAATCCTTTCCCGGACCATGAGAACCCAAAAACCAAAGAATTATTGAGATAGCCAAAATGATTTTCCCGGCTCCAAAAACAAAGGATTTGGTTTTTTCAATTACGTTAATCGCCACATTTTTAAAAAGCGGCAATTTATAATTCGGCATTTCAACCACGAAATAGGATTTGGTTTTAACCTTTAAAATTTTGTTTAAAATATAAGCTGAAAAAATAGCCATCGCGAAACCTAAAAGATACAATATCATTAAGGTTGCTCCTTGCAAACTAAAAAATCCAAATAAGCGTTTATTTGGAATTATCAAAGCAATTAAGATAGCATAAACCGGTAAACGAGCAGAACAGGTTATAAAAGGCGTAACCAAAATTGTGATTAGCCGTTCCTTCCAGTTTTCAATATTTCGCGCACTCATAATGGCCGGAATGGCACAAGCTGTTCCAGAAATTAATGGCACAACACTTTTGCCCGAAAGTCCATAACGGCGCATAATCTTATCCATTAAAAAGACAACACGGCTCATATAACCGCTTTCTTCAAGCACTGAAATAAACAGGAAAAGAAACGCAATTTGAGGAATGAAAATCACAATTCCGCCAATTCCGGGAATGATTCCTTCGCTAATTAAATTTGTTAATTCTCCCGCAGGTAGATTGTTTTTGGCATAATTAGCCAAATCAGCAAAAGCAGTATCGATAAAATCCATCGGATAACTTGACCAATCAAAAATCGACTGAAAAATCAGAAGAAGAATTCCAAAGAAAATAGCGTAGCCAAAAATTTTATGGGTCAGCACTTTGTCTAATTTGGAACGTAAATCGGTGGCATTTGTTGTGTCGATTGTCTGCCCAATTTTCAAAGTTTCATTGATAAATTGGTAGCGTTTTATGGTTTCTTTTTGCTGCAATCGTTTTAAGTCAGAATGTGATTTTGTAAAAGAATTTCGGATTTCATTTCGTTCCAAATTCAAAAAATTCACATCTTGTGTAATCACCAACCAAAGTTTATATAACAACTGGTTTGGGAATGCATGCCGAAGTTTGTCAAAATATTCTACATCAATAATTGAAGAGTTCAAACACGGTTCGGTGGAAAGATTTTTATAATCGACTATAGTATTTTTGAGTTCATCAATACCAATGCCTTTTCGGGTGCTGACCAATACAATTCTGGTTTTTAATTGTACTTCCAAATAAGAAATATCCAATGTAATTCCTTTTGGTTTCATTCTGTCAGACATATTAATGACGAGAATAGTCGGAATTTCTAAATCTTTTATCTGCGTAAAAAGTAAAAGGTTTCGCTTTAAATTTTCAATATCGGTAATGACAACCGCAACATCGGGAAAGAGTTTGTCGTTTTTATTGAGTAGTAATTCGATCACGACATTCTCGTCAATCGAACTTGCGTTCAGGCTGTAGGTTCCTGGTAAATCAAGAATATTGGCTTTGATGGTATTAGTTAATTTGGAAAAACCCAATTTTTTTTCGACAGTAATTCCAGGATAATTTCCAACCTGCTGTTTCAATCCGGTTAATTGGTTGAACACCGAAGTTTTTCCGGTATTTGGATTTCCAATTAAGGCAACATTGATGTTTTGAATGCTCATGTTTGCTTATTTCTCGAGGATTTCAACTTCAATTTCACGAGCAGTTTCCTTTCTGATAGCCAAATGAGAACCATTATTTACATTTAGGTAAATTGGATCACCAAGTGGTGCAATTTGGATAATTTCTACGGTGTTGTCCGGGAAACAACCCATTTCTAAAAGCTTTAGCGGGATTTTGTCCAAATCAACATTAGTAATTATCGCTTTGTCTCCAATTTGTAATAAATCAACAGTGGTTTTCAATGCTTATTTAGATTGAATTAAGATTGCAAAAGTAACCATAAAAAAAGAATTTAGAATGATAATTCTCAGTTTAACTACTTTTTATCATTCTCACAGAGCCAATTGATATCGTCAATCAGGCGATTGATTTCTTCTTTTTTGGTGCCATCATAAAAACCACGAACACGTTTTTGAGCATCGACGAGCACAAAATTTTCGGTGTGAACCATATCATACAACTCATTTGGCTTTCCCAATTTTACTGCCAGATAGGATTTTCGTGCCATGCTGTAAATATCTCTTTTGTCGCCGGTAACCAAGTTCCATTTGCTATCGATAACCCCTTTTTCAAGAGCATATTTTTTCAAAACACGAACACTGTCAATTTCCGGAGTTACGGTATGCGATAAAATCATCACTTTTGGATTATTGATAAATGCTTTTTGGATATCAACCATATTGCTTGTCATAATTGGGCAGATGGATTGACAGGTAGTGAAGAAAAAATCGGCGACGTAAATTTTCCCTTCGTAATCTTTTTGTGTGATTACTTTTCCGTTTTGATTGACGAAAGAGAAATCCGTAATCTTGTGTTCCCGCGCGATATATTGCACAGTGGAGTCGACCAACTCCGGATTGACATCAGCTGGATTATAAATTGGCAAGGTTTTACTTGGTTTTAAAACATTGTAAAACAACGAAATGGTTATGATGGAGAAAACCACGAAAGTTCCAATGAAAATCCTATATCTCTTTATAAAATCAAGCATTATTTTTTTTGCAAAAGTACAAAAGCAAGTCATTCTTTGTAACATTTCCAAGGCAATTAAGACATATAATTTTGTTAAAAAAACATTTCTTTCATTAGAAACAATAAATTTGTATCCACTAAAAATAAATCAACTATTTATGAAGTTTACTATTCTCTCAAAAACATTGTTGACAGCAGCCGTATTTATAGGTGTTGTTCAAATCAATGCACAGCAAAAAACACCGGGAATTAATTTGTCTTTAATGGACAAAACGGTGAGTCCAAAAAACGATTTTTTTAAGTTTGTAAATGGGACATGGTTAAAAAACACCGAAATACCGGCTGATAAAACACGTTGGGGAAGTTTTGATGAACTTCGTCAAAACACGGACAAAGACGCTTTAGCAATCTTAAAAGAGGCAGCTAAAAATCCGAAGTATGGCTCAAAGACAGACCAGGGCAAAGCCATAAACATGTATAAAGCGGCTATGGATACTGTGGCGAGAAACAAGCATGGAATTGATCCGATACTTCCTTATTTAGCACAAATAGATGCGGTTAAAAACATGGTTGATTTGCAAAAATTGATGATGCAGACAGAAGCAAAAGGCGGTAACGTTGGTTTCTTTGGCGTTGGAATTGGAGCTGATGACAAAAATAGCAACAGAAATGTGATAAGCCTTGGTACTGGTGGATTGGGTTTACCAGATAGGGATTATTATGTTTCTGACGATAAGGATTCCAAAGAAAAGAGAGCAAAATATGTTCTTCACGTGGCAAGAATGTTACAATTCTTAGGAGAAAAACCAGAACAGGCAAAAACAAATGCAGATAAAATATTAGCTTTAGAAACAGCTATGTCAAGCCCAAGACTGGACAGGGTTGAAAGAAGAGATGCGAGAAAACAATACAATCCAACAGCGATTGCTGATTTGCAAAAAATGGTTCCGGCAATAGATTGGAATACTTATTTTGCAGAAGTTGGATTTAAAAAATTAGATACCGTTATCGTTAGTCAACCTCGTTACATGACTGCTTTGCAAAAGATTTTTACTGAGAATAAAGTAGAAGATTGGAAAGAATACATGCGTTGGAACCTGTTAAGAAGTGCTGCATCAACATTATCAACGGATATTGAAACGGCAAACTGGGAATTTTACGGGAAAACATTAACGGGTGCTTTGAAACAAAGACCACGTCATGAAAAAGCCCTTCAGGTAGTTAATGGAACTGTTGGTGAAGCTCTAGGAAAACTATATGTTGAACAAAAGTTTCCGGAAGAAGCTAAAGGAAAAGCAGCCAGAATGATTAAAAATGTTATGCGCGCTTACGAAACCAGAATCAAAAACCTGGCATGGATGTCGGCAGAAACTAAAACAAAAGCCATCCAAAAATTAAATGCTTTAACAATCAAAATTGGATATCCTGATAAATGGAAAGACTATTCAGCATTAACAGTTAAAAGTCCGGACGATGGCGGAAGCTTTTTTGAAAATGCAAGAAATATAGCAGAATGGAACTGGAAGAAAGATTTAGAGAAGCAAGGTAAACCGGTAGATAAAACCGAATGGGGAATGTCTCCACAAACTGTCAATGCTTACTACAATCCATCTTACAATGAGATTGTTTTCCCTGCCGCAATTTTACAACCGCCTTTTTACAACTATAAAGCCGACGAAGCAGTAAATTATGGTGGAATTGGAGCGGTTATTGGCCATGAAATTTCACATGGTTTTGACGATGAAGGTTCAAGATACAATGCAGAAGGAAACCTTGTTGATTGGTGGACTGAAAATGATTTAACACAATTCACAGTGTTGGGAACAGCTTTGGCTGATCAATATTCGGTTTTAGAACCTTTACCTGGAACTAAAGTTGACGGAAAATTCACTTTAGGAGAAAACATTGGAGATTTGGGTGGAATCAACGCCGCTTATGATGGTTTGCAATTGTATTTAAAGGAAAATGGTAATCCGGGATTAATTGACGGATACACTCCGGAGCAGCGTTTGTTCATTTCCTGGGCAACGATCTGGAGAAGCAAAATGCGTGATGAAGCTTTGAAGAGTTATGTAAAAACCGATCCGCATTCACCTTCAATGTACAGAGCTTACGTTCCTTTATTAAACTTAGATACGTTCTATAGCGCATTTGACATCAAAGAAGGAGACGGAATGTATGTTGAACCAGGCAAAAGAGTGAGAATTTGGTAATCAAAATTCAAATTATAATAAAACCTCAAGCTAACCTTGAGGTTTTTTTATGCTTTTAAGTAAGCCAATAACGCTAATGATTGCCCATGTTCCTTCCAAAACTACAAACGGCCAAAACTCAATAAGATACGATGAGAAACAAGCAATGGCACCACCGAATATATTCAGGACATAAAATTGGATTCCATCTTTTTTTATTAGAGAAAAAATATTCAGGAAATAAGCAATCAATATTAAGCTGACACCAATCGTTCCTATTATATCTGTTGTACTCATAAGGCTGTATTTTGAAATTTATAATTTAAAACGTTTTGGACTTTATCACTCAGAAAGGTTTTTCCAATAGAAGCTTTTTGTTCGTTAAATTGCGGTAAAGTTAATCCCAATTCCTTAGCCTTTTGAGTATAATATTCTTTTCTTGTCGGATGGAATGGCGCTACTGCGTTGAACGTTTCATTCCAGGAATCGAGTTCGATAATTTTTTCGATAATTCCGATACAGTCCGTTTGATGGATTAAATTGATTGAAGCCTCAGGATTTTCAATATGTTTTCTCCCGGCTAAAAAATGAATAGGATGTCGGTCGTCACCAATCAATCCGCCAAAGCGAATGACAGTAATTTTAAAATTTGCATTGCTTTGTAACAGCTTTTCGGTTTCCACTAATTGTTTTCCGCTTTCGGTAACGGGTTCGGTTTGCGTCGTTTCTGTAATAACCGAATTGTTATCGGTATAAACCGAAGTCGAACTTATAAAAATAATTTTTTCAATCTTTGATTGTTCGATAAACGGAATGAGCTTCTCAATTTTTTTTACAAAGCTTTCGCTTGAAACGCTTCGCAATTTTGGCGGAATATCTATAATAAGGATTTCAGAATTCCTCAGAAATAAATCGATTTCTCCTTTGATGCCAGTTTCTGATAATTCAATTTGAAAAGCTTTAATTCCATTGTTTTCCAGTACAGAAACTTTCCCGAAAGAAGTTGTCGAGCCTTTTACCAAAAATCCTTTTTCCAATAATGATTTTGCCAACGGCAATCCCAACCAACCACAGCCTAAAATAGAGATTTGCTTCATCTTCTTAAACTGTCAATCGCAACATTCAAGCTATCGCGTCGCTCGTAATAATTTTTCATTGCAGGCGTTTCTTGCGGGATTTTTGCCGAAGGTTTTATCTTCTGTTTGATAATTATTGCATCGGTCAAAACAAACGGCGTCGGAATCATCCCGGATTTTCTTTGAGTCATTTTTATCAAAGGATTTGCCAGTAAATCAAAGGAACTTTCCACCAAATCCAGTTTTTGTGAATCTGAAGTCGAGAATTCCAATTCCAACGGAAGGTTACCCACAACGTAATAAGTCAATAATTTGCCGGAAGTCTTTGAAGCCATATTGCTTTTAAAATCTATCGACCTTACACCATTGGCTTTTAGATTATTGATTTGAGTATTGTTGTTTGCAAAGATATCGTAACGATTTACAGCTCGGTTTGGAGAGATCTTTATTTTGTACAAATGTTGATTTCCTTTAATGGTATCGCGAAGGAATTCAATAGTTGGTTTAGCGAAGTTTTTCATCGGAGCGTTCGCCATAAAAGTATATTGTGAGCCATATTTGCTATACAGTTTATTCGAATTTAACGCGGTTGCTGCTTTTGGGTTTTCACCCAAATATGTTTTGGTCCATTCGTCGAGATTGGTATCATAAGTTGCCCAATTTGCCTTGTTTGAATCGCCGTTTAGAATATAAACCAAGCTATTTGGTTTGGCTTTTTGGGCTGAATAATCAGAAGCCTGATGCGCTTTGATAAAAAATCCAATAGCAACCAAAATAAAAGCAATTGCCCAAAGTCCCTTTTTGGTATAAGAACCAAAAATAGGCAGCAATAAGGTAAAACCCAAAACCGTTAACAACGCACTTCCAACCAGGATTTTTAATCCCAAACCAATAGGGAACATCTGGATAAAAGGCACTAAAATAATCAGCGTTGGAATAGCCAAAAGGCAATTTAAAATCCAGCCTGATTTTTGTGTCAAAACATAAAACCCAAGCATTAATGTACTGGCTATAACCGGAATAATCAAAAATCCGGCGCCTTGTAATTTCAGCGCAATTCCAATATTGATAAGTAGCCAAACGAATAATGGTGCTACCATTTGACTCATTTCCGGATTTCGTTTTCCGTCATTATGGTAAAACAAAAAGCAAATGGCGAGAGTCAGACTCACAAAAGCATAAATGTAATCGTGACCATTATAAGTAAATCCCTGAAGGATGTCGTTGTATTGCGGATAGAAGTTCAGCAGTAATTTCCAACCAACATAAGTCACTAAACCTGCCGAAACCAGCGAGCCTAAAAGCGGAACAAAACCCTTAATGATTTCATCCAAACGCAATGCACGTTTGCCTAAGCCAACAAAAACAAAAATGAAAAACAACCCAAAAGCAATGATTAACATTGGAATAATCCATATAAACGGATAGCTCACAAAACTGAACGGAACATTGAAATAGATATTGTCATCGGTCGAATTCAAATCGGTCAAATCGGCATTTGAAAAATATTTCAGCAATGGAAACAGGTAACTTCCCTGATGTGCCAAAGTCTTTGGATCAAGATTTTCATATTTGTCTTGTGCTGTATGATAGTTAAAATGGCTGTCGATAAAGGCAAAATTATAACCCTGGATTTTCCCTTTTTCCCTAAAAACAGTCAAATCGGTATCGTTGGGCAGCATTTTATAAATGCTGTACATCAGCGAATTGGAAACAGGATAATTCGCATTTCCGGCTTTAAAAGCATCAACCATTTTCGAATTTCCGTCGTTGGTTTCCATCAGCATATAACTTGGACCGGAACTTCCGCGTGCTTCAAAATTTAAAACCAGACCGACTTCTTTGGCCAGATTATGCTCAGTTACAAAAAGAGCGGCACCATTCAATCCCAATTCTTCAGCATCGCTAAACAGAATAATGACGTCATTTTTATGAGGCGTTTTATTATGCAGAAAAGCACGAACGCTTTCCAGGATTGTGGCTACGCCCGAAGCATCGTCACTCGCGCCTTTTGAATACGAATGTGGCGCCGAATCATAATGCGAAAGCAATAACAACGCTTTAGTGTTTTTCGAACCTTTTATTTTGGCAATAATATTTTTAGATTTTACCAGCAATCCCGTTTCAGTCATTGTAAAACCTTCTTGAATCGAGGTTCCCAAACCCAAATCCTGTAATTCTTTTTGAAGATATCGGGCAACAATCTCATGGTTTTGGGAACCAACAAAATGAGGTTTTTTTGAAATTTCCTTTACAGTTGATAACGCTCTTTTTGTAGAAAACTCAGAAAGCGGTGCTTCGGTTTGGTCATAACCCTGTGGCATCATAAAGTAGAAAATGCCGAAAATCAATGCAATTAGCACTAGTAAAGAAAGTAGGGAAGTGTCGTTTTTTCTCATAGAGATAAAATTAATGTTCTTTTTTCACTAACATATAAAAATCGTTATCCAAAAATCGATAACCCTGGTCATACACAAAATAATACGTGTTACCAGTTCCTGTATTTAGTATGTTGGTAAAAAAATCAAAGTCAAAACCTTTGCTTAACAGTTTGGTTTTGGTGGTTTTTGATTTCCCTTCCAGATTGAGGTCTGACAAAATACGGTAATTTTTGCGTAACTTGTTATTGATGTTCCGCATATAATTTGTGCTGTCTTTGTTTATTTTGTTGTTAAAGGCATTGCGGCAGCCATCGCTACAGAACTTTTTGTCCTCGCGGCCAACAATTTTTTCACCACATTCTAAACAAACTTTACTCATAATTTAATTTTTTAGGAGCGAAAGGCTTGGGCATTTTTGGTTTCCGTTTTCCTGCTTTTCGCTTTTGCACGGCAACCGCTTCAATCAGGGCTAAGTGGTGTTTCACTTTTGTATTTGTCAGCCTTTTCCCATTCAAATATAATAAAAATATTTCCGTTTACAAACGGTTACAATCAATTACAACCGAAAGTAAATGGGTAATTACCGAATAATTTTTACAAACCTCCACAACTTTGCACTGTTGATTTGACACAACAATCTCAAACAACAAAATATTTTTAACAATAACATTTAATTTTTAAACGCCATGAATGCAATGAGAAACAAAGTACAGTTAATCGGTCACGTAGGACAAGAACCGGAAATCAAGACTTTTGACGGAGGGAAAAAAGTAGCCAACATCACAATCGCTACAAACGATTCTTACACCAATGACAAAGGGGAAAAAGTAGAACAAACCGAATGGCATCGTGTAACTGCCTGGGGAAAACTAGCTGAAATCATCGAAAAATATGTGGACAAAGGCAAGGAAATTGCCGTCGAAGGAAAGTTGACACACAGAAGTTACGACGACAAAGACGGAAGCAAACGTTACGTCACCGAAGTGGTTGCAAACGATATTCTTTTGTTGGGGAAATAATTCTAAACCTGAATTATGAATATCAAGGTATTTAATATCCGTTTGGGGAAGGAGTTTTGCCAAATTGATCAGGACAAAATGAATAAATTTCTCGATTCAGTTGAGGTGAAATTGACTTCAACAAATTTCGTAACAACCGGAACTAAAGATTTTTGGTCAGCAGCCGTTTTTTATCTGCCAAAAACTCGAAAAAATGGAAAAGCAGAAATTAAATTCTCTGACGAAGATTTATCGCCAAATGAAGCAAATATTTTTAAGTCTCTGCGCAACTGGAGAAATGATTTGGCTCAAAAGCTGAATTGGTCTTCCTTCAGAATCTGTCATAACTCACATTTAGTTGCCATTGCCAAGGCTAATCCTCAAACAATAGAAGAATTAGAAGTGTGTTTTGGAAAGAATAGGACGGACAAATATGGAGATGATATTCTGGCAATTTTGAATGCACTTTAGAAAATAAATTTCAAATACCACTGGAAGGCGGCAAAGTGAAGGCTTTGTCGCTTTTTTATTTAAAGCAAAACCGGTAAAACATCCGATATCTTTTCCAACGTTCTGAAATTCGGGTGCTCAACCGTGTGGCTAATTTTTTCGTGTTCCCAAGTGGTGTGAAAAGGAATATGAACCGCATAACCACCAATGCCTAATACAGGTAAAACGTCGGATTTTAACGAATTTCCAATCATAAAAAATTCATTTGGCTCAATTTCCAAACGTTTTAAGAGTTTCTCATAATTCAATTCCTGCTTATCGGCCATCACTTCGATATGGTGAAAATAAGGACCAAGTCCGGAGTCATGGAGTTTTCTTTGTTGGTCTTTCAAATCACCTTTGGTAGCCACAATCAATTTATATTTTCCCTGAAGTGCTTTTAGCGTTTCCTCTACACCTTCTAAAAGTTCAATAGGTCTTTGCAATAACTCTTTTCCTAACTCAATAATTTTACCGATAACCTCTATGGATAAAGTGTTGTCAGAGATTTTCATTGCGGCTTCAATCATTGACAATGTGTAGCCTTTAATGCCATATCCATATAATTCCAGATTGCCAATTTCAGTTTTAAACAATTCCTGCGACAAACTGTGATGCGATAAATAATTTCCCATCAAAGCGCAGAATTTTTGTTCCGTTTCCTGGAAATAAGGTTCATTCACAAATAAAGTGTCGTCAGCGTCGAAGGCAATTACTTTTAAATTCATTCAGTTATATTTTATTAAAAAACTCCATCAGGAAGAAGGAGTTTTATATTTATTAAGCAAGTCAAACATTGGGCAGCGTTTGCAACGCTTGCTTTCCTTTTTTTTATATTTCTCACAACACTCAGACTTGCAGTTTTCAGCAATTTTGTGGAGCTTAAGAAGCACTTTTTCGTGTTTCTTTTTTGATTTATGTTTTTCTTTATTACTCAAAACGAGTGGAATTCGGATTAATTTTTATTGAGCCCGATGGAACTGGTTACAGTAATTTGCTGAATGTCACGGTCAAATAAATACAAGCCGCCTTTGTCATCTCCAATCAAATTAATTTTATCTAATATGGTTTTGGCTTGTGCCTCTTCTTCAATCTGTTCGGCAACATACCATTGTAAAAAGTTATGCGTGGCATAATCTTTTTCTTCAAAAGCCACATGTACCAATTCATTAATTGATTGAGAAACAAACAATTCATGTTGGTACAATTCACCGAACATTTCCTTAAAAGTGCCAAAAGAAGTTTTTGGAGATTTGAGATCAGTAATTGCGGCATGTCCGCCACGTTCGTTGACATATTTTATCAATTTCAGCATATGCAATCGCTCTTCGTCCGATTGTCTGTACATGAACAGGGCAACGCCTTCCAAACCTTGGATTTCTGCCCAACAAGCCATAGACAGATATATTTGGGAAGATTCTGCCTCTATTCTAATTTGCTTGTTTAGTGATGATTCTATTTTTTTTGATAACATAACTCTGGTAAATTTTTATAAAGTTACAAAAATATCCGCGTTATTTTTAATTGATTTTTAACTAATCAAAGCACCATTATCCACACCATCGGTATCCGGATTGACAAAAACCAGCTTTCCTTCAGCGTTATTGGTCATTAAAATCATGCCTTCACTTTCAACGCCACGCAATGCTCTTGGAGCCAAATTGATTAAAACTGTCACGCGTTTTCCAATGACTTCTTCCGGCGAAAAATGTTCGGCAATTCCGGAAACAATAGTTCTCACATCTAAACCGGTATCGACTTTCAACACCAAAAGCTTGTTGGCTTTTGGCATTTTTTCTGCTTCGACTATAGTTCCAACACGTAAATCCAGTTTGGAAAAATCGTCAAACGTTGTGATTGCTTTTTGAGGTTCGGTTACTTTATTTTCCATCTCGTTTGACGTTTTCGTAGCTTCTAGTTTGTCAATTTGTCTTTGGATTTCGGCATCTTCAATTTGGACAAACAAGATCTCCGCTTGGCCAATTTGATGTCCGGCAGGAAGTAAATCTGATGTTTCGGAAACCAATTTCCAATTTAGATTTTTACTATTTAAAATAGTTGTCAATTTGTTGGCTGTAAAAGGTAAAAAGGGTTCACACAAAACCTGTAATGCAGCCGCAATTTGGAGCGCAACATACATTTGCGTTTGCACTCTTTCCGGATTGGTTTTTACCATTTTCCAAGGCTCCTCATCTGCTAAATATTTATTTCCCAAACGAGCCACATTCATCAATTCGCCTTGCGCTTCACGGAATCGATAGCGTTCAATTGAACTTGAGATCACAGCCGGATATGCTTTCAATTCGGCTAATGTTTGCTCGTCAACTTCATTGAATTCATTCAGACTTGGAACAACTCCATCGTAATATTTATTAGTCAAAACCACCACACGATTGATGAAATTTCCAAAAACTGCTGCCAATTCGTTATTATTTCTTGCCTGAAAATCTTTCCAGGTAAAGTCGTTGTCCTTTGTTTCAGGAGCATTTGCGGTTAATGCGTAACGCAAAACATCTTGCTTATCCGGGAAATCCTGTAAATATTCGTGCAGCCAAACCGCCCAGTTTTTTGAAGTCGAAAGTTTATTTCCTTCCAAATTCAAAAACTCATTTGCGGGAACGTTATCCGGTAAAATATAAGTTCCTTCGGCTTTCAGCATTGCGGGGAAAATAATGCAATGGAAAACGATATTATCTTTCCCGATAAAATGAACCAGTTTAGTATCATCTTTTTTCCAATAATCTTCCCAATTTTTTCCTTCGCGTGCTGCCCATTCTTTGGTAGCAGAAATGTAACCTATCGGCGCATCAAACCACACATATAATTTTTTCCCTTCGGCACCTTCAACTGGAACGTCAATTCCCCAATCCAGATCACGGGTTACCGCACGCGGTTTCAAGCCATCATCCAACCATGATTTAACTTGACCCAAAACATTTACTTTCCAGTCTTTGGCGTGATCTTTTAAAATCCATTTGGATAAAAAATCCTGATATCTGTCCAATGGTAGAAACCAGTGTTTAGTAGATTTTAAAATTGGAGTTTCCCCGGTAATCGTTGATTTTGGATTGATTAAATCGGTTGCATTCAAAGTTGAACCACAACGCTCACATTGGTCGCCATAAGCTTCGGGATTATCGCATTTCGGACAGGTTCCGGTAACGAATCTATCGGCAAGAAATTGGTCAGCTTTGGCATCATATAATTGATCGGTCACTTCTTCAATAAAATCGCCATTGTCGTATAACTTTTTGAAAAACTCCTGAGCCGTATCGTGATGAATCTTAGACGATGTCCGCGAATAATTATCAAATGAAATTCCAAAATCAATAAACGACTGACGAATAATACCGTCGTATTTATCAATAACCTGTTGCGGGGTAATGCCTTCTTTTTTGGCTTTCATCGAAATCGCAACGCCATGTTCATCGCTTCCGCAAATGAAAGTGACATCTTTACCTTGCAGCCTTAAATAACGGGCATAAATATCTGATGGTACATACACGCCGGCTAAATGGCCAATATGAATAGGTCCATTCGTGTAAGGTAAAGCGGCAGTAATGGTATATCTTTTTGGGTTTTCTGACATAATCTATAAATAGAATGCAAAAATAAGTTTTTTGCAACGAAATCATAACTTTTACATCCATATAGTTTAGTAAGAAGATTACTTACTGATTATTCCCGTACAATTTAAATTAATCGATAAGTTTAAACCATGCAAAATCCAATAAAAAAAATACTCTTACTATTAATGGTGCTTTTACTAAATAATGTATCCGCCCAAGACAGTTTAAAGGTTAAAACAAAATCAAACCCGATTATATTTTATGAAGCATATATTGGTTTTGGCGGCGCTTCCACGAGCGGTTGGATTTTGGGAGGAACAATTAATTACCAGTTTCTGAAGAGGGATTTGTTGACCGCCAGGGTTTCATCTTTTTTGGGATATGAAAACAATATCGCTTTACTGGCGCCAACCATAGGATTTCCGGTTTTTAATGAAAAGGAGCAGATAACCGATTATGGAATCCTGTATGGCAAAAGATGGATTAGCTCGGGATTTTCCTGTAGTGTTTCGGGTGGCGTTTCCTATAACGTTTGGAAGCATTTTGAACCGGCTGGAGATAGTCATTACAAGGTTGAAGAGCATTCCTTTGGTTTTCCGTTCGAGGTGAGCTTGAAATTTTTTAAAAACCAAAAAAGGAGGTTTAGGGTTTATTATGGCTTGATTCCTATTGGCAGGCAAAAAGTAGGCTTTGGCAGAAGCATTGGGTTTAAGTTTGTTGGAAATATTTCTAAAACTACCTATACCGGATTTGCAATTTCGTATGGTTTTGGTTGGCATAAAAAATATTAATTCTATTTTTGATGAATGAATTCAAAAATTCTCTTTACGCTTAGCTTTATATTTTGCCTTTCATTCATTTATTCCCAAAAGAAAATGATTACACCACCTTATCTGCAAAAGGGCGACACTGTTGCCATCGTTTCTACCGCAAGAAAAAATATTGACGACAATTTAAAACCCACTATTGCTTTGCTCGAAGGTTGGGGACTTAAGGTAAAAATCGGAACAACAATTGGTTTAAATTATTACCAATTGGCCGGAACTGAGGAACAACGCAGGGCAGATTTTCAGGAGCAAATGGACAATCCAAACATCAAGGCAATTTGGTGTGTGCGTGGCGGTTACGGAACGGTGAAAATAGTTGACCAGTTGGATTTTACAAAGTTTAAGCAAAACCCAAAATGGATTGTTGGCTTTAGCGACGTCACAGTTTTGCATAGCCATCTAAACCGCATGGGAATTGAATCATTGCACGCTACCATGCCCGTTGCCATTCCGAGAGCAACTGATGAAGCAAAAAATTCATTATGTGCCGCATTGTTTGGAGACAAACTGCAATACACTTTAGATTGTGATGCTTTGAATCATAACGGGAAAACAAAAGGTGAATTGGTTGGAGGCAATCTTTCAATTTTATATAGTTTATTAGGTTCTGAATCTGCGATTGATTGTTCGGATAAGATTTTGTTTATAGAAGATTTAGACGAATATTTATATCATGTAGACCGAATGATGATGAACCTGAAACGTAACGGCTGCTTGAGTAGTTTAAAAGGAATTATTGTTGGCGCCATGACGGAAATGAAAGACAATGACATTCCGTGGGGAAGAAATGCTCTGGAAATCATCGAGGATTCGGTCAAAGGATTAAATATTCCGATTATTTATAATTTTCCGGCGGGACATATCAGGGACAATCGTGCGCTAATTTTTGGAAGGCAGGTTTCTATAGAAGTGAATTCTATAGAAAGCAAAGTGATTTTTGAATCAAAATAAAAATGAGGAGATTGCTTCGTTCCTCGCAATGACAAATGGCAGAACACAACGAACTTGGGAAACTTGGAGAAGAATTAGCTGTGCAATTTCTGCTTCAAAACGGTTATGATATACTGGCAACTAACTGGACATTCCAAAAAGCGGAAATCGATATCATCGCCCAAAGAGCTTCTGTTTTGGCCATTGTTGAAGTTAAGACCCGATCGAGCATTGAGTTTGGACTACCACAGGATTTTGTAAAACCAAAAAAAATCCAATTGTTGGTCAAAGCCGTAAATGAATATATAGTGTCTAATGATTTAGACGCAGAAGTCCGATTTGATATCATTGCTATTTGCAAGGAAGACAAAACTTATAAAATAGAACACATTGAGGATGCCTTCTTCCATTTTTAAGGTTTAATTGTCATCGATTTGCTTTAAAAGTTCAATAATTTCTGAATAGCAAAATCTTAAAGT
>JAZKCP010000058.1:37480-42042 GCA_040388035.1 Bacteroidota bacterium | reverse complement strand
CATTATTAATTTTTTTCATTTGTTTCTTTCTGAATTTCAATAACTTTACAAAAAACTAATTCATAACTAATGAAAAAACACTTACTAGTAATCACATTATTTTGTTTGACTACTTTGTTTGCGCAAAATAAAGTTGCCGAAAAAGTATCAGAATTACAGGATTTAAAAGCAAGCTTCACACCAATATCGGTATTGTCTGCAACGCAAAATACGGTAGACCGAGAAATAAACAAAGTTGTTGAGGGAGCGACTTTGGCAACAATAGATTTTGAAAAAATCAATCAAATTATGGCTAATCAATACGAAACTATTGAATTAGTTATTCCATACCAGAATCAGAATATTGCTGTTCTCTTGTATAAAGTGAATCCATTTGTTGAAGGATTTCACATTGATACTGACAAAGCTAAAAATATCAGTTATCAAAAAGGAGTTTATTATCGCGGAATAATAAAGGGAGAAACGAATTCCGTTTCTGCTTTCAATTTCTTTAATGGCGAATTTAACGGAATTGTTTCGAGTTCATCATTCGGAAATTTAGTGGTTGGAAAATTAGACAAAGTAAACAATCAGACAGATTATATAGTTTATTCTGATGCTGAAATGAACGTGTTAAATGACTTTGATTGTTATACAAAAGATGATGTAACACCTGAATCAAACGAGAACACAAATAGAAATGTGGCAAGTGAAAGATGTGTCTCAATGTATTTTGAAATTGATACGAACTTGTATGAAGCAAACGGAAGCGATGTAGCAACTACGACCAACTGGATGACTTCGGTGTTTAATAATGTGCAGACATTGTATAATAACGATGGTATTTCTGTAGGTTTAAAATCGATTTTCATCTGGACAGAGCAAGATCCATATGAAGGAGTAGGAACAAGTTCGGGAGCATATCTGAATGCTTTTTCGGAGATTACTCCTGTATTTGACGGAGATGTTGGACAATTGATTGGGATGGATGAAGGTGGATTGGGTGGAGTTGCGGTTACCATAAATGGTCTTTGTACTGAAAACAACTATAGTTATTCGGATGTAAATTTTAGTTTCAACACTGTGCCAATCTTTTCCTGGACTGTTCAGGTCATCACACATGAATTCGGCCATCTTTTAGGGTCAAGGCACACACATGCTTGCGCATGGAATGGAAACAATACGAGAATAGACGGTTGCGGCCCAGCGGCTGGTTATAATGGTGAAGGAAATTGTGCAGCGGGACCAATTCCAACACCCGAAGAAAAAGGAACTATAATGAGTTATTGTCATTTAGTTTCCGGAGTCGGAATTAGTTTCATCAATGGTTTTGGACCGCAGCCAGCAGCGGTTATTTTGAACGCTGTAAACACGGGAACATGCTTAAGTACGGATTGCGTAACAAGTTGCCCAAATACCGTGACTGAAATAACAACTTCAAATATTACCCCAAATTCGGTAGAGATAACATGGACTGAAACCGGCACCGCAACCTCGTGGCAAGTATCTGTTACACCATTTTCTTCAGGTATATTTGTTTGGAACACGGTTACAACCAATTCATATACTGCAACCGGACTAAATCCAAACACCTATTATAAGATTAGAGTCAGACCGGCATGTGACGGAATTGAACCATTGTCAAGAGTGAAAATATTTGCGACAACAACAGCTAATTTCTGTGCGAATGTCCAATTTACTGATACTGGAGGACCTACTGCTAACTATACAAATATGGAATCGTGGGTAAGGACCATGACGCCTTATAACATAGGATTGAAATTAAGAGTTACTTTTTCAAACTTCAACCTGGAAGCTGATTATGATTATTTATATATTTATAATGGCAACAGTGAATTTGGTCAGGATTTAACCTTGGGAGGATTATCAGGGACAGCACTTCCTAGTCCTTTTAACTCAACAGCGCCCGATGGTTCATTAACATTTAAATTTTATTCAGATCAAGGAGTAGTTGCCCCTGGTTGGATTGCTACGATAACCTGCACAGGAACATTAGGAGAAGAAAGTAATAACTTTTTGGATTATAGTTATTATCCAAATCCAACCACCGGAAGCGTAACCATCACTTCTAAAGATGCTATAACTGAAGTTATGGTTTACAATGTACAAGGACAATTGTTGTATAAACAAAAATTGAACGAACTGACTACAAACGTGGACATCTCACAATTTGCAGCAGGAACTTATTTCTTTAAGTTGAAAATTAATGACAGGGAAGCTAATTTTAAAGTATTGAAGAATTAATCTCGTATAATAAACCAAACCATCCGGCAACGGGTGGTTTTTTTATACCAATATGCAAAAACTATTATTACTCCATGGCGCATTGGGAAGCGCCGAAAACTTCAATCAACTGACACTGCTTTTGCAAACGGACCTCGAAATTTTCACACTAGATTTTGAAGGTCATGGTCAAAACAATGTTTCAGAAAAGCCATTAACCATTCCTGGATTTGCCAATCAGGTTTTGGCTTTTTTGAATGAGAATAAGATTGAGAAAATAAACATTTTCGGGTATAGCATGGGCGGTTATGTCGGACTTTATTTAGCCAAAAACCATCCGGAAAGAATCGGGAAATTAGTCACTTTAGCAACAAAATTGAACTGGACAATTGAGGGTTCTCAAAAAGAGGCTGCTCTTTTAAATCCTGAAATCATTAAAGAAAAAGTGCCGAAATTTGCTGCTGCTTTAGAAAAACTGCACGGACAAAATTGGGAAAAGGTATTGCCTAAAACTGCTGAAATGATGTTAGGATTAGGAAAGTCACCAGCACTAAAAAATGATGATTTTGCTAAAATCGCTACACCAACTTTAATTGCCGTAGGCGATAAAGATATAATGGTAAGTATTGAGGAAAGTGTCGCAGCTTACCGCCAATTGCCAAGCGGTCAGTTTTTAGTATTGCCCAATACACAGCACCCGATTGAAAGAGTAAATCCGGAAGAGCTTGCCCACCAGCTGAAGAAGTATTTAAGCTAATTTTTTACCATCATTTCCATAAATTCCAATGCTCTGTTTATGGATTTGACATTTTCAAAAGTGATGAGTAAGCGCAGGCCATTCTTGGTTTCCTTCTCTTTCATTTTACAGATGTTCCCATTTTGCTGAACAAACTGAAGCATTTTCCTGAATTGCTTTGAATTATAATAATCTGATTGCTGGTCGCCAACAAAATAACCAATAAGTTTGCCCTGCTTCATGATGATTTTTTCAATTCCCATTTGCGTAGCAATCCATTTTATCCTGATACTGTTCAACAAGGCTTTTGCTTCTTTAGGCAACGGGCCAAAACGGTCAATCAGTTTGGTTTCATATGCCAGTAAACCTGCTTCGTCTTTTATGTTCCCTAATTCGTTATACAAATTCAAACGCTCAGTAATGTTGTTGATGTATTCATCCGGGAACAACAATTCGAAATCTGTATCAATCTGTAATTCCTTTACATATTCCTTAGTGTCGGCATCGTTTTCTGATTCGTAAAGCTCTTTGAATTCGTTTTCCTTCAACTCTTCAATGGCTTCGTTCATGATTTTCTGATAGGTTTCAAAACCAATTTCATTGATAAAACCACTTTGTTCTCCGCCCAATAAATCTCCGGCGCCACGAATCTCTAAATCCTTCATCGCAATATTGAATCCACTTCCCAATTCGCTGAATTGTTCCAACGCCTGAATACGTTTTCGGGCATCGTCAGTCATCACAGAATACGGTGGACAAATAAAATAACAGAATGCTTTCTTATTGCTTCGCCCAACTCTTCCACGCATCTGATGCAAATCAGACAAACCAAAATTATTAGCGTTGTTGATGAAAATCGTATTTGCATTTGGCACATCCAAACCACTTTCGATAATTGTGGTAGCTACCAAAACATCGAATTCACCATTCATAAAACCAAGCATCAGTTCTTCGAGTTTGTTTCCTTCCATTTGGCCGTGACCGATACCAACTCTGGCATCAGGAACCAATCGCTGAATCATTCCGGCAATTTCCTTGATATTTTCTATTCGGTTATTGATGAAAAATACCTGGCCGTTTCTTTGAATTTCATACGAGATAGCATCACGGATTAATTCTTCGTTAAAACCGACAACCTGCGATTCGATTGGATAACGGTTTGGTGGAGCCGTTGTGATAACCGACAAATCTCGGGCTGCCATTAGTGAAAATTGTAACGTTCTCGGAATTGGTGTTGCTGTTAAAGTTAACGTATCAACATTCGCGGCAATGGTTTTCAATTTGTCTTTTACGTTGACGCCAAACTTCTGTTCTTCGTCAACAATCAGCAAACCTAAATCCTTAAACACTACATTTTTGCTGACCAATTGATGCGTTCCAATTAGGATATCCAATTTTCCCGAAGCTAAATCTTCAATGGTTTTCGCTTTTTGTTTGGCGGTCCGAAAACGGTTGAGGTAACCAATATTAACCGGCATGTCTTTTAACCTTTCGGTAAAAGTCCTGTAATGTTGGTAAGCCAAAATTGTCGTCGGAACCAAAACCGCAACCTGTTTGCTATTATCAACAGCTTTGAATGCCGCACGAATAGCCACTTCCGTTT
>JAZKCP010000058.1:0-37470 GCA_040388035.1 Bacteroidota bacterium | reverse complement strand
CGTCGCCACAAACCAATCGATCCATTGGCCTGTCTTTTTCCATATCGGCTTTGACATCTTGTGTTGCCGTAATTTGGTCTGGAGTATCCTCGTAAATGAACGAACTTTCTAATTCTTTCTGCAGATAACTGTCCGGAGCGCAGGCAAAACCTTTTTCCAGTCGCCGTTTTGCATACAATTGAATTAGATTAAAAGCTATGTGTTTAACACGCGCTTTTGTTTTTTGTTTTAAGATCTTCCAGGCATTCGAACCTAGTTTGTAAATCTTTGGCGGAGTTCCGTCTTTTCCGGTGTATTTCGAAATTTTGTGCAGTGAATGAATGCTGACGTACACAATATCGTTGTCGGCATAAGCCAATTTTATCGCTTCCTGTGTTTTGCCTTCGACTTGTATCTTTTGCAATCCGCCAAACTTCCCAATTCCGTGGTCGATATGTGTTACATAATCGCCAACAGATAAGGAATTGAGTTCTTTTAGCGTAAGTGTCTGCTTTTTGGAATAGCCATTTTTGATGTTGAATTTGTGATAACGCTCAAAAATCTGATGGTCGGTGTAAGCGGCAATTTGGTTTTCCTCATCAATAAAACCTTGATACAAAGAAGCAACAATGGTGTGGTATTGTTTGCGGACATTTTCACTATTTTCTTCATCTATCGATTCAAAAATATCATGGAAACGATTCGCCTGAGCTTCATTTGAACAAAATAGATAATTGGTGTAACCGTTAAAGTGATTGTCACTCAAATTATTCAGCAGCAAATCAAATTGCTTGTTGAATGAAGGCTGTGGCTGAATATGGAATTCAAAAGATTTTGTCGTTTTGAAAAACGGTTTGTTGGATAATTCAACGATTGAAAAATCCAGAGCTTTTCGTAAAAACGTTTCCTGATTAAGAAACAGATGTTGAGGTTCGGCATGCTTTACATCTTTCGAAAGTTTGTCAAAAGTCTCAATGGCTTTGCCAAATAGTTTATCTAATTGGGAAGTCAGAAACTCCGTGTTTTCAATACACAAAACGGTTTTTTCACTGATATAATCTAGGAAACTTTCGCGGTTTTCCTGAACGAATTTATTTTCCAGATTGGGAATGATTGTAATCTTGGTTTGCTTTTCAACAGAAAGTTGCGTTGCTACATCAAAGGTTCGGATGCTTTCGACTTCGTTCCCAAAAAACTCAATACGATACGGATTGTCATTCGAAAAAGAAAACACATCCAAAATTCCGCCACGAACAGAAAATTCACCGGGTTCGGTAATGAAATCAACGCGTTTGAATTCATATTCAAACAACACTTCGTTGATAAAATCAATCGTAACCGTTTCGCCAACAGCAATCTTCAAAGTGTTTTTTTCGAGTTCTTTCCGGGTAACGACTTTTTCAAAAAGTGCTTCAGGATAGGTAACAATTACTGCTGGTTTTTTTCTTGAATTAATTCGGTTTAAAACTTCGGAACGCAATAAAACATTGGCATTGTCGGTTTCTTCAATTTGGTACGGACGACGATAGGAACTTGGATAAAACAGCACATCATTTGCCCCAATCATCTGTTCCAAATCGTTTAAATAATAGGCCGCTTCCTCTTTTTCGTTAAAAATTAACAGAAAAGGCTTGTCACTTTGTTTAAAGACTGCCTGGAATACAAACGAGAAAGACGAGCCTAAAAGTCCTTTTAATTGAAGTTTGGTTAAAGGATTTTCAAGGGCATCCGCTATTTGTTTGACTTTCGTCGAATGGAGATAACCGTTGTATAATGACGTTAAACTCAAAACTTATTTTATAATTTTTGGTTCCGGATTGGTAGGAATTGCTCGCGAAGTATCTAACATTCGTATCATATCACCTTCGCCTTCTTCCATTTTGATTTCGCTTCTGCGTTTGATTTCGTTCAATTGCAATTGCATAGCAGCTACTTCGCTGTTGATTTCCTGCACCAATTGTACAATCTTTTTATCCGGAATCTGATTCAGGTGAATGTATAGATTTATCGCATTGACTTTGGTTGCAACAACAGCAATCCTGCTTTTTATTTCAGGAAGATTATATTTAATAGGAATATTATTGTTTAATTCGGCGGCTCTTTTGGAAAGCGTTTTGGCTTTTTGCTGAAAGGCGCCAATGCTGCTTTTTGGTTTTTGCCCCAATTCGTTCAGGAATACACGCCATTCTGCCCAATTGGTTCTTAACTCCATTGCGGTTTCGTTTATAGGTTGCGAATTAAAGTTCCAACCAGTACTAATGTTGGTAAATATCGCTTCCCTTTTCTGCGTTTCTTTTTCCTGCTCTAAGGCGCGAACTTTTGGATCTTCCTGGCAGGAAGAAAAGAATAGCAATAACAAAAGTAATGTTGAAAAATATAATTTCATGAATTGGCATTAAAGACACAAAGGTACAAAGGTAAAAGGAAACTTTAGTATGATGTAGTTAAAGGGATTATAATTTATTGAAAAGAAAACTGCCATTTTGCAGAAGTTACTTTTCTTAAAAAAGTATCTTTGCCGTACAAACACACAACACTACATGAATACAAAAATCCTAATTATTGGAGCCTGCGGCCAAATTGGAACAGAGCTTACCCAAAAACTAAGAAACATTTATGGCAATGACAATGTTATTGCTTCCGATATCAGAAAACTAAACAACGATATTGTAAACAACGGAATTTTCGAAGTGGTAAATGCTCTGGATTACAATCAGATTGAACATCTGATTGAGCAATATCAAATCACTGATGTTTATCTGATGGCAGCCTTACTTTCGGCTACGGCAGAAAAAAACCCTGCTTTTGCCTGGGACCTGAATATGAATTCGCTTTTCCATGTTCTAAATCTGGCGAAAGCCGGAAAAATCAAAAAGATATTCTGGCCGTCAAGCATTGCTGTTTTTGGGCCAACAACACCAAGGAATAACACACCGCAATATACCATTATGGAGCCTACAACCGTTTATGGAATCAGCAAACAAACGGGCGAAAGATGGTGTGAATATTACCATAACATTTATGGCGTCGATGTACGCAGCATTCGTTATCCGGGCCTAATAAGTTGGTCGACAGAACCTGGTGGTGGGACAACAGATTATGCTGTGGATATTTACCATAAAGCGTTGAAAGATGGTAAATATGAATGTTTTCTTTCTGAGCAAACGGCTTTGCCAATGATGTATATGGATGATGCTATTAGAGCTACGGTCGAAATTATGCGGGCACCGAGTGAGCAAATTAAAATTCGATCTTCTTATAACTTATCGGGTGTAAGCTTTACTCCGGCTGAAATTGCCACAGAGATTAAGAAACATATTCCTGACTTTACAATAACATATAAACCGGATTTCCGTCAGAAGATTGCAGATAGCTGGCCGGCTTCGATTGACGATAGCAGCGCCAGAAAAGACTGGAGCTGGAAGCATGAATTTGATTTGGCTTCGATGACAGAAGAAATGTTAGCCCATTTGAAATAAACTAAAAAACGCCACCTTAATAATAGGGTGGCGTTTTCACTAAACAAAACAAAAACCGTATTATTGAACAATAGGATCTCTTAAAGATTCTAATACATCCACTATATCAGCATAAAGCTCGGTATTGGCTGCAACACCATTTTGTACAGCTGCCGCACCAACATACCCCACAAATTTAGTATAATTGGCATCGGTTGAAGTAGTTCCCATTCTTGGGTTAAGCGATGGATTGTGCGCACTTACCATATCCAAACCACTATAGGTATTAACCGCATTTGTTCCTCCAGTGTTGAAAGAGAAAAAGTCCGTTAGGTTATCGACCAAAATGGCTAAATTAGTTGTGTTTCCTGCAGTTACTTCTCCTAATAAAGGAGCAAAATGAGCACTTAAATTTCCGGAAGCACCTGCCTGTACGTCAGCTACGATTAAACCGACGGTAGAGTTTACTACTTTTCGATAACTCAAGCGTCCTTGTTCAATCATTTGTCCGGGATTATCCGGATCAGCTACCATTGTTGTGCCTCCTAATCTTTCATAGATTGAGGCTTCTGGAGCCGGATCATCATCGTCACTGCACGATGTGAATGTCAACGCTCCAAATACTAATGCACATAGTGCAAATTTTGAATACTTAGTCATAGTTTTTATATTTAAGATTTATTGAAAATTCCTTGTATGAACTTGGTGAATTAATATTTTGCTCCATCTTTCTTCATAACCGGGCAAACTTGCTTGCTGGCGAGAGCTTCCGGCAATACAAAACGTTCCGCGTTGTAATTCCCTTTAGTCATTAATTCATCGTAAATTTTTTTAGAGTCGGCAATTTGGTTATCATGGAAATAGACTACGACATTTCTTTTCACTATGATATCACTTTTAACGCCGGAAATGGTGTGCAATTTTTGTTTGATTTCAATTGTGCTTAATGAATCAAAAGGTTTGTCAAAATCTATTCGGCTCACTTGAATTGTTGCATTTTCAACTGGTCTGGCATTTGCGATGTGATAGACCAATATCACAAACATCAAAAGGAAAAATCCTAAAATGCTTAGCAATGCGATTTTTATTTTCTTATTAATTTTCATGATGTTTAAGTTTTGTTTGAAATGATTTACGGAAAGAGTAAAAGCTTGGTTTTTTAAATGATCATTTCTATAACTATTTATTTCTTTTCTAAATAGTATTTAAGCGAAAAAGCGCTGTTTTTGACACGAAACAGCGCTTTCCTTTCCAAACAAAACTAACCAAAATCTTAAGTACTTTTTAGGGCAAACACTCATATGTAGGCTAAATAAAACACAAGGAACGCGATTGCAATTACTGCAATTGCTGTTGTGGTTTCAAATAGAGTCCTAATTTTTTTGTTGATATCCATAATCGCGGAAGTTCGTTTCTTTAACTCAGTTACGAGAAAAGAAAGATTATGGTTTCGGAAAATAAAACGTTTACTTTTTTGTATTCTTCAAGTTGACAATTAACGCCTCTTCTATAGGAGTTTTGATTTTTATGACTTCGTCAGAATTGTCATTTGGAATCGTCATTGAAAGGACATAGTGTTTTATTTTCCATTGATTATTTACAAAGACAAGAACTCCCGAACCACGGCATATTTTCATCCGGGTATCAAGCAATTCGTCAAACCACGCGGTTTTTTTGTCTTCGCTAAAGTAAACTTGTCTTTCCAAAGCAGTAAAACTCCATGCTTTTCCTTTATCAAAATAAGGTTTAGCATAGGTTTGAAAAGCAATTTTGCTCCAATTTTCTGTCGCATCAGTTCCTATGAAGATGGCATCATCCATCATGGCATCGAAGTAATTAGTGTAGTTAGCTTCGGAAGCAGCTTTGTGCCAGGCATCTAACGTTGCTCCAACCTGCATTTTTAAATCACCTTGCGCGGTAACGCCGTTAATACAAAATGGGAATAGTATAAAAAGAAAAATGTTTTTCATAAGGATGATTGTTTCAGATTGATGTAACATTGTATCAGTTAAGTTTTAAACGTCTAAAGTTATTGGGACTTTTTGTAAATTTATAATAAACAAAAACATTATATGGAAAAGAAGAAGGCACATCGCAGTTTGGTTATTCTGTTACTAATCGCGATTTCGTTTAGCAATCTGCAATGTAAGAAAAAAGAAGAAGCAAAACCAATAGATTTATCAAAGTGCCTCGCGTTGACCTCCAGTTCAGTCGATTATTTTTATTCCAAATACCCAGAATTGGCGGTGTATAAAAAACAAGTGGTTTCAATGTACGAAGACAACAAATACGATTTCGTTTGGTACGATAATGAAGGGCTTAAAGAAAAGGCTGAGGTTATCTATGACAAAATAAATAATTTTCACGAGGAAGGTGTACAGGCAAAATTCCCATATAAAAAAACACTAGACAACCTGCTCGAGAACGATCAATGTCCGCTGAATGCAGAAGTTGAATTGTTCCTTTCCAGCTATTATTTCCTGTACGTAGATAAAACCTTAAAAGGAATTCCCAATTCGAAATCAAAGGAACTCGGCTGGTATCTGCCCAGGAAGAAACAATCCTACGTTGGTTACCTCGATTCGATATTGGTTGACCCTAAATTAATAGATAAGAAAACGCAAAATATAGAGCAATACTACAAATTGAAAACTGTATTAAAACAGTACAGGGAAATTTCCCGAAAAGGAGGTTGGAAAGCCATTGACACTCCAACAGATTTTAAAAGTATAAAACCCGGAGACAGCTCAGCGGTAGTGGCGCAAATCAGGACACGTTTATTTTTAACCGGAGATATTGCAACGGATTCCAAAAGCGGAATATACGAGCAATCGCTTCAGCAGGCGGTAATGAAATATAAAAAACGCAACGGATTTAGTTTGGACAAAATCATTTTGAAGAAGCATATAGATGAGATGAATGTTCCAATCGATAAACGCATAAGAACAATTATCGTTAATATGGAGCGCTGTCGTTGGATTCCTACTGAGCTGACAGAAGCTAAAGAATATATCGTGGTCAATATTCCGTCTTATCGACTGCAATATTATAAAAAAGGCAGGATAGCATTAACCTCCAATGTAGTGGTAGGCAAACCAATGAACCGTACCGTTATTTTTAGCGGAAACATGAGCTATATAGTCTTTAGCCCTTATTGGAATGTACCAAAGAGTATTAAGGAAAAGGAAATCCTTCCGGCAATCGAGAAGAACAGCAATTATTTAGCGGAAAACAATATGGAATGGGAAGGCGAAAACATCAGGCAAAGACCCGGAAAAGACAACTCGCTGGGTTTGGTTAAGTTTTTATTTCCAAATAACAATAATATCTACCTACATGACACACCTGCAAAAGAATTGTTTAACGCAGAGAAACGAGCCTTCAGCCATGGTTGCATTAGGGTTGAAAAACCAAGGGAACTTGCTATTCGGATTTTGGAAAATGATGCAAACTGGACACCCCAAAAAATTGACGAGGCTATGAATAAGGGCGAAGAATCCTGGTACACGCTTAAAAAGAAAATCCCTGTATATATTGGCTATTTTACCGCGTTTGTTGACGAGGAAGGCAATATCAATTTCTATAAGGATATTTACGAAAAAGATGCGCGATTGGCAGCTATGCTTGTTGAAGAATAATTATTTTTTCTGAACCACTTTCTGCAAATCTTTGAGGTCACTTGATTTAAAGTTTGAAGTCGAACCCGAATAGTCAGTGTATATAATTTCCCCGGTTTTAGAATTGGTTACCGTAACAAACTTCTCATCCTTGGTTTTGATAAAAAGCAAGTAATAAAAAGGCGTCGGATTGTTCATAATCTTGTCGCTAAGTTCCTCCGAAGAAAGAAGTTTGTAAGTCAAATTAAAACCATCAAAAATTTCTTTAGTATCGTACTTTTTGCTTTCATCATCTGCGTTTTTGGAAAACTTTGTCATTACGTAATCAGGGATGAGTAGTGTTTCAGATGCTAGTTTTTTAAGTTCGTCCTTGTTATAAAAAACCGTTTTAGCTTCGCGCGTTTCGCCTTTATTGAGTAATATTATCAGTTGCTGAATATAATTGGCAATGACGCCCGGACTCCAGTTTTCAAGATGTCCGTCAGCACCATAATCCATTTTGTAAAGACTGCTGGGATAATTTTGTGCAGTAAAGTCGGCAAAAAGTTCAATGGTTGCGAGCGATATTTTATCAGCTTGATTAAAGTGTTTTCTCTTTTTTGGGTCGTAAGTATATTTTCCGTTAGTTGTCCAAAGTTCTAGGTAAATTCTGGTTTCTGTGCTTTCCATCGTGCTATTGGAACTCGTCATGTTCGCACCAATAGTAACAAAGCTGTTGTTTGGCGCAATGTTTTTTTCAACCTCCGTATATTTTATGCATTCCACTTTCGAAAATGTCCAGCTTTTTTTGATTGCATCTGCATAAGCCGCAGCTTTTGGCGAAGCTGGGTCTTTCATCGCAAAGAAGGTTGTGCCGTTTTTTATTTTGCCTATCTCAGTAACGTTTGTAATAGCGATTTGGCTGTAGATTTTTATTGGAATTACTATTATGATTATTCCGACGAACTGTAAAAGCGACATTTTTAGTTTCATTTTTGGAGTTTTATTTGGTATTTCAAACATACTAAAAAACCCAACATTAAGCTGGGTTTTTTATTTGTATTTTAAATTAATGCCAATCAATTTCTACCAGAAAACAGTGTATAACGCCGCTAAAATTGCTACAATAATCAGCATCCCCACGGTGAAACCCGGTGACATCCTGAACATGGTTTTATCGACTTCCAAACCATGAGGTTTAACCCCTTTTCGGTTTTCATACATACTGATAAAGTACATTCCGATGACGCAAAGCAGGAACACAAATCCCATACGGTCAATAAACGGAATCTCGTAAATGCCATCAGCATTTGGTACTGCAAATCCCATTGGATTTAAGAACGACAAATCCACAAAAGCCGGCATGAATTTGAAAATAATCGAGAAAATGAATCCGCCAATTGTGGCAAACAAAGCCGCATTGGAAGTTGCTTTTTTCCAGAAGAAACCAAGGATAAACATTGCAAAAACACCCGGACTTACAAAGCCTGTGTATTCCTGAATGTACTGAAATCCGCCTTTTTTATCAATGCCTAAAAATGGCGCAACGATTACCGCAACTATCATGGCTGTTATGATGGTTACTTTTCCAATTTTGACTAGTTTCTTTTCGCTGGCATCTACTTTAATTTTTTCTTTATAGATGTCGAGGGTGAAAATTGTCGCAATGCTATTGGCCTTTCCGGCTAGAGAAGCTACAATTGCCGCAGTCAAAGCTGCAAACGATAATCCTTTTAAACCAACGGGCAACAGGTTCAACAAAATAGGATAAGCCCTGTCCGGATTCACGCTTCCGTCCTGCAGCATTTCGGTTTGGAAATGTCCGTTTTGGTATAAAACAAATGCCGCAATTCCGGGTAAAACAACAATAACCGGCATTAATAATTTTAAGAAAGCTGCAAATAAGATTCCGCCACGAGCCGTTTTTAAATCGGCGCCCAACGCTCTTTGTGTAATGTATTGATTGCAACCCCAATAATTCAGGTTGATAATCAACATACCGCCAATCAAAACAGACAATCCCGGCAAGTCCATATAATTCGGATTCGATTTGTCAAATATCATATGGAAATGGTCGCCGGCATGCGTTGTCATCAGATTGAATCCATTTATAACGCCTTCCGAACCAAATTCGGCAGCGACTAAATTCAAGGCTAAATAAGTCGTCACCAATCCACCTAAAATCAAAAAGAATACCTGAATTACATCGGTATAGCCGATTACTTTCATCCCGCCAAGGGTAATCATTACGGCAAAAAAAGCTAAGAATATCATACAAAAAGTAATGTTCAATCCCGAAATACTGCTAATCGCCAAAGCCCCTAAATATAAGATCGAAGTTAGATTCACCAATACATAAAGCAACAACCAAAACACCGCCATAATCATGGCTACATTACTGTTATAGCGCTTATTCAGATATTGTGGCATTGTGAAAATTTTGTTCTTCAGATAAACCGGCATGAAGAAAACCGCAACAATAATGAGTGTTGCCGCCGCCATCCATTCGTAAGTTGCAATTGCCAATCCCATTTTAAATCCACTTCCGCTCATTCCAATAAATTGCTCAGCGCTGATGTTACTGGCGATTAATGATGCACCAATTGCCCACCAGGTCAATGAACCTTCGGCTAGGAAATAATCGTTACTGTTCGTCTGGGCTTTCTTTTTTCGGTTGTAAATCCAAAATCCATATCCCACAATAATGACGAAATAGGCGAAAAAAACAATATAATCTTGGGTGGCTAAAGTTTGCATATTAGTTGGTTTTGGTTTTATAATGTTGGTTTGGTAGGTCCCTTAAAATTTTCGCGCTTTGTTCAGGAGAAATATCTCGTTGCGCTTCACCAAGCATTTCGTAACCAACCATGAATTTTTTCACGCTTGCACTTCGCAACAATGGTGGATAAAAATGCATGTGAAAATGCCATTCCGGATGCGAAATCCTGTCGGTCGGCGCCTGATGGATTCCGGCTGAATAAGGAAAAGATGTTTCAAAAAGATTGTCGTATTTTACCGTAATCCCTTTTAAGATTTCGGCAAAAGCCGAAATTTCTTCCTTGTTCATTGCGATGATATTGCCAAAATGCCTCTTACTGATAATCATCGTTTCATAAGGCCAGGTTGCCCAAAACGGAACAACGACAGCAAAGTGATCATTTTGAAAAACGATACGTTCTTCCCTTTTTAATTCGGCTTCCAAATAGTCTTTTAATAAGCTCGTATTATTTTTTTCGTAATACGAACGAAGGTTTTTTGCGTCTTTTCGACTTGTGTTGGTAAAGAGGATTGTGCCCAAATTTGCCCGTGTGGATGCGGATTGCTGCAACCCATTACACTGCCTTTGTTTTCAAAAATCTGAACGTAGTTGATATAGTCTTGACTACCCAATTCAATGTATTGTTCAGCCCAGGTTTGCACCACTTTTTCAATAGCTGAAACTTCCATTTCGGGTAAAGTTAGATTGTGTTTTGGTGAAAAGCAGACCACCTTGTTGATACCTCTTTCAGGTTTTAATTGGAATAATGTATTGTTTTTATTTTCATAGCTGACTTCTTCTTTCAGCAAAGCTGAAAAGTCATTTTGGAACACATAACAATCGCTGTAATCAGGATTTTTTATACCATTAGCACGAACATTTCCGGGACATAAATAGCAGGTTGCATCGTGTTCAGGGCGATTATCCTCGTGCAAAGTTTCTTTTTGGCCTTGCCACGGACGCTTGTTCCGATGTGGCGAAACCAATATCCATTCGTCAAGCAATGGATTATAGCGGCGGTGTGGATGTTCGTTATTATTGAATGGCTGCATGATTGTCTTTGTAAAGCGTTGTGCCTTTTGAAATTTTTACTTTGTATGCTTTTAGTTCTATGCCAAAAGCATCAGCGTAGCGTTCGGAAATGGTTTTGATAAGTGCGTCTTCCGAGCCTTTTTCCACCAGATTAATGGAGCAGCCGCCAAAACCTCCGCCCATCATTCGGGAGCCCAAAACGGTTTTTTCATGTTGCACGGCATCGACCAAAAAGTCGATTTCGTCACAACTTACTTCATATTCGTTGGACAACCCTTTATGTGTTTCCGACATCAGTTTACCTAGTTTTTTAAAATCAGAATCAGATAAAGCTTGAGCAGCATCTTGTACTCTTTGAATTTCTTTTACCACAAAATGACAGCGTTTGAAAATGGTTTCGCCTAATGTTTCTTCTAATTCTAAAAGCATTTTTTCGGAACAATCCCTAAACGTTTTTACTTCTGGAAAATGTTGCTTTATTATTTTTAACCCTTGCTCAACTTCTTTTCTTCTGACATTATAACCCGAGGTCAGATGCGTATGTTTTACATTGCTATCCAATAAAAGTAACGAATATTTTTTAAAATCAGCGGCATAATATTGATGTTCCAAAGTGTTGCAGTCGAGTTTGATGACTTTGTTTTTTTTACCAAAAACAGATGCAAACTGATCCATTATACCACAGTTTACGCCCACAAAAGTATGTTCCGATTTTTGACCGACGAGCGCAATTTGTTTTTTAGATAAACCTAAATCAAACAAAGTATTCATAGCATATCCAATGCCACATTCTAAAGCAGCGGAAGAAGAAAGTCCGGCGCCCATTGGAATCGTGCTGCTGAATACGATGTTGAAACCTTGTGTCAATCCATGTGAATCTTTTAACTGACTCAGCACACCCAAAATGTAATTCGCCCACATTTTATCAATGGGTTTTAATTCATCATTCAAATCAAATTTGTAGGCTTCGTTTAAGTCTTTGGCAATAAGGGTGCAGCTGGAATCATCGGTTTTTGAAACAGCAAAACAGATGTATTTATTGATGGCAGCCGGCATTACAAAACCATCGTTATAGTCAACGTGCTCGCCAATAATATTAATTCTTCCCGGTGAGAGAAAAATATATTGTGGATGTTTATGAAACAGCTTTTCGAAATGTTCTGAAGTGTTTTGGATTAATTTCTTCTTCATTGTTTCGATGTTATTGTGACCGACTCGGAATGCAATCCGTTTGCTTTTGCTTCTAATTTGACGATGCCCGGTGTTTTTCCAGATTGGATTATTACCTGGCATTTTCCGCTGAATGCGCTTCGTTGCCACATGCCGTCCGCACACTGATCTGCTTCGTGCGAACTTGGATCGCCATTTCCCACACCAATGATTTTGGCATCGCCTGAAATTGAAAAGTAAACCATGTTATTGGCATCCGGTACTTCTTTTCCATCTTTGTCAACAAAAGAGATATTGATTACGTTCGCATCTTTTCCATCAGCAAGCATCGTGGTTTTGTCTGGGGAAACAACAACTTTTGATGCTTGTCCTGTGGTTTCTACTTTTGTTATTATTTTTTTCCCTTTTTTGTAAGCAATGGCTTCCAATGTTCCCGGTTCGTAAATGACTTGCCATTGTAAATGTGAGTTTCTTGGCATTTGTTTTTTGCCCAAGCTTTTTCCGTTTAAAAATAGCTCCACATTATCGGCGTTGGTGTTTACCCAAACATCAATGGATTTCCCGATTTTATCCGGCCAATTCCAATGCGGAGAAATATGCAAAACATCTTCGTTTGTCCACCAACTTTGATAGTAGTAATAAATGTTTTTAGGGAAACCGCACGTGTCCATAATCCCAAAATGCGAACTGATATTTGGCCACTTATAAGGCGTTGGTTCTCCACGGTAATCAAAACCGGTCCAAACAAAACCGCCAAGCCAATACTTGTTTTCGGCGGCTAATTTCCACCAGTCTTCCGCTTTGCTTGCCCACCATGGAGCGGTAATATCTTGGTCAGGAACGTAAGCTCTGATTTCGTCTTTTTCGTAAATCCCGCGAGTCGTAACGGTGCTTCCCATTTCAGTTCCAAGTAGCGGTTGGTTTGGATGGTCAAGATGATAATCTGCAACTGCAAATTGGCGGTAGTTGAATCCCCGAATCGGAATCACTTCGTTTACACCTTTAAAATCATTTGCCATATCGGCAGCATACGTACTGGTTCTCGAAGGATCTAATTCCTTTTGGATAGCCAATAAGGATTGTGCAATTCGTTTGCCGTACACATTTCCCTGAATGTTTTGTTCTTCGTTACCAATCGACCACAAAAATATGGATGGGTGATTTCGGTCGCGACGAATAATTCGTTCGAACTGATCGGTATATTCCGGACTGCTATTCAGTAATCGTTGTTCATCCATCACCAACATTCCTAGACTGTCACAAGCATCCAGAAGCTCCGGAGTTGGAGCATTATGACTGGCTCTGTAAGCATTGGACCCCAATTTTTTTAGGAGTTTAATGCGGAAATACTGCATGTAATCAGGTAACGCACTTCCCAGTCCGGCGTGGTCCTGATGGTTATTCGTTCCCTGGATTTTGATATGTTTTCCATTCAGAAAAAAGCCTTCATTGGCATCAAACCGCACCGTTTTGATTCCAAAATTGACTTTCTTTTTATCAACAATCTGATTGCCTTGCTTTACAACAGAAACAACTTTATACAAATACGGATTTTCTAACGACCATAACGTGGCATTATTAAGAGAAATTTTTTGTTTGACAGTAGTTTTCCCGTTGACTGAAAGCGTAAAATTTTGTTCCGGAGTTTTGGCAATTTGTTTTCCGTTTCTATCGGTTATATAGGAATAAATTGTTCCTTTTGAAACAGTTAAGTTTTTGTTTTCCACTTCGGTTTCAATGCTAACGTTTGCATTTTTTCCGTTTACTGTGGAATGAACAAAAACACCATCATTTGGGATAAAAACTTTATCGGTTATATTTAACCAAACGTGTCTGTAGATTCCGGCACCTTCATAAAACCAACCTTCGCTTTGTGTGGCATCTACGCGAACAACAATTACATTTTCACTTTCAAAATTCATATAATCGGTGATGTCGTATGATTTTCCAACATAGCCGCTAAAATTGGTGCCGACATAAAAGCCATTTACCCAAATAGCAGCATTTCTATAAACTCCATCAAATTGGATTTCGAAACGTTTTCCTTCGTCTTTTTTATCTATAGAAAAATGCTTTCTGTACCAACCAATACTCGTTTCAGGATACAGTCCGCCAACGGGTTTGTAACCATGGCTATCCATTTCATGTGTTGATGATTTTACAAAAGGAAGTGCTACAACCCAATCATGGGGAACATCGATCTTCGTCCAGGTGGTATCGACAAATTTAGGGCTGATAATGCTTGTTTCAAATACGTTTGATTTATGAAATAAAAGCTTATTTCCGTAATTAAAATCTTTTTCAGTATTAGCTGAATTTCCAAAATGGAATTTCCAGCCTTCGTCAAAGTTGATTTTTTTCTGGGCATTTGCCAAAGAGAGCCAAAACAATAATCCAAATAAAAGAGGGTTTTTATGCATCGTATTTATTCTTTAAAAGCGTCTAATGCCGGAGACGGTTTTCCGTCAGCTTGCCAGGCGCTTAAGTTATAATGGCTCCAGCTTCTGGCGCCTTGTGGTTCCCAGTATAATACGCCGATACCTTTATTTTTTGGCACATTTTTTACAGCTTTAATTGCGGTAGCTAAAAGTTCATAGGTGTTTTGGACTTTGTCATCCTCGCCGCCAATTTCTACTATCATGACTTCTTTGCCGTAACGTTTTACCATGTCATTTAGGTTGAATTCCAAGTCGGCTATAACTTCAGTATAATCCTTTTTTATCCAAAATGGATAGTAAGATAATCCAATTACATCATATCTGACTTTTTGAGCTGTGGCATTATCGAAGAACTTTCTAAATTTCGCGTTATTATTGCCTTCATCCACATGAACAATTACCTTTATTTTTTTATCGACCGCTTTGACCGCATCGTAACCTTTGTTTAACAATTGTCCGAGTTGCACCCAATTATCAGTACTGCCATCAGGCCATAACATTCCGCCTGGAATTTCATTTCCAACTTGGACCCATTCCGGTGTAACACCTGCTTTTTTCAAGGCAGAAATTACATCAAAAGTATGATTATAAACATCATTTAATAGTTCAGCGAATGAATGTTTTTCCCAAGCTTTTGGTTTAAATTGTTTGGCAGGATCAGCCCATGAATCGGAATAATGAAAATTAATCATTATTCGGAATCCCATTTTTTGGGCGCGTACCGCCATAGTAACCGTTTCTTCTTTACTGCAATGGCCACTTGCTTTGTCGTCATTAGGATTTACCCAAACACGAAGCCGGATCGAGTTCATTCCGCGGTCTTTTAGCAATTGCAAACAATCTTTTTCTTTTCCGTCTGAGTCATAAAATTTATAGCCTGTAGCTTCCATTTGGGGCAACCAACCCACATCGGCACCTTTTGCAAAAGGTTTATTTTGGCTGAAGCCAAAGGTTGAAATCATTAGTATTAAAAATAATTTTCTCATAATTAGATATTTTCAAATTTGAATGTTGTCTGATGATTGTATTGTTCTCCTTTTTCCAAAATTGAATTTGGAAAATGAGCATGGTTTGGTGCATCGGGGAAGTTTTGTGTCTCGAAACAGATGCCACTTGTCGGATGATAAATTGTGTTGCCTTTGCCGTTTATTTTACTGAAACAATTTCCGCCAACATAAATATGAACTGCAGGCTGATTGGTTATCACCGACATTTTCAGTTTGTTTTTTTCACTGGAAAGTGTAGCTGCATTTTTATTTAGCTTCGCTCCGTTTGCCTTTGGCTCGGGTTCCAATACAAAAGTGTTGTCTATTGAAGTTGGAATTGGTTTTGCTTCAGTGTAGTCGAAAGGATGATTTTTTAGCGCCACAAAATTCCCTGTGGGAATGAGTTCATTATTCGTTTCCAATATTTTGGTTGCATTCACAATAAGCTTTTGATTTGTAATTTCATTGGAATGACCATCAAGATTAAAATAACTGTGTTGGGTCAAATTGACAATTGTATCTTCTGTCGTTGTAGCAGTAAAGCTTGCTTTGAGTTCGTTCTCTTCGGTTAGAGTATACGTAACCCGAACGGTCAATTCCCCGGGAAAATTTTCTTCGTTATGTTGGCTCACATATTCTAAAGTAATCGAAGGATTTTCTTCAGAAGTCAATGAAATAACTTTCCATAGCTTTCTGCTAAATCCTAACATTCCACCGTGAAGATTATGGTCGCCGTGGTTTTTGTTTAAAAAATATCGTTTCCCGTTTAAGGAAAATTGCGCATTGTTTATTCGTCCGGCAAACCTTCCGACAACAGTTCCAAAATAAGGTGGACTTGGCAAATCAAACGAATTGATATAATCTTCCAAAGTTTCAAAACCCAATACTACGTCAATTTTTTCGTCATTTTTTAGCGGAATTTTAAGCGATGTTATGGTCGCGCCGTAATTCATTACACTTAATTCAGCTCCTTTTTTATTGAACAAAGTATGGCTAAAAACCTCACCTTCATCGGCTAGTAAACCCAATAATTTCGCATTTATTGACGGAGTAATTTGTGAAAAATTATTTTTTAGCATTTGTTTTTTAAAAATCTGGCAATAAAAGTATAAAACAATCTTATTTAACCATACCAGTACCTACCAGTTTCTTTGTATCTTACCACCAGTTTTTATAGTATGAAATTAATTAGAATAGAAAATCAGTCTGGTACACCAAAGTACAAACAAATCGTTTGGTCGATTGAAGTAGCCATTGCCGAAAACCGGTTAAAAAAAGGCGACAAATTGCCGTCCGTAAATAAAGTCAGTTTGGAGTTCTCGATTTCAAGGGATACGGTTTTGTTGGCTTATGATGAACTTAAAAAAAGAGGAATTGTTTTCGCCATTCTTGGCAAAGGCTATTATATAAAAAGTGTTGAATTTAGTTTTGAACAAAGGATTTTTTTATTGTTTGATGAATTAAATTCTTTTAAAGAGGATATTTATAATTCCTTTATGTCAGCTATTAATAACGTTGCCCAAATCGATATTTTCTTTCATCATTTTAACATTGAAATGTTCAAAAAGCTTGTTCATGAAAGCAATGGCAATTATTCAAAATATATCATTATGCCGACGAATTTACCCGGCGCTGCTTCTCTAATCAAAACATTACCCAAACATGATGTTTACATTTTGGACCAAACAAACAAAGATTTAAATGATTTTCCGTCGGTGTATCAAAATTTTTCAAAAGACATTTATGCTGCTTTGCAGAAAGGCAAATCGCTTTTGTCAAAGTATAAAAAACTGATTTTGATTTTTCCCGGAGATAAAGAACCTTTAGGAATGGTTGACGGATTTGATAAATTTTGTAGCGATAATTTATTTGAAAATGAAATCATAACCAATTTCGAGGAAAACACAATTCACAAAGGCGATGTTTTTATTATTCCAACAGACAGGCATTTGGTTAACGTCATTGAACAGGCGAAAAGACAAGGTTTAAGTATTGGAAAAGATTTCGGCATTATATCTTATAATGATACCCCGTTAAAAAAGGTTGTTGAAAATGGAATTACAACCGTATCAACGGACTTCAAAGTTATGGGAAAAACACTGGCTTCGATGGTGCTAAATTCAAGGAAGGAACAAATCGAAAACCCATCAGATTTGATAATCAGAAACTCATTGTAAAAAAAAAGCCCAATCTCGTTTTAGGTTGAGATTGGACTTTGATTTATTATAAAAAAAGATTACCAAATCTTTACTCGTTTTTCCGGAGCAAGATATAAGGAATCCGTTGGTTTGATATCGAATGCTTCATAGAATTCCGGTACATTTCTAACGACACCATTAATTCTGAATTTAGCAGGCGAATGCGGGTCGCGGGCGATTTGGCTTCTAAGTGCTTCGTCACGTGTTTTTTCACCCCAAACTTGTCCCCAACCTAAGAATACACGCTGCATTCCTGTGAAACCATCTAGTACAGGCGCTTCTTTTCCACCAAGGCTTTCTTTATACGCTTTAATAGCAATGCTCAATCCACCGAGGTCACCAATGTTTTCTCCAAGAGTATAAGCGCCATTTACACTTAAATCCGGGAATGCTTTAAAGCTGTTGTATTGCGCTACTAAAGCTCCGGTTTTTGCTTTGAATGCTGTTAGATCGGCATCAGTCCACCAGTTTTTCAATACGCCGTCACCATTAAAAGTGCTTCCCTGATCATCGAATCCGTGTCCGATTTCGTGGCCAATAACGGCACCAATAGCGCCATAGTTCACAGCATCGTCTGCTTTTAAATCAAAGAAAGGCGGTTGAAGGATTGCAGCCGGGAAAACAATCTCGTTAAGTGTTGGGTTATAGTAGGCATTCACCGTTTGTGGCGTCATTCCCCATTCTGTTCTGTCAACTGGTTTTCCAAGTTTGTTTAGATTTCTTTGGTATTCAAATTCCGTTGCTCTTTGCGTATTGCCATAGAAATCGGTTTTATCGATTTTCAAGGATGAGTAATCTCTCCATTTGTCTGGATAACCAATTTTAATCATGAACTTATCCACTTTTTTAAGGGCTTCTTTTTTAGTATCGGCACTCATCCAATCTAGTTTTTTAATGCTTTCGGCATACGCTTTCAATAGGTTTTTAACCATAGCTACCATGCGCTCTTTAGCTTCAGGAGAAAAGTGTTTTTCAACATATACTTTTCCAACTACTTCGCCCAAACCACCATTCACCGTACTTACAGCGCGCTTCCAGTCTTCTTCCTGTTTTTCGGTACCATTTAGTGTTTTGCTGTAAAACTCAAAATTCTGGTCGTCTAATTCTTTTGTCAATGACGAAGCTGATTTATTAATCAATCCCCATTTTAAATAAGTTTTCCAGGTATCGATAGGTGTACTTTTGATAATTGGATTTAGACTTTTTAAATACTCAACTTGTGTAACTACAATGCTTTTTTCTTTTTCAACACTTGCTTTGGTCAGCATCGCTGTCCAATTAAAGTCAGGAATCAAAGTTTTTAAATCGGCAGTAGCATACTTGTTGTAAAGTTTAACCATGTCACGTGTATCCTCTTTTCTCATATGCTGTGCAGCTAAAGAAGTTTCCAGTGCCATGATTTTAGCCGCACTTTCAGCCGGATTTTCCATTCCAGCCAACTGCAGCATTTTTTCAACATGCGCTAGATATTTTTTACGGATGTCCACCATTTTTGGATCAGTCGAAGAATAGTATTCCTTTTCAGGAAGTCCAAGTCCGCCTTGCCACGTAATCAATATATTTTTCGTTGGGTCTTTAAAATCGGTATAAACGGAGATGTTGAAAGGAATTGCGATTCCGGTTCTGTTCGCGGTACCAAAGAAACTTGCCAAATCATCGTAATTGGCAATGGCATCGATAGCTTTCATTTCAGGTTGAATTGGCGTTATTCCTTTAGCATTTCTATCTTTCCTATCCATAAATGAAGCATAGTAATCACCAATTTTCTGTTCGTCCGAACCATTGGCAGCATTAGATTTTGCAGCTTCTTCAATAATGGCTTTTACATCTTTTCTTGATTGGTCATATAAGAGATCAAATGCGCCGTAAGATGCTTTGTCAGCTGGAATTTTCATGGTTTTCATCCATGTTCCGTTTACATAATCGGCAAAGTTATCGCCGGGTTTTACTTTGGTATCCATATTTTTTTTATTGATACCCGATGTGAGTTCTTCTTTTTTGGAGCAAGAGGCTAAGGACACAATTGCGGCAAGAAGTGTAATTTTTAAGTTTTTCATTGATCGGTTGGTTGAATTAAACCGCTAAAGTAATAAATTATAAATAGCGGATATAAGTTGAAGAAATGTTAGACTTCAAGTACGGACAGATTGTTACACTAAATAGGAATAATTTCCCAAATAATGGGTTTTAGTCGTTAAGATATTTATATATTTGTCTGTTCGTGTCGATTTGAAATTGAGAGTTGATGCTGATTTTTAATTAATTTATAAATGAAACAAATTGATTTTTTAAATTCCCGATGCATTGACCAAGTTGGGATTGAGGATAGAATTGCAAGGATTACTTCCCGAAGCATAAAAAAAGAATCAAAAATGCAAGGCCTGCTTATGGCTTTGAATATGATTGATTTAACTACCCTAGAGGGCGCGGATACTGATGAAAAAGTAAAACAACTTTGCTTCAAAGCACATCATTTGCACGATGATATACCAGGATTGCCAACCACAGCAGCGGTTTGTGTGTATCCAAATTTTGTCAAACTTGCGGTTAATGAACTTAAAGGAACCGGCGTAAAAGTGGCTTCGGTAGCAACTGCTTTTCCTAGCGGGCAATCAAGTGCTGAAATCAAATTATTAGATACGAAAATAGCTGTTGATGGCGGTGCTGATGAAGTGGATATGGTAATCAGCCGTGGTAAATTCCACAGTGGTGACTACAATTTTGTTTTTGATGAAATTGCTATGATAAAGGAAGCTTGTGGCAAGAATGTAAGACTGAAAGTTATCCTGGAAACAGGTGAAATAGGAACTCTTGACAAGGTTCGTCAGGCAAGTGATATTGCGATGTATGCCGGAGCAGATTTTATCAAAACCTCGACAGGAAAAATAAAACCGGCTGCGACATTGCCAGTAACTTTGGTTATGCTCGAAGCAATCCGCGACTATTATTATAAAACAGGAATAATGATCGGAATGAAACCGGCTGGTGGAATTTCAAACTCAAAATTAGCCCTTCAATATTTATTAATGGTAAAAGAAACCCTTGGCGGGAAATGGTTAACCAATGAGTATTTCCGATTTGGGGCCAGTAGTTTAGCCAACGATGTGTTACTGCAGATCGTAAAACAAAAAACAGGCATTTACCAATCCAATGATTATTTTTCTAAAGTTTAATCCGAATGAAAAAAACACATACAATAGATTTCAGTTCTGACTGGAAATTAGATCCGGCTCCGGAAAGCACTACTCATTTCAAGTTAAAGGAAACATACGACTTGTTTATCAATGGTAAATTTGTCGCGCCAAAATCCGGGAAGTATTTTGAAACTATAAATCCGGCAACGGAAAAGGTTTTGGCAAAAGTTGCTGAAGCCAATGAAGAAGATATTGACTTGGCGGTAAAAGCAGCCCGAAAAGCATACGACACCGTTTGGTCAAAATTATCCGGAAAAGAACGCGGAAAATACATTTACCGAATTGCCAGGATAATACAGGAAAGAGCAAGGGAATTTGCAGTTGTAGAAACCCTAAACGGTGGAAAAGCAATCCGTGAATCTCGTGATGTTGATGTTCCTTTGGCGGCAGCACATTTCTTTTATTATGCCGGATGGGCAGATAAATTGGAATACGCTTTCCCTAACAGAAAACCAAAAGCGCTTGGCGTTGCAGGACAAATTATTCCGTGGAATTTCCCTTTATTAATGGGAGCATGGAAAATTGCTCCGGCTTTAGCGGCAGGAAATACAGTGGTAATCAAATCTTCAGAAACGACACCTTTGACTTTGTATTTATTAGCTGAAGTGATTCAGGAAGCAGGTTTGCCTGCCGGAGTTGTGAATATCGTTTCGGGCGCCGGAGTTACAGGTTCACATATCGTGAATCATCCTGATGTCAATAAAATTGCCTTTACAGGTTCGACGGCTGTTGGGAAAATAATCATGAAAGCTATTGCCGGAACTCCAAAAAAATCAACAATGGAATTGGGTGGAAAAGCAGCCAACATCATTTTTGAAGATGCTGCTTTAGATCAGGCTGTAGAAGGAATCGTAAACGGAATCTTCTTCAACCAGGGACACGTTTGTTGCGCAGGTTCGCGTCTGTATGTGCAGGAATCGGTGTTTGACGTTGTTGTTCAGAAGTTGAAAGACAGAATGAATTCCTTAAACGTAGGAGATCCATTGGATAAAAATACAGATATCGGTGCAATCAATTCCAAAAAGCAATTGGACACCATCGCGAAATACATAGAAATCGGCAAAAATGAAGGTGCAGAGATGTATCAACCTGCTTGCGATTTACCATCAAAAGGGTTTTGGTGCAGACCAACAATCTTTACGAAAGTGAGTCAATCCAACAGGATTGCTCAGGAAGAAATATTCGGGCCGGTTTTGGCAATCCAAACTTTTAGAACGGTTGATGAAGTGATTGAAAAAGCAAACAATACACCTTACGGATTATCCGCGGGTGTTTGGACAGATAAAGGTTCAAAAATCTTTAATATGACTTCGCAAATGCGTGCCGGAGTAGTTTGGGCAAACACATTTAACAAGTTTGATCCGGCTTCTCCTTTTGGAGGCTACAAGGAAAGCGGCTTTGGTAGAGAAGGCGGTTTACACGGATTGGAACCCTATTTAAAATTTGAATAAAAACTAACATCATGTCAAGAATAGAAGTTTTGAAAACCTATAAAATATATATCGGCGGAAGTTTTCCAAGAACCGAATCAGGACGTTATTATCCACTTGTGGTTAACAAAAAAACGATAGCCAACATGTGTTTGTCATCTGTAAAGGATTTCAGGAATGCTGTAGTGGCAGCGCGAAATGCTCAAGGCGGATGGTCGCACAAAACCGCTTATAACCGCAATCAGATTTTGTATCGTATTGCAGAAGTTTTGGAAGGCAGAAAAGCACAATTTGTTGAAGAATTGGAATTGCAGGGAATCAGCAAAGCAAAAGCGCAACAAGAAGTTGATTTAAGCATAGACCGCTTGATTTATTATGCAGGTTGGTGCGATAAATACACCCAATTATACAGCAGCGTGAATCCGGTTTCGGGAAGTTTCTTTAACTTTTCAGTACCGGAACCTACAGGCGTTGTAGCAGTTTTTGCACCGCAAAAAGGCAGCTTGCTTGGTTTAGTGACGCAGATAGCTTCCATTATAGCCGGAGGAAATACTTGTGTAGTATTAGCTGCAGAACAATTGGCTTTGTGTGCTGTTACCTTTGCTGAGGTTTTAGCAACTTCTGATGTTCCAGGTGGTGTGGTTAATATTTTAACCGGAAACCAGACCGAGTTACTGACTCAATTCGCGGCTCATAAAGATGTCAATGCAATTTTATATTGCGGGAATAATTCAGAAATTATCGCCAAAATCCAGGATTTGGCTATCGAAAACCTGAAGCGCGTTGTTCTTCGTGAAGACAGTGATTATTTTGATGATAAACATGAATCACCACATTTGATTTTTGACTTCCAGGAAATCAAAACAACTTGGCATCCTATTGAAGTGATTGCCGGCGCCGGAGCAGGTTATTAAAAATAAGATTTAAAAATGAAAGAATTTACCCGAGAAACTTCTCGGGTTTTTATTTGATATAAATTTAAAATGTATACTCAACAACTATTTTAACAAGCAAAAATCAACGTATTTAAACGACTAAAAACACCATTCAACACAATAAAACGCCCATCCGTCTACACTTTTACTCCGTTCGTCTTATTTGTTAATAAAGCATTTCCTTCTTGATGATATTTGTAGACGAAAGATAAGCCCCCAAGCTACTATTTAACCCCTTAACCCTATACTATGAAATCTACATTACTTAAAAAAATCGGCGCGGTTCGGTTATCATTTTTGCTGTTCTCATTTTTCGTTACGATAAATATAACAAGCCAGGTAACTGTCACTTCCGCCACAGGCGGAATCAATCTCTCAGCAGATAAAGCAGCTAATGCCACGACACCAGCTTATACAACTTTAGGCGATATTACTATTAGAGAAAGTAACAAAGCTGATATAGCTGGTTTTTCGAACAGCAAAACCTTCACCATAACACCTCCAACCGGATGGAGTTTTAATGCAGGAATCGGATCAGTCTCAGCTCCTTTTTCGCCAACGGGAGACATAACGGCTATTTCAATAAATGTAACGATAAGTTCGATTATTGTCACCTATTCAACCAATAACGATAATAGGACAGATACTATAACGATAAGCGGTATTCAAGTGCGTGCTACAGACGGTGCCAATCTGCCCGGAAGTGGGAACATGCTATTTTCTGCTTTAACTTCTCCTATATCTGGAATTGCAGCAGGAACCACTACCGCCGGTTCCTTATCACAAGTGGTCGGTGCCATGAAGTATTTAGTGGTTACTTTACCGGGACAAACATTTAATGATGGGAGTACTTTAGCAGGCAGTGGAAATACGGGTACTGTAACAGCTCAAATAGTAGGCACTTCATTTTCTATAACTAAATTGAGAGCGACGGATCAGTTTTATAATCTGGTGACCGCTTATTCGGGTTCTAAAACTATTGCTTATGCAGGTCCGGGAAACAGTTCCGGAGGGAGCGCAACCTATACTACAGCCGTTACCTTTGCGTCAGGAGTTTCTACAACTACACTTACTACTTCCTTAAGAAAGGCAGAAACTACTACTATTACTGCAACTGAAGCCGCCCAATTTAGCCGGGCCAGCTCCAATTTGACGGTTGCTCCTAAATTAATAACAATTTCAGCTCCATCAGTTATATCAAAAATATATGATGGCACAACGGCGGCAACAATAACAGGAACGCTTTCCGGAATTTTGAACGGCGATGCGGTGACATTGAACGGAACCGGAATCTACAATAATAAGAATGTTGGTGTCGGGAAATCAGTGACAGGAACATGTACAACATCCGGGACAGATGCAGCTAATTACACTATTACACAACCAAATGGTTTAACTGGAGCAATTACAATTAAAGGATTGACCGTAACGGCCGACAATGCTTCAAAATATTTTAATGCTACGTACACGTTGGGAACTACAGCCTTTAGTTCAAACGGATTGGCAAATGGAGACTCCATAACCGGAGTTACTCTAACCAGCACCGGAGCTACTTCGACGGCAGCGGTAGGAACCTATGCTATAGTGCCTTCAGCTGCCAGCGGAGTAATGTTCAATGCAAATAATTATGCCATCACCTATATTAATGGAACATTAACTGTAAATGCGGCATCTGTAGGAGGAACCGTAACAGGAGATGACAGTATTTGTGTTGGTACCGGAGCTTCTTTGTCTTTATCCGGACAAATTGGTTCGGTAATTCGTTGGGAGTATGCCATGAGTCCTTTCACTTCCTGGATTCCTATTGCCAATACTACCACAGCCTATACTTCTTCAGCATTAACGCAAACTACCCGATTTAGAGCAATTGTACAGTACGGAAGTAGTGCGCCGGCCAATGCAACAGCAGCCGAAGTTACCATAGGAGGTACAACTTCCTGGAATGGAACAGCTTGGAGTAACGGCACTCCAAATTCACTCAAAGCGGTAGTTTTATCCGGAAATTATACCTCAAACGGAAATGACATAATGGCTTGTTCATTGACGGTTAATAACAATGCCACAGTGATTTTCTCTTCCGGAGACGCTGTGGATTTGAGCGGGCCTATAACGGTTGAAACCGGTAGCTCCGTAACTTTTGAAAGCAATGCCAATTTAATACAGCATGGCACTACAAATAATAACTCAGGCAACGTTATTATCAAAAGAGAAAGCGCTCTGCTTCAAAGATTAGACTATACTTTGTGGAGTTCTCCTGTGTCTGGTCAACAGCTACAGCCGTTTTCACCGCAAACCCTAAGTAATCGTTTTTACACCTATGGTACGGCAACCAACTCATATGATGTAATTGCTGCTCCGTCTACAACCATTTTTGATAATGCTAAAGGGTATTTAATACGTGTGGCCAACAACCATCCGACTACTCCTCAATCTTGGATAGGAAGTTTTCGGGGTGTACCTAATAACGGAAATTACACCTTTGCCCTTCAAAACTCCGGCGCAGGCAATCGCTTTAATCTTATTGGAAATCCGTATCCGTCACCTTTAGATATGGATGCTTTTATCAATAACGCTAACAATGCCGTAACCATCACCGGAACATTGTATTTCTTTAGAAAAACCAATGGTACTAATATGGCAAGCTATTGTACTCTTACTCCATTAGGTGGTTTTGTAAGCAATGGTAATGCAGCTGCCAATGCTTTTGCGCAAAATCCCACTTCGATTATTGAGCCTGGACAAGGATTTTTTGTTGAAGCTACAGGAAACGGAAGCGGAACGGTACAGTTTGATAATACCATGCGTTCAAACAGCCATAATAATCATTTCTTAAGAACAGGAAATGCGGTAACTGCTGTGGAAAAACATCGCATTTGGTTAAATGCCATCAATGCTGCGGGTTATTTTTCACAAACTATGGTGGGTTACATTACCGACGCCACACAGGATGTAGATACTTACATCGACGGGAAATATATCAATGATGGTGATGTTGCTTTAACTTCTTTAATTGGAACGACGCCTTATGCTATTCAGGGCAGAGCCTTACCGTTTGACGCTGCTGATGTAGTGCCTTTAAGCTTTAAAGCTACGACGGCCGGAGACTACACTATTGCAATTGATCATACAGACGGCCTGTTCTCCAATGGACAGGCAATTTACCTTCGGGATAATTTGTCGGCAACAGTTCATGACTTAACTTTTGGCGGATATGCTTTTGCTTCCGATGCGGGCACATTCACCTCGCGATTTGAATTGGTTTACCAACAGCAGCTACTAGGAGTTTCTAACCCAACTTTGAGTGCTTCACAGGTAGTGATTTACCGCGATACTACTAATAATTTAGTAGTCAATTCAGGCAATCAAATCATGAGTAAAATAAAGGTATTTGACATAACAGGGAAATTGTTGTTGGATAAAAATAATATCAATGCCAGCCAAACAGCTATGAACATACCCTTGGCTAATGAAGTGGTTTTGGTGCAAATCACAACCGACACTGGTGTCGTGGTAACCAAAAAATATATGTTACAAAGAATGTCCGTGAAAAAAGATAAGGAAATCATGGTAAAGGTACAACTAGCAGAAGACGAATAGTGCAGGTTATTCATTGCGATTATTTTTTAAGTTTATAATAATAAGGCCCCTCACAAAAGGGGTCTTTTTTATGTTCAATCGCAACTAAAAATGTACAGTATTGAATGTTTTAACAATATAAATAGTAATATACAGCGCTATAAATTATTAAAAATGAAAATAAACAAGCTTTTTTAACAAAAAAAATAAAGGTTTATTTTTTTTATACCGAATAATTAATCAAATTAGCTGTCCTAATTTTTTAATTTAACTAAAAAACAATAGTAATTTCAATGAAATATTCAGCAATTCAGAATTACATCGGAGGCAAATTTGTCGACGCCTCTACCTCAAAAACAATGGATGTAATTTCACCTTTAGATGGAAATTATTTATCTACCGTTCCATTATCAAGTGCTAAAGATTTAGACGATGCAGTAAAAGCTGCTCAGGCTGCTTTCCCGTCATGGAGCAAAACACCAATTAAGGAAAGAGTCCAGGTTTTTTTTAAATACAAAACCTTATTGGAAAAAAACCTTAAGGAATTAGCCGAATTATGCAGCGAAGAAAACGGAAAAACCTATGGAGAATCGGTAGCCGAAATAGAAAAATGTATTGAACTTACAGAATTTGCCACTTCATTACCGCAATTAATTACAGGCGAATTATTAGAAGTCAGCAGAGGTGTTGAATGTAGAACTGAACATGTTCCACTTGGCGTTGTGGCTTCCATCGTACCTTTTAACTTTCCATCGATGGTTCCTAACTGGACCATTCCGAATGCAATTGCGTTGGGAAATTGCATGATTATAAAACCTTCTGAAAAAGTGCCCTTGAGCTGCGGAAGATTAGCAGAGCTTTTGAAAGAAGCTGGCTTGCCTGATGGTGTTTTCAATGTTGTTCATGGCGATGTGGAAATCGTGAATGCCATTTGTGACCATCCAAAAATTGAAGCAGTTTCTTTTGTTGGTTCTACCAAAGTGGCGAAGATTGTTTACCAACGTGCTACGTCAAATTACAAAAGATGTCTTTCCCTTGGTGGAGCAAAAAATCACCTGATGGTTTTACCGGATGCTATTCCGGATATGACAGCTCAAAACGTAGCGGCTTCTATGTCAGGTTGTGCGGGCCAACGTTGTATGGCAGCTTCTGCGATGGTAGGCGTTGGTGATGTCGATCATATCGTAGCCAAAATTTGTGACGAAGCAAGAAAGATAATTCCAGGCGTAAATCTTGGTCCGGTTATCAATAAGGAATCGCAGCAACGTATCGAAAATTATATTTCCCAAGCCGAAAAAGACGGCGCCAAAGTATTGGTTGACGGAAGAAATTTTAAAGTAGCCGGAAAAGAAAACGGAACTTATGTCGGGCCAACCGTAATTGACTATGTAACACCTGAAATGAGTGTAGCCACAGAAGAAATTTTCGGCCCTGTCATTTCTATCATCAGAACGAATACAGTTGATGAAGCCTTAGTTATTGAAAATAAAAATCCATACGGAAATGCCGCCAGCGTCTTTACCCAAAACGGCGGAATGGCACGCTACATCATCGACAAGGCAAGCGCCGGAATGATAGGTGTGAACGTTGGAGTTCCGGTGCCAAGAGAACCTTTCAGCTTTGGAGGTTGGAACGAAAGTAAATTCGGCGTAGGCGATATCACCGGAAAAAGCTCAATCGAGTTTTGGACAAAATTGAAAAAAAGCACGATTAAATGGAATGCGGAAGCCGGAGTGAACTGGATGAGCTAAAAAAAAATTATTATAAATTATAAATTTTGAATTATAAATTATTGAAGAGGTTTAGGAGCTAATCCCGCTTTTCGCTACAATCTTTTTATTGTTTGTCACCCTGAGCGCAGTCGAAGGGCTTTTACTTAAAACAACAAAAAGGATTTCCACTACAATCGGGGCTAGGGCAATATAGATTATTAGAAAATCCATTTATAATTCAAAATTCAAAATAGAGAAGAAAATATGATTACCAAAGAACAAACATTGACCAAAGAACAAATCATAAACGACAGCAAAGAGTTCAGTTTATTTTCATGGTCAGCACAAGCTGCCGTAAACCCAATAGCAATTGAAAGGGCAGAAGGCGTTTATTTATACGACTACGATGGCAACCGAATTATCGATTTTTCTTCGGGACTAATGTCGGTAAATATCGGTCATGGTGACCAACGTGTTACCGATGCTGTGGTGGAACAAATGCAAAAAGTAAGCTTTGTCACACCATCATGTACTACGGAAGTCAGAGCCAAATTATCTAAAAAATTAGCCGAAATCTGTCCGGGCGATTTGAACAAAGCGTTCTATACTTTATGCGGAACTTCTTCTATCGACAACGCTATTAAGCTAGCAAGACTGTACACCGGAAGACACAAAATAATCGGAAGATACCGAGCTTTCCATGGCGGTTCGATTGGCGGAATGTCAGCAGGTGGTGATCCAAGAAAATTGGCCAACGATTCCCAACAAATGCCAAATGCGATTCATATTGATGATCCGTATTATTTCTTTGGCATGAAAAATTTAGACGAAGCTACGAAGCTTAGCCTGAGTCTGGAATATGTGGAAAGAGTAATACATCTGGAAGGCAAAGCCAATATTGCGGCCTTTATTTTTGAAGGCGAAAGCGGTTCTTCGGGCTGTTTGCATTATCCAAAAGGCTACTTAAAAGGAGTAAAAGCGCTTTGCGAAAAATACGGAATCTTATTCGTTGCCGATGAGGTAATGAGCGGTTTCGGCCGTACCGGCAAATGGTTCGGATTCGAAAATCATGATATCGTTCCCGATATGGTTTGCATGGCGAAAGGTTTGACTTCTTCTTATCTGCCTTTAGGATGCCTAATGGTTTCTGATAGAATTGCAGAGAAATTTGAAAATACTCCAATGATGATTGGATTAACATACAATGGCCATCCAGTTGCATTGGCTGCGGCCTTAGCCGTAATCAACATCTACGAAAGTGATCGTTTGATTGAAAACACTCGTGCGATGGGCGCTTATCTGGAATCCAGAATCGAAGAAATGCGAAGCCAGCATCCAAGTATGGGCGCGTTCAGAAACACAGGGCTTTTAGGTTGTCTTGATGTCTTAAAAAATAAGACTACCGGCGAATTGATGGCACCTTATAACGGCGCCGGAGATGACATGAAAGTTTCTAATCAAATCGCCGCTAAGATCAGGCAGCTAGGCATGTACACTTTCGTTCGTTGGGGTTATATTTTTATGGCACCGCCATTGTGTGTTACCAAAGACCAAATTGACGAAGGATTAGCGATTATTAGTGAAGCCTTAAAGATTTCGGACGAAGCATTAGTGTAAAAACCAACCAACCAACCTCAAAAAACCAATGAATACAAATTCGGCTTTGTATAGCGAAGACTTGGCTCCAATTTCGGCGAAAAACCGAACCTGGACGACATGGAATTATGCAGCGCTTTGGATAAGCATGAGCCTTTGTATTCCAACGTATATGCTTTCGAGTTCATTGATTGAAGGCGGCATGAATTGGTGGCAGGCGATACTGACTATTTTCTTAGGAAACACTGTTGTTTTGATTCCAATGATTTTGAACGGTCATGCCGGAGCAAAATACGGAATTCCATTTCCGGTATTTGCCAGAGCAAGTTTTGGAACCGCTGGCGCCAATATTCCGGCGATGCTGAGAGCTATTGTAGCTTGTGGCTGGTTCGGAATCCAAACCTGGATTGGCGGATTTGCCATTTTTCAAATGGCGCGTTTATGGATTCCATCACTGGAAACCCTGCCACAAATTTTCCCTGATTCTTGGGGATTACAAACCGGTCCGGCTATATGTTTCATTTTGTTTTGGTTGCTCAATATGTATGTAGTCTATTTAGGTGTGGATAGCATCCGAAGATTATTGGTCTTCAAAGCAATATTTTTGCCAATTGCGGCCTTAGCTTTATTGTTTTGGGCGATTAGTGCGGCTGATGGTTTGGGACCAATATTGGACACACCATCTAAATTTACAAACACAACTGATTTCTTCCATTTCTTTTTTCCGGCCTTGACCGGAATGGTGGGTTTTTGGGCCACATTATCGCTTAATATTCCCGACTTTACAAGGTATGCAACCTCACAAAAAGCACAAATAAAAGGGCAGATTTATGGGCTGCCAACATCGATGACTTTGTTTGCCTTTGTTGGAGTTGTAGTGACTTCGGCAACAACAATTGTATTTGGAACGATGATTTGGGATCCGGTTGTTTTAGCCGGGAAATTTGACAGCAAACTACTGGTTAGTATTGCAATGATAGCAGTAGCAATTTCAACATTGGCAACAAACATTGCGGCGAACATCGTAAGCCCAGCTAATGATTTTGCCAATTTATCTCCAAGTAAAATCGATTTCAGAAAAGGTGGTTATATAACTGGAATAATCGGAATACTGATTTTTCCATGGAAACTGATTGCCGATCCAACAGGATATATTTTCACTTGGTTAGTGGGTTATTCAAGCTTGCTTGGACCAGTAGGAGGAATAATGATTGTCGATTATTATTTCATCCGAAAACAAACATTGGAAGTTGAGGATTTATACAATACCAGAGGAATGTATGCCTTTTCAAACGGATTTAATTTCAAGGCGATTATCGCTTTATTGATTGGAATTGCACCAAACGTTCCCGGATTTTTTACGCAAATAAAAGTATTTCCCGCAGGGATGTTTCCCGATTGGCTAATCGGATTATATAGTTATGCGTGGTTCGTTGGCTTTGCCTTAAGTGGTTTTGTTTATTGGTTATTAATGAAGAAAAATAAACAGTAGAATTATGAGTATTTTAATTAAAAACGGAAGAATTATAACGGCTACCGATGATTATGTAGCTGATATTTTTATTGAAGGCGAAACCATTTCGTCAATCGGTAAAAACTTAAATGTGACTGCTGATACAACCATCGATGCTTCAGGAAAATTGGTTATGCCTGGCGGAATTGATCCACATGTGCATTTGGATATGCCTTTTATGGGAACCTATTCCAGCGACAATTACGAAACCGGAACGCGTGCCGCACTTTATGGCGGAACAACAACGGTCATTGATTTTATACTTCAAACACAAGGAAAAAGTTTGAAATCAGCTTTAGCGGAATGGAAAGGCAGAAGCGATAATAATGCTGTTGGCGATTATAGTTTCCACATGGCAGTTACCGATTTCAATGACGAAACAAAAAAAGAGATACAGCATTTTATAGAACAGGAAGGCATTACTTCGTTCAAAACATTTATGGCCTATAAAGGCGCGCTAATGATTGATGACCGTCAGATGATTGGCTTAATGGAAGAAGTAAAAAAACATGGAGGCTTAATCAATGTACACGCTACCAATGGTGACATGATTGATTACTTAATTCAAAAACATAAAGAAGAAGGAAAATTATCTCCGTTGTATCATTACTTATCACAACCCGAAGTCACCGAAGCTGAAGCCAGCGAACGTTTTGTCGACATGATAAATTATACGGGCTGTCCGGGTTATATTGTGCATATGACATGTGAAGGTGCATTAAACGCAGTTCGAAATGCCACCAGACGAAACCAAAATCTATTCGTAGAAACCTGTATCCAATATTTGATTTTGGACGCGAGTTTGTATGAGCAGAATTTTGAAGGTGCCAAATGGGTAATGTCACCGCCATTACGCGAAAAGAAAGATCAGGAAACGCTTTGGGCAGGATTGAATCAAGGTTTGGTTCAGGTTGTTGCTACCGATCATTGTCCGTTTATGTGGGAACAGAAACTGATGGGAAAAGATGATTTTTCCAAAATTCCGAATGGGCATCCTGCAATAGAAAACCGAATGGAATTATTGTTCAGCGAAGGCGTAAACAAAGGCAGAATCACATTAAATAAATATGTAGAAGTAGCTTCGACGAATGCTGCAAAAATCTTTGGCATGTTTCCGAAAAAAGGGACAATTGCCGTTGGTTCAGATGCCGATATCGTATTGTTTGATGCCAATGAAAAGCACACGCTTTCAGCTAAAACACATCACATGAACGTAGATTACAGCGGTTATGAAGGCTGGGAATTAAAGGGAAAGGTAAAAACCGTTTTGCTTCGTGGACAAGTTGTAATCGATAACAATGAATGCAAGGTGCAAAAAGGCTATGGCCAATTTGTAAAACGAAATAAGGTACAAGGAAAAATATAATCCTATGGCAAGAATAGTAAAATCAGGCTTGATTCAATTGAGTTTGGCCAAAACAGAAGGCGAAGGGACGATTCCCGAAATCATGGAAGCGATGCTGCAAAAGCATATTCCATACATTGAGGAAGCCGGAAAACAAGGTGTTCAGATTCTTTGTTTTCAGGAAATATTCAACACGCCGTATTTCTGTCCCGGACAAGACAACGCCTGGTACGCTTCGGCAGAAAGTGTTCCCGGTCCAACAACTGAAAGAATGCAGGTTTACGCCAAGAAATATGACATGGTAATTGTCGTTCCGGTGTATGAAAAAGATCAAGCCGGAGTTTTATACAACACGGCTGCAGTCATCGATGCTGATGGAAGTTATCTGGGGAAATACCGCAAAAACCATATTCCGCAAACTGGTGGTTTCTGGGAAAAATATTTTTTCAAACCAGGAAATTTAGGTTATCCTGTTTTCCAAACCAAATACGCCAAAGTCGGCGTTTACATTTGCTACGACAGGCATTTCCCAGATGGCGCAAGATGCCTTGGTCTGAACGGAGCCGAAATCGTTTACAATCCGTCTGCGACAACCGTTGGGCAATCGCAATATTTATGGAAACTCGAACAACCGGCACATGCTGTTGCCAATGGCTATTTCATGGGCTGTATCAATCGTGTCGGAATTGAAAAACCATGGAACCTTGGACGCTTTTACGGAACGTCTTATTTTGTGAATCCACTGGGCGAAATTTTTGCCTGCGCTTCCGAAGATAAAGATGAATTGCTGGTTGCCGAATTCGATTTGGATTTGATAGAACAAGTCCGAAGCAAATGGCAATTTTACAGAGACCGAAGACCGGAAACGTATGGTGAAATTGTATCGCCATAAAAAAGTAGGCCACGAATACACGAATTTGTCGTAATTAAATTTTTTTTTAAAATTCGTGTATTCGTGGCAAAAAATAAAATACAAATAAAAAAACCAACCGAATATGAGTATTAAAAATAACCGATTAACCACAGCTGAATATCAGGAAAATTTTGCCGATATCCATCCACCATTCGAAACTTCGGATGCGGCTTTGGTAGAAGCAAATCGTTGCCTGTTTTGTTACGATCCGCCCTGCATGAAGTCGTGTCCGACATCTATTAACGTACCAAAATTCATAAAACAAATCGCTACCGATAACCTTAAAGGTTCCGCACATACCATTTTTGCTTCCAACATCATGGGCGCAGGATGCAGTAAAGTGTGCCCGGTAGAAAAATTATGCGAAGGTGCCTGTGTATACAATCTGATGCACGAAGAACCAATCAATATTGCGCGTCTGCAACGCTATTCAACTGAAAAAGCAATGGACAACAACTGGCAGTTATTCGACAGAAAACCATCAAAAGGAAAGAAAGTCGCGATTGTTGGTGCCGGTCCGGCCGGATTAAGCTGTGCGCATACATTGAGCCGCGAAGGAATCGACGTAACAATTTATGAAAAAGAAGCCAAAGGTGGTGGACTGATGACTTACGGAATTGCAGCGTACAAAGTAACGCCTGAATTCTGCGAAGATGAGGTGAATTATATCACATCTATCGGTGGCATCGAAATCAAATACAATCAGGAATTTGGAAAGGATGTTACGTTAGAACAATTACAACAAAACTACGATGCGGTTTATATGGCGTTCGGAGTTGGATTAGCGCGTCAGCTGGATATTCCTGGTGAACATTTGGAAGGTGTTGAAGACGCTATCAAATTCATTTACGAATTGCGTGACAATGCCTATTCCAAAATAGCGGTTGGCGACAAAGTAGCCGTGATCGGAATGGGAATGACTGCGATTGATGCGGCAACTCAGGCAAAAAGACTTGGCGCAAGTGATGTAACTTTAGTATATAGAAGAACACAAGCCGAAATGCCGTGTACCCAAAAAGAATTGGATATCGCTAAATTAGATGGTTGCAAAATCACCTGGTTGGCTTCTCCAAAAGAAATTAAAGGAGAAAACGGAAAAGTGACGCAGCTAGTGTGCGATGTAATGAAACTCGGAGAACCGGATGGCAGCGGAAGAAGAAGTCCGATAGTTTCTGGCGCGACATTTACACTTGACGTAGATATGGTAATCAAAGCAGCCGGACAAATGCCTTTTACTTCTTTGGTTAACGAAAATAATATCGAAAATAATAACGGGAAAGTCGCTGTAGAAGGAAAATCAGCGACAAAAATAACCGGAGTTTTTGCCGGAGGCGATTGTGTCAACGGCGGAAGAGAAGTTGTTGACGCAGTTCAGGCAGGGAAAGACGGTGCTGCGGCAATTCTGAAATACATGCTCGGACAGCATTACATCATCGAGTCCGAATTAAAACCAACCTTTAACAATTAAGATTATGGCCGATATATCAACAGATTTTTTAGGAATAAAATCTCCAAATCCATTTTGGCTGGCCAGTGCGCCACCAACAGATAAATTAATCAACGTTGTCCGTGCTTTTGAAGCAGGTTGGGGTGGAGTCGTATGGAAAACCTTGGGCTCACAAGTCAAAAATGTTTCTTCGCGTTATTCTTCGGTGAATTATGGCGGGAAACGTATGATGGGTTTCAACAACATCGAGTTAATCAGCGACAGGCCTTTAGAAATCAATTTAAAGGAAATCTATGAAGTTGTGAAAATGTTCCCTGACCGAGCCATGATTGTTTCGCTTATGGCGGACAACGACCGAAAATCTTGGCATGATTTAATAATGAAAGCAGAAGATGCCGGAGCGATGGGATTTGAATTAAACTTCGGCTGCCCACACGGAATGACCGAAAGAGGAATGGGAGCAGCCGTGGGACAAGACCCGGAAATTGCCAAAATGGTAGTCGAATGGGTGATGGAAAAATCAACGATTCCCGTAATCACGAAGCTTACGCCAAATGTACATTCGGTTGTGCCAACAGCTCAAGCTGCGGTTCAGGGAGGAACAAGTGCGTTGAGTTTAATCAATACAATCCAGAGTGTAACCGGAATTGATTTGGATACTTTGGTTCCGAATCCTTATGTAGCAGGACAAAGCGTTTTCGGTGGGTATTGCGGTCCGGCCGTAAAGCCGATTGCGTTAAAAATGCTAACGACTGTAGCACAAGATCCAATTGCTTCCCGAGTTCCGATTTCAGGAATTGGCGGTGTAAGCACCTGGAAAGATGCAGTCGAATTCATGCTTTTGGGAGCAACTTCGGTGCAGGTTTGTACCGCTGCGATGAATCATGGTTTCCGAATTGTCGAAGATATGTGCGAAGGCTTAAGCAACTGGATGGACGAAAAAGGATTTGAAAAAACTACTGATTTCATTGGTAAATCAGTTGAGAAAATCACCCATTGGGAAGATTTGGATATCAACTACCATCATATCGCCAACATCGATCAGGACAAATGCATCCATTGCGGATTGTGTTATATCGCCTGCGAAGATACTTCACACCAATCCATTAACATCGACAGAGGAAATCCGTACAACAACTATTCTATTAAAGAAGAAGAGTGTGTTGGCTGTAATCTGTGCCAACTGGTTTGCCCGGTAGAAGGTTGTATCACAATGGAAGAACACCGCGTGGCTCCGGAATACGTAAACTGGAAAGACTGGCAAAGAGAAGGTCGTCCGTTGAATGATCATTAATTTTTGGGCGTGACCCTTCGGGTCGGGCTTTCCGCAGTATCTTTTTATAAAAATAAAAAGGATACTTGCTGCAATCCCTCACGCAATTTACTTTAAATAGAAAATATGAAAATAAACGCGTCAAGGCTTCAATCTTATTTTGAAGCTATGAGTGAAATTGGCAAATTTGGTGAAACGGAACTTGTCGTCCAGCACACACAGCGTTGGAAAAACAAGGTTTTGAAATCGCGTTTTCCTGGATATTTGATATTAAGAGGAGGACTGCCAGTGGCAGTCAGGTATAAATCATTTATGATTTAACTTCAACAACTAAAAAACAAAATGAAAATAAATTCAGCCCGACTTCAAAGCTATTTTGAAGCAATGTCCGAAATCGGAAAAATTGGTGACACAGGAACCTGTCGACCTGCGCATACCGCATTGGAAAAACAGGGATTTGAAATTGCCGCTTCCTGGATGAAGGAAGCAGGAATGTCGGTTCGCATTGATAATTTTGGAAACCTAATTGGAAGATTGGAAGGCAAAAATCCTGACTTACCCGTTTTAATGATGGGTTCACACTTAGATTCGCAACCTTATGGTGGACGATTTGATGGTGTGGCCGGAGTTTTGTGCGCGATTGAAGTTGTTCGGACATTACATGAAAATGGTATTGTTCCGGAAAGACCGATAGAAGTCATATCATTCGCCGATGAAGAAGGCTGGCGTTTCAACAAAGGGCTTTTTGGTTCACGCGGAATCTTAGGCAAACTTGAAGAAGGCGAACTTCAACGAAAAGACCAGGACGGAATTACAAGAGAACAGGCTTTAAAGGATTTTGGTTGCGACATTACAAAATTCAAGGAATCAGAATACAAACCGGGAGGTATTTTTTGCTTTTTGGAATTACATATAGAACAA